>NZ_JCBAIQ010000001.1:0-475000 GCF_059772165.1 Paenibacillus sp. TY11 | reverse complement strand
ACATCAGCCACTCCGACGATTTTAGCGTATATGTGGATTTGCTCCCCTTTAAGACGTAGCGGATATCCGGTACCGTCCACTTTCTCATGATGCTGAAGAGCTGCCAAACGCACACCTTCGTTAATGGCCTTCACATTTTTAAGCAACTGGTATCCTAGTGATGTATGATGACGTATTTCTTCTTGTTCTTCCCACGTTAGTTTGGACGGCTTGTACAGAATGGCCGGGTCCATTTTAGCGTTCCCTATATCATGAAGTAATCCGGCGAAAGCCACCTGCATCCAGTCCTTTTGAGGCAACCCAATCCATTGCGCAATGGAGTAGGAAGTAAGGGAAGTTAGCACGGCATTGTGAAAAATATAGTCAACTTCGATCATAGCAGGCGGAGTATATGTCATTACATTATAGCGGTGAATGTGCGCCAGTAAGGACTCCAATTGTCCCCGCAGTTCATATATAGATAAATTAGAGACGAGTACCGATTGAAATGCATTCTTCACGAGCATTACCATTTTGTCATACTCATCCTGAAATTGTGCAGATTCATCCCGCTCATCTAACGATGGTTCTTGCGATTCAGCTGTTCCAGATCGAGCAGTGGTAGACTCGCTACTGGATTTTGCAAGATCATCCGTCCCTACCTCTACTTGCTGGATCAGGAACGCCTGTAAAATCTCCAAGTCACGCGGTAGCAGAATGCGCCCTTTCGGTAGCAGCAAACTGCCCATTTCTGTAAATACGTCGCTTTGCAATCTAAGTCCTGCTTTTAAATCGGATACGGGTACAGTTGTCATGGTCAACCTCTCTGTTCTCACAACAGCTGCTCCAGCTGCCAGTTATGATGTCATTATATTACTTGGAAATGATCCTGTACATTCATTTTATGCCATTTAAAGCATACTTGTCTGAATTCGTCAGCCCGAAAAAGAAAAAAGACTCCCCGACAAATAGTCAGAGAGTCTCCTCCATCTAAAATTTATTAACTCCTGTTGTTTCCATGTTCGGGGTCTTATTCGTCCTCAGAAGATTCTGGATCGTTGCCTTCCGCACCCTCTGTATTCGTTTCGAGAGTTGGTTCAGCAGATGACGTAGAACCCTCGCCAGCTTCCCCATCCTCTAATAGCTCTTCAAGCAGTTCATCCTGCTCCTCATTCTTATTCGCTCGACAAACAGTTGCAACTGAATCATCATCGCGGATATTAATCAGCCTTACCCCTTGTGTATTCCGACCCATCGTGGAGATTTCCCCCATGCTAGTCCGAATCAAGGTGCCACTAGCTGTAATGATCATCAGATCCTCTTCGGTTTTTACAACCTTGAGGCCGACAACCGGACCATTTTTATCCGTAACGTTAATCGTCTTGATCCCCTTACCTCCACGGCTTTGGATACGATAATCCACAACAGGGGTACGTTTGCCATAACCTTTGGCCGTTACAATCAGGATATCCAGGTTGGTATCCACGATATCCATACCAATTACAGCATCGCTCTCATCAAGACTAATCCCTTTAACCCCTGTAGCGCTACGGCCCATAGACCGTACATCACTCTCAGGGAAACGGATAGACATGCCTTGTGCCGTACCAATAATCATTTCCTGCTGTCCGTCAGTCAGCTTCACTTCGATCAGGGCATCATCTTCACGCAAGTTAATGGCAATCAAGCCACCTTTGCGGATATTTGCATAGTCATCAAGTGGTGTCTTCTTTATGATTCCATGCTGGGTCGCAAAGAATAGATAGCTATCTGCCACAAATTCCTCGATTGGAATTACCGCATTGATCGACTCACCCTGTTCAATCTGAATCAGGTTAATAATCGGTGTCCCCCGAGCTGTCCGACTTAGATCAGGAATCTCATAGGCCTTAATCCGATATACCTTACCCTTGTCGGTAAAGAATAACAAATGATGATGTGAATTCGTAATGAACAGATGCTCTACGAAATCCTCATCCTTGGTATCCATACCCACTACACCACGACCACCGCGTTTTTGACTGCGATAGGTAGTAACAGGAAGACGTTTGATATATCCCGTATGGGTTACAGTAATAATAACATCTTCACGCGGAATGAGATCCTCATCCAGAATACTCTCTTCACCCACTGTAATTTCAGTGCGACGTTCATCAGCGAAACGTCCTTTAAGTTCATTCAGCTCTTCGCTAATGATGTTGAGTACCAGATGCTCGTTCGCCAAAATCTCACGGTATTCCGCAATCTTTTGTATTAGCTCGTTATATTCGTTCTCGATCTTCTCACGTTCCAAACCGGTTAAGCGTTGCAGACGCATATCGAGAATAGCCTGAGACTGCTCAAGAGTGAGCGAGAAACGCTCAATCAGTCCTTCACGAGCTGCTTCTGCAGTTTGTGAAGAACGAATCAAGGCAATAACTTCGTCCAGATGGTCAAGAGCAATACGCAAGCCTTCCAGAATGTGTGCTCTAGCTTCGGCTTTTTTCAGGTCGAATTCTGTACGACGACGAATAACTTCAACCTGATGTTTGAGATAATGATACAAGACATCTTTCAGGTTCAAAATCTTCGGCTCGTTGTTTACAATGGCAAGCATATTAATACCGAAATTCGACTGCATGGCCGTATGTTTAAACAAATTATTCAGAACGACGTTCGGGTTCACGTCCCTACGCAACTCGATAACGACACGCATACCCGTGCGGTCCGATTCATCCCGAAGATCCGTAATGCCCTCAATACGTTTGTCACGTACTAATTCAGCAATTTTCTCGACCAGACGAGCCTTATTTACTTGGTAAGGCAGCTCATGCACGATAATCCGTGCTTTATTGCCAATCTCTTCTATGGTGGTCTTCGCACGCATGGTCACAGATCCGCGGCCAGTCTGGTACGCCTGACGAATGCCAGAGCGCCCTAAGATATAACCTGCTGTCGGGAAATCGGGCCCTTGAATATAATCCATAAGTTCCATCGGCGTAATGTCAGGGTTTTCGATCAATGCTTGTACACCATCGATAACCTCTCCCAAGTTATGCGGAGGAATATTGGTAGCCATCCCGACTGCAATCCCGCCGACGCCATTCACCAGCAAGTTAGGATAACGTGCAGGTAATACGACGGGCTCGTTCTCTTCACCATCGTAGTTCGGCATAAAATCAACGGTCTCTTTGTTCAAATCACGGAGCATTTCCATGGCAATCTTGGATAACCGCGCTTCGGTGTAACGCATCGCAGCCGCCATATCTCCATCCACGGAGCCAAAGTTACCGTGTCCATCCACCAACATATAACGCAAGGAAAAATCCTGCGCCATCCGCACCATCGTATCATATACAGCCGTATCACCATGAGGATGATATTTACCGATAACTTCGCCGACGATTCTTGCCGATTTTTTGTAAGGCTTATCTGGCGACATGCCTAGCTCGGACATCGCGTACAAAATACGACGGTGTACCGGCTTCAGTCCGTCCCGCACATCAGGCAAGGCACGGCTAACAATAATACTCATGGCATAATCCATAAAGGATTCGCGCATTTCCACTCCGATATCCCTATTGATGATTTGCGAGTTATTTTGATCCGCCATGCTGGTCCTCCTTCTTATCCTTCAATACAATGCTCTCTATGTGAAAAGCCTAACAAGATACTGCCTATACACTCCGCTCTCTGCGCAGGATTTTGGCTGAAATCCTCATCTGTATAATTATATTACTTTCACAAAAAGAGCACAATTAAACGCATCTGTCCTCTTTACAGCGTAAATCCCTCGTCATTCTCTTTCTGCCTGTAGCAGATCGCTACTCTCTTGTACAACTCACAAGCCCTGATTATAACAAATTCCCTAGAGCTGGGGATTAGCCCCCACCCTAAGGGCCTTTTCCACATACAATACGTATACGGTCAGGGTTCACTTAGCAAAATTCCGAAAAACGCCGTATTTCTCTATTATATCATTGTTTTACGCGCTTGTCCTTTAGTTTCCCTTGTTTTGTCAAAGTGTTGTGAATTCCAAGCACATGACTCATATTTCGAAAAGAAAGGGATGAGAATACTTGTCTATTCAGCGAGTATCCAGTAAGTGGACCAAAACAAATGCCATTCTCCCCAATCCGACATTGGCCGCTTATGTACCGGAAACACGTTTGTACACGTTTGAGCACTTGAACGAAATGTTGACGGTGTATGGGACTGTCTATATTAAGCCAGATAACGGTACTTATGGAAAAGGGGTTATGCGTGCAGAAAGGCTCACGGAGCCGCTTCCGCCGACAGAAGAAGGAATCATCGGAGAGAGGACTTGGTATGTGCTTCGTTATGAAGTAGATACCCTCACCTTCGAAAATCTAGAAGAGCTGCATAGGGTGGTTTCTTCCCGCATACGAAAACGTCCATATCTGATCCAACGCGGGATTCCCCTTCTTCAGCATGAGGCACGCCCCTTCGATCTGAGAGTATTAACCCAGATGAACTTGAGACACCAATGGGAAACAACGCTTATTGTAGGACGCGTAGCTGCTCCTGACAAAGTCGTCACCAATCATCACAGCGGTGGGACAACGCGCTTTTTCAATGAGCTGGTCGCTCCATACATGGATGTAAAGGAAGCTGTACGACTGGAGCAAAAATTATCGAAAATGGGTGAACGGGTAGCCTGGCAGTTGCAAAAAAGATACCCACGTTTAAGGGAAATTGGATTAGATGTGGGACTGGATCAGCAAAACTATCCGTGGATTCTGGAGGTTAATACGAGGCCAGCAATCAAGGTGTTCTCCTCCCTTCCAAACAAAAGCCTCTATCATAAAATATTCAGATATGCAGTAGGCTACGGCCGGTACTCTTCATCTACGGGTAAACCCGTACGCTCTAAGAAAAAAGCCTAAAACACTGAGATTAAATATTCAAATACACCCGGGCTGGTTAATGACAAGAAAAGGGACGCCCATTTGGGCGCCCCTTGTGAACTCTTACAAAATACTACCTAATGAGCACGTAATACAGCCACTAGGAAGGAACATCACACATTAAAAATCAAGATTTTTCACATACTTAGCATGTTCCTGGATAAAGTCACGACGAGGTTCTACATTATCACCCATCAAGGTATTGAACAGTGTATCAGCCAGCATCGCGTCACTGACAGTTACCTGAAGCATAGTACGGCTCTCAGGGTCCATTGTGGTTTCCCAAAGTTGGGTCGCGTTCATCTCACCCAAACCTTTATAGCGCTGTACATTGTACTTCGCATTTTCTCCAAATTCCCTGATGATCTCATCACGTTCCGCCTCGGAGTTCGCATAACGTACAACTTTGTTACGCTCTACTTTGAATAGTGGTGGCTGGGCAATATAAATATAGCCTGCATCAATGATTTTACGCATGTACCGATAGAAGAACGTCAGCAACAACGTACGAATATGGGCACCATCGACATCCGCATCTGTCATGATAATGACCTTGTGATAACGGGCTTTGGCGATGTCAAAGTCGTCTCCGATCCCTGTACCCATTGCTGTTACCATCGACCGAATTTCATCACTGGACAAAATGCGGTCCAAGCGTGCCTTTTCAACATTCAGGATTTTACCGCGAATCGGCAAAATAGCTTGAAAGTGACGATCACGCCCCTGCTTGGCCGATCCCCCTGCTGAGTCACCTTCGACGATGTACAGTTCACTAATCGAAGCATCCTTAGAGGAACAATCCGCTAGCTTGCCTGGGAGCGAACTGATTTCCAGCGCACTTTTACGACGTGTAAGCTCACGCGCTTTACGCGCTGCTTCCCGGGCACGTGCTGCTTGTAATGATTTATCAACCACACGGCGGGAAACAGACGGATTTTCCTCCAGGAATTCCTGGAGTTTCTCTGCGAACAGGGATTCGACAATCCCTCGCACCTCGCTGTTACCCAGTTTTGTCTTGGTCTGACCCTCAAACTGTGGTTCTGGAATTTTGACGGAGATAATCGCCGTCAATCCTTCACGCACATCGTCACCGGTCAAGTTGGCATTGTTGTCCTTAATTAAGCCATTTTTGCGTGCATAATCGTTAATAATCCGGGTTAATGCACTCTTGAAACCTGATTCGTGAGTTCCGCCCTCATGGGTGTTGATATTGTTAGCAAAAGAATAAATATTCTCGGTATAGCTGTCGTTATATTGCAATGCAACTTCGACTTGAATCATATCACGCGAGCCTTCGACATAAATCGGCTGTTCATGAAGCGCTTCTCTTTTTTGATTCAAAAACTGCACATATTCACTGATTCCGCCCTCGTAGTGGAATGTATCACTGGCGCCCGTCCGTTCATCGGTCAAGCTGATTGCAATGCCTTTGTTCAGGAAAGCCAACTCACGAATCCGTGTCTGAAGCGTATCATAGTCATATACGGTCGTTTCTGTAAAGATTTGATCGTCCGGATAGAAGGTCGTTTGGGTACCCGTCTCGTCTGTGTCACCGATGACTCTGACATCATACTGCGGAGCACCACGGTGATATTCCTGCTCATACAGATGTCCGTCCCGTTTAACATGAACGATCATTTTGCTGGAGAGAGCGTTCACTACGGATACACCAACCCCGTGCAGACCACCGGATACCTTGTACCCTCCGCCTCCAAATTTACCACCTGCGTGAAGCACGGTCATTACAACTTCCAGCGCCGATTTTTTCATTTTGGCGTGTTCACTTACCGGAATACCTCGACCGTTATCTGTAACGGTAATGCTATTATCTTCGTGAACGACAACTTGAATGCTGTCACAATAACCCGCCAGCGCTTCGTCAATGCTGTTGTCCACAACTTCCCAGACCAGATGATGGAGACCTTTGGCGCTCGTGGAGCCAATATACATCCCGGGACGTTTCCGAACCGCTTCCAGGCCCTCAAGGACCTGAATCTCGCCCGCATCATAAGACGGTTGATTCATAGACATGCCTTTCACCTACTTCTATAAGATTCTATGGTTAAGCATTGGCAACAAACTGGTTTGCCCGCTTTTTGAGTGTTGTTGAGGAGATGGGGGAATAATACACCGTATTCTGAGTCACTACGATGGACTTGGCTTCCTCTTCGCCAATCATCTCGACATGCTTTTGCTGTTGGGCGTGGTTCACGTATTGCTTGGAGATTTTAGAGGATTTTTCAATCGAGATATCGAAAATAGCCACAAGCTCTGACGAGCGGATGATTTTTTCTCCACCCAGATGAATATACATAGCGGTCACTCACTCCTTAGTGTTCCACATGCCCGTCGTGGACGTGATAAATATTGGCACCCTTGAGTCGTTCTGCGTTCAAAGTCTCAATCCCGGTTGCCGTGATAAAGGTCTGTACCTTGCTTTGGAAAGTCTCGATCAGCTGAGTCTGACGATAGGGGTCCAGCTCGGACAAAACATCATCCAGCAGCAGGATAGGATATTCACCAATTTCCTCATGAATTAATTCTATTTCAGCCAGCTTCAAGGACAGGGCCGTCGTCCGCTGCTGCCCCTGAGAACCATACGTATGCACTTCTCTGCCATTAATGGCAAAGGCCAAATCATCACGATGGGGTCCCGCCAAAGTCATGCCACGGCGGATTTCCTGTTCCCTCATTTGGGATAACTTTATCATAAATCGCTCCAATAAGACAGCTTCATCTTCTTCCTCTGGCTCACTGAAGGAGGGAACATAGGTTAATTTTAACTCTTCTGTCCCACCCGCGATCCCTTCATGAATGGCCTGAGCCCACTTTTGTAGCTTTGTTATAAATTGTTTCCGCTTTTTAACAATTTTAACACCATGCTCAACAAGTTGCTCGTTCCATATCTCCAGCATCAGCTGCACCGACGCCATATCTTTACCCCAAGCTTGCTTGAGCAAGTTGTTTCGCTGAACCAGTACTTTCTGGTATTGCTGCAAATGATACAGATATCCTGGCGCAACCTGTCCAATTTCCATGTCAAGAAACCGGCGGCGAACCCCCGGTGTTCCTTTGACGATTTCCAGATCTTCAGGTGCAAACATGACCACATTTAACGAACCGATAAAATCGCTTAGCTTTCGCTGCTCCAGTCCGTTGATCTTTGCTTTTTTGCCTTGTGTGGATAACGAGAGATCCAGCCTGACTTTGCCGTATTTTTTATCCACATCGGCAGCTAGATGAGTGGATGTAGCCCCGAAAGAGATTAACTCCTTATCGCGGGACGTTCGGTGACTTTTGGTTAAAGCCAGTACAAAAATCGCCTCTACCAGATTCGTTTTGCCCTGCGCATTTTGTCCGATCAGCAAATTAACGGGCCCAAATTCATTCAGTTCCAGCTGTTCATAGTTCCGGTACTGCTGCAAAACAATGTTGTTCACAAACACATAGGGTCCCCCTTGTTACTCCGTACCTAAAAGGAGTCCTTGCCATCCAGGCGATCACGCTCCTGCCGTAACTTCGAAACTTCCATTGTCCTCTACTTCTACAGTATCACCCGGGTACAGTTTTCTTCCACGACGTTCTTCCGGTTCACCGTTAACGCGGACTTGTCCCTCCTGCAGCAGAGCTTTAGCCATGCCTCCTGTAGATACACAATCGGCTAACTTTAAAAATTGGTCGAGTTTGATGTACTCGGTCTGTATAGATATCCGTTTCAAGGCTTGTTCATCCTTTCGCTTGTTTTCGGGTGGGTAACACTAAACGTCAGTTAGTTGTGCGATATGGCAGGATGATGTACAGCGCATTGCTGGAATCTGCCGGTTTTAAAATAATTGGACTCATAATGCCAGTAAAAGCAATCGTCAGCTGCTCACTGTCAATCACCTTCAGCACGTCGAGCATATATTTGGAGTTGAACGAGATTTTGAGCGGCTCTCCCTCAAATTTGGACACAGTTACTTCCTCACGCACTTTACCAAGCTCAGAGGAACTGGAGGAAATCTCCAAACCGCCATTTTCCAGCGACTGCATTTTTACAATATTCGTTTTTTCCTCACGGGACAGCAAATAAGCACGGTCAATAGACTCGCTCAAACTTTTTGTATCCACAAGCAGTTCTGTTTTGTAGGAGGTCGGAATAATTCTAGAAGTATCAGGATAGGTGCCGTCCAAGATGCGGGAATAAAATAACACCCGATCCACTTTGAATAATACCTGATTGTCCGCTACGACGATATCCACAAGCATATTTTGATCTGGAATAATTCTGCTCAGCTCATTCAGCGTTTTGCCTGCAATGACAACATTGCTAAAACGCAAGCCTTCAGACGTCTCCAAATGAGCGCTGCGGGTGGCAAGACGGTGACGGTCCGTTGCCACAAACTTCAATTCCCCCTCAGCCAGATTCCACAATACGCCAGTCAAAATCGGTGTCGTTTCGTGGGTGGAAATGGAGAACACCGTCTGTTTAATCATATTTTTAAGTAAATCACCTGGCACAGAGATCACTTGATTTTCTTCAATGTTGGGAAGGACCGGGAATTCTTCAGGATCCAAGCCAACGATCTGAATTTCGGTTGCACCGGACGAGATAAAGGTTTGGAATTGGTCTTTTACCTCCATACGGATCTCCTGAGACGGCAACTTTTTGATAATTTCGACAAAGAATTTGGCTGGGAGAACAACACTACCGGGTTGTTCGACCTGAACGACAGTTTGGTCACCATCCTCCATCGGAATAAAGGATTGAATGGAGATGTCTGTATCGCTGGCGGTCAGCGTTACTCCCTGGTGATTCACATCTAGCTTAATACCACTCAGAATTGGAATCGTAGTCCGACTTGATATCGCTTTGGATACATGTTGTATAGCCTCGTTCAAAACGTTTTTCAGAATGCTGATCTTCATAAGTTCCTCCTACGGGTTTTAATCCTTCAAGCACGCGTTGACGCGGGCCTTATTTAGGTGATGTATATCTTTAAAATATATTAGTAATAGTAATAGGCGCACTGAATATGTGGATAAGTCACTGTAACCCTAATAAAATCAAGCCTATCCACATGTGTATAAATTGTGTATAGGCTCTGAACTTGTTCAGGTTGGATTTTTGATTTTTTCTATTAGGTTGTTGATAACTTTAAACAGATCCTGATCCACTTGAATGGATTTGGAGATTTTTTCGTGCGCATGAATGACAGTCGTATGATCACGCCCACCGAAAGCTTCACCGATTTTCGGCAAAGAATAGTCGGTTAGCTCACGAGACAGATACATGGCAATTTGTCGTGGAAAAGCTACAGCCTTCGTCCGCTTACGTGCTTTAAAATCCTCCAGCCGTAAATTGTAAAATTCCCCGACTTGATGCTGTATATCCTGAATCGTGATCATTTTTGGACGGCTGGACGGGATGATGTCCTTCAACGCTTCAGCCGCAAGATGACTTGTTACATCCTGATTTGTTAAGGAAGAATAGGCGACAACACGTATTAGCGCCCCTTCCAGCTCACGGATGTTCGTATCAATTTGATTAGCGATATACATCATGGCCTCATTGGGAATATCCAGGTTTTCCGCCCGCGCCTTTTTCCGAAGAATAGCAATTCTCGTCTCCAGATCCGGCGGTTGAATATCCGTAATGAGTCCCCACTCGAAGCGAGAGCGCAGCCGTTCTTCCAGCGTTGGAATTTCTTTAGGTGGCCGATCGCTTGATATTATAATCTGCTTGCGCTCCTCATGAAGCGCGTTGAACGTGTGGAAAAATTCCTCCTGCGTCGATTCCTTGCCCGCAATGAATTGAATATCATCAATGAGCAAAATATCAATGTTGCGATATTTATTCCGGAAGCTTTCCCCGCGGTTGTCCCGGATGGCATTAATGAATTCGTTCGTAAACTTCTCCGACGATAAATAAACGACCTTGCTGGTCGGATTGTGCTCCAAGATATAGTGTCCGATGGCGTGCATCAGATGCGTTTTCCCCAGACCTACACCGCCGTATAGAAACAGCGGATTGTAAGCTTTGGCCGGCGCCTCGGCGACGGCCAGCGATGCCGCATGGGCAAAACGGTTCCCCGATCCGATGACGAATGTATCGAAGGTATATTTGGGATTCAGCATATGGGACACAGCTTCTTCATGAACGACCGGCTGCTGCTGAGGTTGTTGCTGAAGGTCGACCTCGGCGGGCTTGCTCTCTTCAATGACGAACTTGACCTCCAGTTGTTTGCCCAAAATCTCATAAACCGTTGCCCCGACTAGCTTGGTATAGCGGCTTTCAAGCCATTCCACGGCAAAAGTTGTCGGTGCGGAAATCACAATGGAGTGGTCATTTAGTTTCGCTGCCTTGGTAGCCTTAAACCAAGTGTCGTAACTCGGCTTACTCAGCTTGGTTTGTATGATGGATAGAATTTGCTGCCATAGTTCAGAGGTATGGCTGTCCACAGACGTCACTCCTTTTAAATCCTGACATTTTACCGAATTAAGCTGCAGAGAGCTGCTCTCGGCGCTTCGGCAAAACGCCTAAAATCCCAAAAATGTTGTTGAAGGCCATAAAAAGACATACCGCCGCCTAAATGATGCGGCAGTCTGGTGAGAGAACGCAGCACAAAATGACCCTGAAAAATAGCTAATGGAAAATTCCGCTGCTGACCAGCAGAAGAAAGGCGAAATTTCTCAGGAGGGAATGTGCGGCACGATCCGTTCTCTTAATCCCGCAGGCCAAAACGGGACTGCAATATGTCGAAATCAAATGAAAAATGTAGAATATATCCCCAGAATCCCGAATCCGCACAAAAATAAAAAGATGGATAAATTGAACTTGTTCACAACTTTATCCACAGGGTGTTGATAATATGGAGGGTAAAACAACATATTCACATTCAAAAGTAATATCATCATAGCAAAAGAAGCCTTGTATTTCAATGACTGGTGGTTATTTATCCACAAATTCAATCTGTTGTGTACAATTTTTATTCACAACACAAGATATTGTTTATAATTTGTTCAGTTTTCGACAATAACTCTTTTTTACTCTAAAATGTTATGCACAGGTTATGACCATTTAAATCACAATTCAGTTCTTTTTGTGGATCTGTGCATAACAGCCGTTGCCTTTTGGTCACAGGGGCTTGTTTTTCTGCTGAAAATTTCCGGTAACGTTTCCGACATTATTTTTAAACGACCCTGATGACGGCGATCTGAAAACAGGATAGATTCAAGTCATAGAATGAATAAATATAAAAAGAGCAGTTTTTGGAGGAGTGGAAACTAAAATAGAATGCTGATGATGGAGGAGAGGCGAAAAAAATTATGAAAAAAGGGCATAAAGAGTGAAGTGAGTGAGCGGGTAAGAGGGGGAAGCTTCCTGAATGTGAAAAAGAGGGAGAGGATTCACAAGTACATTGACTTTGAGCGTTATTTGTGGTTAAATGTACAAAGGTGTTTTTTGTGGAGATTGCTATGTTAGGTATATTCCATATAAAACGTATTCCTTGTAAGGAGGTGCAGCACAATGAGACCGACTTTCAGACCGAATGTCAGCAAACGTAAAAAAGTTCACGGCTTCCGTAAAAGAATGAGCACGAAGAATGGCCGTAAAGTTTTGGCAGCTCGTCGCCAAAAAGGTAGAAAAGTATTGAGTGCGTAATGCGTGCATAAAGACCACTACGGTGGTCTTTTTTTTCATAATTGAGGTATTCATGGATCGGATCGCTTTTTCTACTGCTATAGAAATGTAGTGAAAGAAGAGGGAGAAGTCCCGTATCCTGCTCTATATTAGATGAAGCTTTTGAAAACGGATATAAAATAAGCGAGATTACCATGTTGGAATGTTGTCCATACTTCTTACTATATAAGAGGTGTGGGTTAGCTTACCGATGTGTGTAAAAGAGATGAGCAAGGAGAAGCGCCGTGCAAAAAAAATTGCGTCTACGAAACCGGGCGGACTTTGGGCGCGTATACCGCCATGGCAAATCATTTGCCAACCATCAGTTTGTGGTGTATTGGTTCCGCCGCAGAGAGGTAGAGCAGTTCCGCGTCGGAATTTCGGCCAGCAAGAAGATCGGCAACGCAGTTGTCCGCAACCGGATGCGCAGAATCGTTAAGGAAATTGTGCGCCATCATGAGCATGAATTGGTGGAGCAGATTGACCTGATCTTTATCGTTCGTAAGGGTGCGGTTACAATGTCGTATCAAGAGCTGGAGAAAAGCGTGCTGCACGTTCTGCGCAAAGCCTCGCTGCTCAAGTCTTCACGCCGATAGTCAGTATCTTTGTCCTACAGGATATGGTATGATTTACGTTGGAATGGATTGGTTAAGAAAGGGGTTATGAAGTGTCGCGTTTGAAGACTCAACGGGGAAAATGGTTCCTCCTGATTGCCTTATTGGCACTTGTTGCTGTGCTGTCCGGATGTGCCCAGACGGCCCACAATTCTTACACGACGGCAGACTTGGCCAATGGATCAGTTTGGCAAAGATATGTCGTTTACTGGTTTTCGTATGCGCTGGATACATTTGCCCAATGGTTCTCTGGAGAGTATGGCCTGGCCGTACTGATTCTGGTGATTATCGTGCGAACCATTATTTTGCCGCTTACACTCAAGCAAGTACGCAGTTCCAAAGCTATGCAGGCCATTCAGCCACAATTAAAAGAAATACAAGCGAAATACAAGGATACGCCTGAAAAAGTCCAGCAAGAGACGATGAAGTTGTTCCAGGAAAACAAGGTCAACCCTATGGCTGGCTGTCTTCCTTTGCTTGTACAGATGCCGATTTTTATCGCGCTTTATAATGCGATTTACTATAACTCGGCATTGCGGGATCATGACTTCTTGTGGCTCCAGTTAGGTAAACCGGATCACTTCTTTATCCTGCCGATTTTGGCAGCGATCACGACATTTATCCAAACCTGGATGATGATGAAAATGAATCCGACGCCGCAGCAGGGACCGATGCAATTTTTGCTGTACGTCTATCCGGTGCTGATTCTGTTCATGTCGTACAACTTCCCATCCGCTTTGCCGTTATACTGGTTCTACAGTAATATTTACACGATCATTCAAAACTATTTCCTTTATCGGAATAAGGATAAAGAAGCAGCACTGGCAAATGTGAAAACAGCCAGTCTCACGAAAACAGGTTCCTCCAATAGCAATAACAAGAAAAAAGGTGGCAGAAACTCGAAGGGGGCTAAAAAGTCGAGATGACCAAAGTCGTGACATCAGGAAAAACCGTTGAAGATGCTGTAAGACAAGGACTCTCCCAGCTGGGAGTAAGCCGTGAACGGGTAACCGTAAACGTGTTGGAACAGCCGTCAAAAGGATTCCTGGGGTGGCTCGGGGTCAAGAAGGCGAAGGTGGAGCTTACGCTGCTCTCTGAGCCGTCTCCCGAAACCACACACGCGGCTGAACTTCATGTATCGGCTCAAGCGCCTTCTAGCGTGGGACAGGCTTTATCAGGAACTGAGCCTGTTGCGCAGGAAGCACAGATGAACATGGAAGCACCCACGGGACTTGTAGATCCTTATGAAGAGGCGGTCCGTTTCATCCGTGAAACAGCAGCAGGAATGGGACTGGATGTTGAAGTCGATGTCCGCCACCGCAAGGATGAAAGTACACTGGATATTTCCGGTCCGTCGCTCGGTATGCTGATCGGCCGCAGAGGACAGACATTGGATGCATTGCAGTACCTGACGAATATCGTTGCCAACCGTCATTCAGACAAATTCATCCGAATTGTGCTGGATGCCGAGCAATTTCGTGCACGTCGGCAAAAAACGCTGGAGGATTTGGCGGATCGGCTGGCGAACCAGGCTATTCGTTATGGCAAGGAAGTGGTACTGGAGCCAATGCCGTCACAGGAGCGGAAGCTGATTCACGCCAAGCTCCAACAGCATGCGCTGGTTAGAACATACAGCAAGGGGGACGAGCCGAATCGGCGCGTCGTCATTGCCAAAAAATAATCCGACGCAATGGCTCTCTGCAAGATGCAGAAGCCATTGCTTTTTTTCTTATATTTCTCGCTGAAACGGGTGCCGTCCTTGATCAAGGACGGCAATGCCGTTTCTACTTGATTAGGAGGTTGAAACTATATGCTGAGCGATACCATAGCTGCCATTGCAACGGCTGTCGGCGAAGGCGGCATTGCGGTTGTACGGGTCAGTGGTCCCGAAGCGGTCACGGAAGTGGAAGCTTTGTTCCGTAGCAAAACGCCTCTAAGCAAGGCTCCAACTCACACGGTACACTATGGACATATTATAGATCCTCCAAGCCAGGAAAAGGTGGAGGAAGTTTTAGTTACAGTGATGCGGGCGCCACGCTCTTTTACAACAGAAGATGTCGTAGAAATCAGCACTCATGGCGGGGTGGTAGCCGTCAAACGGGTGATGGATTTACTACTGCTGCAAAATATACGTCTGGCCGAGCCGGGTGAATTTACGAAACGTGCTTTTTTGAATGGTCGTATTGACCTGAGTCAGGCGGAGGGTGTCATCGACTTAATTCGTTCGAAATCGGATAAAGCTTTTTCGGTAGCTTTGAAGCAGGTGGATGGACAGCTGTCCCAGAATATTCGTCGTTTGCGTCATGTTTTGGTGGAGACACTTGCTCATATCGAAGTGAACATTGATTATCCTGAGCATGATGTGGAATCTTTTACGTCTGAGTTAATCAAGGATAAAAGCAGTCAGGTCATGGCGGAAATTGATCGGCTGCTGCATACGGCGGAGCAGGGAAAAATTTTGCGTGAAGGGCTGACCACTGCGATTGTCGGAAGGCCGAATGTGGGCAAATCGTCACTGCTGAACACATTGGCTCAGGGCGAACGGGCGATTGTGACCGATATTCCGGGCACGACCCGTGACGTTATTGAGGAATATGTAACCATTAATAGTATTCCGCTTAAGCTGCTGGATACAGCTGGGATTCGTGAAACGATGGACGTAGTGGAACGGATCGGAGTAGAACGTTCGAGAACGGCGGTTAGTGAAGCGGATCTGCTACTCATCGTTATTAACGCCAATGAACCACTGCATGAGGATGAAATGGCATTAATGGAACAAATCCGCGGTAGACAAGCGATTGTCATTATGAATAAAATGGACTTACCGGCCCAAGTAGACCGGGATTTGTTGCTGCGCTATGTTCCTGAGGAGCTCATCGTACCGATGTCTGTGAAGGAAAATGAGGGAGCAGACCGACTGGAGCAGGCTATATCAAATTTATTCTTTAGCGGCAAGCTGGAATCAGCGGATATGACATATGTCAGCAACGTACGGCATATTGCTTTGCTGAAGAAGGCGCGCCAATCGCTGGTAGATGCCTATGAAGCCGCTGATCAATTTGTTCCGATCGACATGATTCAGATTGATGTAAGGCTGGCATGGGAACATTTGGGCGAGATTGTAGGCGATACTGCGCATGATGCGTTAATAGATCAAATATTTTCACAATTTTGTCTGGGTAAATAGGGACATTGCAGCATGGCTGATATAAGCCAGCTATCGTTATAGATATACAAGAACATATTCGGCGTGAAGACCGGAATGTATAAGGAGGTAAGAGAGATATGGGATATCAAGGAGGCGACTATGACGTAATTGTCGTAGGCGCAGGCCATGCAGGCGTAGAATCGGCTTTGGCAGCAGCACGGATGGGCTGTCGTACGTTGATGATCACAATTAACCTGGATATGGTCGCGTTCATGCCCTGCAACCCGTCTATTGGCGGTCCTGCAAAAGGTCATGTGGTACGAGAAATTGATGCATTGGGCGGCGAAATGGGTCGGAATATCGACAAGACATTTATCCAAATGAGAATGTTAAATACTGGTAAAGGTCCTGCGGTTCATGCATTGCGTGCACAAGCTGACAAGTTCTCTTATCAGCATGCGATGAAGGAAACGATGGAGAAGGAACCGAATCTGACCTTACGCCAAGGTATGGTTGAAGAGCTGATTATGGAAGACGGTCATTGCGTGGGTGTGATTACGAAGACGGGCACAGAGTATCGAAGTAAAGCGGTTGTCCTGACTACTGGCACCTATTTGCGCGGAAAAATCATTATGGGTGAGCTGATGTATGAGAGTGGTCCGAACAATCAGCAGCCTTCGTTGAGACTGTCTGAGCATTTGAGAGAGCTGGGTTTTGATCTGGTTCGATTTAAGACAGGGACTCCGCCGCGTGTGCATAAGGACACGATTGATTTTAGCAAAACGGAAATACAGCCGGGTGATGATCAACCGAAGTTTTTCTCCTATGAAACGAAGTCTTCAGATAATGAGCAGCTTCCTTGCTGGCTGACGTATACTTCAGTAGAAACGCATCAGATTATTAATGATAATTTGCACCGTGCGCCGATGTTCTCCGGTCTGATTGAAGGAACGGGACCACGTTATTGCCCATCTATTGAAGATAAAGTGGTGCGTTTCAGTGATAAGCCGAAGCACCAAATCTTTTTGGAGCCTGAGGGTAAAAATACATCTGAATACTATGTTCAGGGGTTGTCGACCAGCTTGCCAGAGGATGTGCAATTAGCTGTACTGCGTTCGATTCCAGGGATGGAAAAGGTAGAGATGATGCGTAACGGTTACGCTATTGAATATGATGCAATGGTACCTACACAATTGTGGCCTACTTTGGAAACGAAGAAAGTTCCTGGCTTGTTCACAGCAGGTCAGATTAACGGTACCTCCGGTTACGAAGAAGCTGCGGGTCAAGGGATTATGGCAGGGATTAACGCAGCTCGCAAGGTACAGGGCAAAGAGCCCGTCGTACTGGACCGTTCTCAAGGCTACATCGGGGTTCTGATCGACGATCTGGTTACGAAGGGGACGAATGAGCCTTATCGCTTGCTGACGTCTCGTGCAGAATATCGTCTGTTGTTGCGTCATGATAACGCGGATCTGCGATTGACTCCGATCGGGCATGATATTGGCCTAATTACGGATGAACGATACGAGCGCTTTTTGGATAAAAAGCAAAAGGTAGAGCAAGAAATTGAACGTTTGCGCTTGGCGAAGGTTCGTCCGGTTGATGTAAATGAGATGCTGGAACAAGGCGGATCTGCACCGATACAGGATGGTAGTAATTTGTTAACGGTGCTGCGTCGACCAGAGATCGGTTATGCGCAAGTAGCACAAATATCACCTTCACCTATAGCTCTTACTGAGGAAGAGCAGGAGCAGGTGGAAATCCAAATTAAGTATGCGGGCTACATCGAAAAGCAATTGATGCATGTAGAGCGTCTGCAAAAGATGGAGAAGAAGAAGCTCCCAGAGGATATTGTATACAATGAAGTTCAAGGATTGGCCATTGAAGCAAAGCAGAAACTTGAAAAGATCCGTCCGATGTCGATTGGTCAAGCATCCCGTATTTCGGGTGTAACTCCTGCGGATATTTCCATTTTGCTGGTTTATCTGGAGCATTATAACCGCGTGACGGCAGCAAGGGGATCATAATGGACACGATACAACAGCAATTTAAGCAGCGACTGGCAGAGCATAGCATTGTGATTAATGACAGTCAGTTAGAGCAGTTTGAAACGTATTACCGTGTGCTGGTTGAGTGGAATGAAAAAATGAACCTGACGGGTATTACTGAGCGTGATGCAGTGTACACCAAGCATTTCTACGATTCTCTTTCCCTAGCCTTTTATGTTCCGTTAAATGATGTGGGAAGCCTGGCTGACATTGGGTCAGGTGCAGGTTTCCCAGGTATTCCTTTGAAAATATGCTTTCCGCAGATTCAGTTGACTATTGTGGATTCGTTGAACAAACGCATACAATTTTTAGCTCATGTGGTAGAGCAGTTGGGTTTGGAAAATGTTGAACTGATTCACAGCAGGGCAGAGGAATTGGGACGTAAAACAGGACACCGTGATAGTTATGATCTGGTTACAGCCAGAGCCGTTGCCCGTCTTGCGGTACTGAATGAATTTTGTTTGCCGTTCGTTCGTGAAGGGGGCCACTTTGCCGCGATGAAGGGCAGTGATCCTACGGAAGAAATCAAGGAAGCTTCCTACAGCTTGAAAGAGCTAAAGGGAAAAATCAAACATGTTCAGGCCTTCCAACTACCTGTTGAAGATGCAGCCAGACATATGATTATTATTGAAAAAAGAGCGGCTACACCACGGAAATATCCGCGCAAGCCTGGTACACCTTTGAGGGCGCCGTTAGTGTAAATGTTTGAAAGAAAGTGAATGTTTCACGTGAAACATTCACTTTTTTTATGGCTTATAGACTCTTTACATAGCAGACTCCTAGCTAAAATGCGCCCTTGTTTACATTGGAAAGGAAGATGGCTAGATAGTTATCGAAGAGGATGCACAATTTATTCTCCGATCCTTCCGAAAAGCTGGTAGAGACGATAGGATTATGGCTGGAAAAGTGATAGAATAGAGATAATCGTTTTAATGTAGGTTGACTGCTTCCCGTACCCATGAATTCAGATATACATATAGGGGAGTGGGACAACAAATGTCAGGGGAGTACGTGGAGTGTACCCGCTTACGGCGCTGTTTCATCATAAAAGGGTCTACGATCCGCGTAAGGAACTGTTTTTCACGAAGCGCTGTTAGTATGGTGCTATTATGAAATTAGGTGGTATTATACGGAATGAAAGAACAATTTTCCAAGCTATTTGGTTTGACGGAGCGATCCACTGGGGACGAAATAAAACAAATTCCAGTTCGGGATATTGTCAGCAGTCCTTATCAGCCCCGTACCATATTTGACGACGAGAAGATTGATGAGCTATGCCAGACCATTAAGACGCATGGTGTAATTCAACCGATTGTCGTTCGTTTCCGTAATGGACAATATGAAATTATAGCAGGGGAACGTCGTTGGAGAGCTGTCACCAAACTGGGTATGGACACGATTCCAGCCATTGTTCGTGAGTTTAATGATTCACAAGCTGCATCCATCGCGTTGATTGAGAATCTTCAACGGGAAGGGCTAACTGCGATTGAAGAGGCTGTAGCTTACCAAAAGCTGATTGATCTGCATCAACTTACTCAGGAAAGCCTCGCTCAGCGACTTGGCAAAAGCCAATCCACTATTGCTAACAAGATACGGTTGCTTCATCTGCCGGAGAGAGTGAAAGAGGCTCTAATGGAACGGAAGGTGTCCGAGCGTCATGCTCGTGCGTTATTGTCATTAGAGACTGAGGAACTACAGTACAAGGTTTTAGATGAAGTCATTGCTAAGGAACTCAATGTAAAGCAGACAGAGGCACGAGTTGCCTTTTATAAACAAGTATCCACGATTAAGAAATCGAAGCGGATTTCCTTTACCAAGGATGTCCGGCTTGCGCTGAATACGATTCGTCAATCCATTGATATGGTGTCTGGCTCAGGCTTGGATATCAAAACCAAGGAATCTGATCATGAGGATCACTATGAGATTGTCATTCAAATTCCCAAACGTAAGTAAGGGATGAAGCGTACAGGCGGCAGTAATTGCCGCTTTTTCTGTCTAACGCCAAATAAAACCGCAGCATACTCGCATTCTATTCTGAAATTGCCGTTATCCGTAAGTTAAGGACTAAGTAACGTCTCCATAGAGCATTTTGCAATCATGGAATGTAGCAGGATTCCGATTAAATTATGAGGTGAATGAAGTGTCAAAAATAATAGCCGTAGCCAATCAAAAGGGCGGAGTAGGCAAAACAACTACTTCCGTGAATTTGGGCGCCGGACTTGCTTCCCTCGGCAAAAGGGTATTGCTCGTGGATATCGACCCGCAAGGTAATACAACCAGCGGTGTGGGTATCAATAAGGCGGATGTGGCAAATTGTATTTATGATGTACTCATTAACGAGGTTGATCCTAGCGAAGCGATTGTCAGTACACAGATTGAGGGATTGGATATTATTCCGGCAACCATTCAGTTAGCAGGCGCGGAAATTGAGCTGGTACCGACCATTTCTCGTGAATTGAGATTAAAAAGATCGCTTCAACTCGTCAAGCATAATTATGATTATATATTAATTGATTGCCCTCCATCGCTGGGTATTTTGACGCTTAATTCATTGACGGCTTCCGATTCAGTCATTATTCCGATCCAGTGTGAATATTACGCGTTGGAAGGATTAAGTCAATTGTTGAATACTGTGCGATTAGTACAGAAGCATCTAAACACCTCACTGCAAATTGAAGGTGTGTTGTTAACCATGTTTGATGCCCGTACGAACTTGGGTATTCAGGTGATTGAAGAAGTGAAAAAGTATTTTCAAAGCAAGGTTTATCAGACGATTATTCCACGCAATGTGAGACTCAGCGAAGCACCATCACATGGCCAGTCCATTATTACGTATGATCCCCGTTCTCGTGGGGCAGAGGTATATATTGAGTTGGCAAAGGAAGTGGTATCTTATGAGTAAACGGTTGGGAAAAGGACTGGATGCACTCATTCCCTCCCTTACGGTCAATGAAGAGGACAAGGTTGTTGACATTCCGCTCAGCCAGTTGCGTGCAAACCCGTACCAGCCTCGAAAAACATTTGATGAAGAGTCCATTAAGGAATTAGCCGAATCCATTCGTCAGCACGGTGTTATCCAACCTATTATTGCACGTAGTGTATTGAGAGGATATGAGATTATAGCCGGAGAAAGGCGGTTTCGGGCATCTCAATTTTGTGGGAATCCGACCATACCTGTGGTTGTTCGCAATTTCACTGATCAGCAGGTGATGGAAATTGCCCTGATTGAGAATTTGCAGCGTGAAAATTTGAATGCGATGGAAGTGGCAGTAGCTTATCAGGGGTTAATGGATCAATTTTCTTTAACTCAGGAAGAGTTGTCCATGAAAGTGGGAAAATCACGTTCTCATATTGCAAATTTTCTTCGCTTGCTCGCATTACCTGAGGAAGTTAAGGATCATGTTTCACGTGGAACATTATCAATGGGACACGCTAGAGCAATTGTTGGGCTCAAAGATCCAGACATGGTGAAGCAGTTAGCACAGCAATGTATTGAACAGCAGTGGAGTGTTCGCGAACTGGAGGAAGCTGTACAGCAGTTGGATCATAAGCCTGGTGAAACGAAAGCCAAAACGAAGGTACGAAAAAAGGACCCCTATATTGACCATATGGAAGAGTCCCTGCGTGAGCGTTTTAAAACAACTGTGAAGATTAAGCACAATAAGGATAAAGGCAAAATCGAATTGAATTATTACAGCCAGCAGGATTTGGAAAGATTACTGGAGCTATTACAGTAGTCTGTAAAAATATGGACATGTCTCCTTGAGCGAAATGGGAAGTGAGATATGTCTTTGCTTTGTCTGGAATTGCAGGAATTAGAATGGTTTTGATGGATAAACTAATAGCCTTGTGTTATTTGTTTCGCTGTTCTCAAACGTATAAAATAAAAGGTATGCATTAACATGATTTTTGAGGTAGAGGAGTAGAAGCAAGCATATGGCTGAATTGAATGGACTAATCATGGAACAGCTTGCCGGAATCGTTGCAGGGATCGTGCTTATTTTGCTCATCCTGTTGATTGTTATTATCGTGCAGGGTGCAAAGCTGAAGAAGATGCGGCGAAAGTATGAAACCATGATGGCAGGCAGCGGTGTCGAGAATTTGGAAACGCTGCTGATTGATTTAAAGGTACAGATGGATACGATTGAGGATGAGCAGGAAACCCATCGTGCTAGTATGAAATCACTACGTAACAAACTGACTGGCTTGAAGGGACATATAGGCATCAAACGCTATAATGCCTTTGGTGAGAGAGGGAGCGATTTAAGCTTCTCTCTGGCTATTGTAGACGACAATCAGGACGGCATGGTATTAACCGGCATTTATAACCGGGATGGCTCATATGTGTATGCCAAGCCTCTGGAAGCGGGACAATCCACCTATTCCTTATCACCTGAAGAAAAAGAAGCCATTACTCTTGCGCAGCAAGCAGGACAGAACGGTAATGCCACTCCTTAATCGCGGAGTATAAGCTACCAGCAATGATATCTGATAATTTCATTACCAAATTTAGTCTCGTATTTTGCAACACGAAGTATTCCATGAAGCCGCCGACGTTAACGATACCAGTCAAATGGATATCGCCGACCGGCGGTAATTCTTTATTTACACCCGCTCCAGGCTTGAGAGGACCATCTGAAACCTGGATGCATCCAACACTGGAGGTTTGTCCAAGACATGCATCTATGCCAATGATATAAGGCTGTTCATACCGGGCATATATGCCGTTCAGCGTCGTTTGCAGGTTCATGGCATGTACAGGCTCCTCTAATGTTCCATACAGGTTAAACAGAGGGCTTTTATAGCGTGACAAATGGGTACCTACGAGCGGACCGAGGCAATCTCCAGTAGAACGGTCGGTGCCGATGCAAATAATGACGATATTTTGCAGACTCGGCGCCTGGTGCAGATGGAACAGCAAACGATGGATGATGGCTGATTGGATCCCGGGGTCGGTGTGTGATATTTTTAAGCTTAGGGGTTCTTGCCCCGGAATGAAGTCAGATGGATGAGTCATGGAATCTTCCTTTCGCTCTGTAATGGAGTGTGGAGGTTGCACTCGCTTTATAGACCGTTATGCTGTTATGACAGCATGGATCTAAGGATGTAAACCAGCTGTATCAGCTACCTTGGACAATAACAATTAGCCTGCGGGTAACATTTATTCTCAAGATAGTAGCTAGTATATGGATAAACTTGTGCTTTTATACTCGGGGGAAGTAGATTATTCATAGCCATATGTTTGAAGTCAGTAGATAAGCTTATATAGTAGGAAATAGAATTTGGGAAGCAGGAAGAGTAGTTCCCTTGTTTAAGGAGGAGTACAGCATGACCTTTATGCATTGGCTGGAGGGCGATTCAGGCACAGAAGAGGTAGTGAAAGGTGCTATTCACTTGAAGGATGCCGCATGGAAATTCATTACAGATGGTGAAATGTGGTCGGCCTTTTTGTTTGTGATTTTGAAAATCGCAATTATTTTCATCATTACACGTATCTTTATCCGAGTTATTAATAAAATTATAGATAAGTCGATGCAACAAAAGGGAGATAACGGCAGGTTCCGATTGAATACAAGGCGGTTAACGACTGTTGGAGAACTGCTAAAAAATGTAACAAACATTGTATTCAATTTCATCTTGATCATGCTGGTGCTGTCTCAAATGGGCATTAATCTTGGTCCTCTGATTGCCGGAGCTGGAGTGCTTGGACTGGCTGTTGGTTTTGGGGCACAGAGTTTGGTTAAGGATGTAATTACCGGATTCTTTATTATTTTTGAGGATCAATTTGCCGTAGGAGACGTCATTCAGACAGGTACTTTCAAGGGTACGGTAGAAATGATCGGGCTGCGTACAACCAGACTGGTGAGCTGGAAAGGTGAGGTGTACATTTTACCGAACGGCTCAATTACGACGGTAACGAACTTCTCCATGTCTAACGCGTTGGCGGTAGTGGATGTGCCGATGAAGGCTGAGCGTAGCCTGGAGGAAGCAGTCGGCTTGGTAAAACAGGCAATCCAAGGCATTGAAGAGTCCAATGTACAGATACTAAATATACCGGATGTGCTAGGGGTTCAGTCCATGACTACATCAGAGTATATTGTGCGTGTTGTGGCAGAATGTATGCCGAATACAGGGGCCGTGGTAGAGCGTGATATTCAGAATAACATCAAGAAGGCTCTAGAGGATGAGGAACATCGTCAGGCCGCGTTGGAGACGGCGATAACCCTTGAAAAAGAAGATGAGCAAGGAAGAAAAGGGGGGGAGAAGGGTGGAGCGTAAGTCATTTGAACTGGGGGACATTGTGCAGATGAAGAAGCCTCATCCCTGTGGAACGAATGAGATGGAAATTATCCGCATGGGGATGGATATTCGAATCAAATGTGTCGGTTGCCAGCATAGTGTGCTAATTCCGCGTGCCAAGTTCGAAAAGAATATGAAGAAGGTGCTGCGCTCAAAGGCCGACGCCGACGAGCAGAACACGGAGACGAATTGAGCCGAGAAAAATGAATGGTGATGGACAAGAATCAGCTTGCGTCGGAGTTGCAATGATGATATAATTATCCTTGCTGCGGAAAGGTACCCAAGAGGTCTAAGGGGGCTGACTCGAAATCAGTTAGGCGTCGCAAGGCGTGCGTGGGTTCGACTCCCACTCTTTCCGCCACTAACTTCATTTAATAAATAAACCAATCTCTTACGTCTATGGATGTAGGAGATTTTTTGGTATATGGAAATAAACGATCATAAGACTATGATAAAGTGAACCTCTTGTGGATATGGGACGACCATGAGAGAGAAGAGGTAACCCCTTTATTTAACGATATTGAAGAAATGATCAAGAATCTATTGGGGGATGAGTAAGGCGTTACAGCAAAAGAATGCTCCTGACAGCGGAGAAATAATTGCCGTTAGGAGCATTCTTTTGTTATAGCTGGTTAGGCGGGTAATGATAGCGTTTTGTTTTTTTTGAGCCAGAGATCATCAGAAGGATCGCTGCAATCAAATGAAGAGCCCAGCCTACAAAGGGTATCCAGGCTAGCAAGGAAGTGAGCACTCCCCATACAGAGCCGTAGATCGCTTCCTGATTGCGTAACGACAGGATAAGTGTTACTGCATGCAGGACAAGCATAAATCCCAGAGCTGAGTAGCCGGTCCCCATGACAATAGCTCCCCCCACAATCGGTACGGCAAGCACCAATTCGAATATACCTGATATCCACTTTAATATTCGAGAATAGCTCATCTTTAAACCTCCGTAGATAGTAGGTCTTTGTACTTGGATATATTCTAGCAGAAGGAGCTGAATTAATCTGCATTT
Source organism: Paenibacillus sp. TY11 (assembly GCF_059772165.1). Lineage (NCBI taxonomy): Bacteria > Bacillati > Bacillota > Bacilli > Caryophanales > Paenibacillaceae > Paenibacillus > Paenibacillus sp. TY11. Next base: position 449,326 of record NZ_JCBAIQ010000001.1, on the reverse strand, counting down.
TACCAGTATATGCAAAAAGTCCGATAATGCAACAAAGGAGGACCACAAAGGTCCTCCATCGTAGGCGATACATTTTTAACAGGATACGATCTGTCCAATCACATCATGAAACTCGGTGTACTGACAAGCAATACCAGTGTTGAAAAGACAGTGTCCTTTTACACAAACCTAACGCTTCTAATGCCTTGAATGGATCTCCTAACAGTTTGTCCGGCTACGTAATCCAACGGAACCACACCTCTCTGTTGTATCGCCTAATCATAATATGGCCAGGATTCCGAAGAAATATACATTAGTGGACGCGAGCTTTCGTTTTTTTCTTCCACTTGCGGTTATGGTTGGTGGTCTCCGGAAAAGTTTCGCCTCTTTCCAACGTTACTTGCTGCGGGTTTTGAATTTCAGTATGGAAGCTCTTTTCTCCGACCTCCATATATACGCCGTCGTTCGGGGCCTTATCTCCTGGTTCGAACTCAGTCTTTTCACCCATGATTGTGCCTCCTTAGATAAATGAATTTGGACTGCAACGGTTATTGTGCGCTGTCTTGGACAGAAACATGCGAAATCGGGCATACAGATAGTAAGTGAATCAAATTATTTCCTTTATATATGCGAAATTTTTGATATGCTATAAAATTGTATAGAAGCTAATGATATGAAGTGTATTTAGCCGATTTAGTCTTGTGCATTGAATTTGTAGGTTGCATTCAGTTGTTCGATTTGGTAAACTGTTTTAGTGCGAGTTTAGGCTCGTTCCTTGCTCTCAACTGAGATTGAGGGCCTTATGTCCATAAGGAGGTGTAAAGAATGCGCAAATATGAAGCGATGTATATTATTCGTCCTGACATTGAACAAGAAGCTGTTCAAGCGACAGTCGATAAATTCCAAGGTATCATCTCTAACGGCGGTGGCGAAATTACGAGTCACGATGTAACTAAACGCCGTCTTGCGTATGAGATCAAGAAATTCCGTGATGGTTCTTTCGTTCTGGTAAACTTCACAGCAGAACCTGCTGTTGTTACTGAGCTTGAACGTATCATGAAAATTTCTGACGAAGTAATTCGTTATCTCATTACGAACGACGTAGCTTAATTATTGTACGTGATTTACGTAATGAACAACGCTCAAAGGAGGGGATTGGATTGTTGAACCGTGTCATTCTGATCGGTCGTTTGACCAAAGATCCAGAACTGCGCTATACACCGTCTGGTGTAGCAGTAACCCAGTTCACCCTGGCTGTAGACCGTCCGTTTACGAGTCAAGGCGGCGAACGGGAAGCGGATTTCTTGCCGATCGTAACCTGGCGTCAGCTTGCTGAAACATGCGCTAACTATCTTCGTAAAGGTCGTTTGACGGCTGTTGAAGGCCGTGTTCAGGTGCGTAATTATGAGAACAACGAAGGAAAACGTGTATACGTGACCGAAATTGTTGCTGATAATGTGCGTTTCTTGGAATCTAACCGCGATAGCGGCAACGGTGGCGGCAATAGCGGTGGAGGTATGCGTGAAGAGTCTCCTTTCGGAGGCGGTAACAGCAATAGTGGACGTGGGAATAATAACTCGCGAAACAATCAGGATCCTTTTTCCGATGACGGAAAACCGATCGATATTTCGGATGATGATCTACCATTTTAATTGGGAAAGGACTGACAAAGAATGGGCTTCAGACAAAGAGAAGGCGGAGACGATAACAAAAGACCAGCTCGTCGTGGTGGTCGCAACAAACGTCGTAAAGTATGTTTCTTCACTGTGAACAAAATTACTCACATTGACTATAAAGATACAGACCTGCTTAAAAAATTCATCAGCGAACGTGGAAAAATTCTTCCTCGTCGTGTGACTGGAACAAGCGCGAAATATCAACGTATGTTGACAATCGCTGTTAAACGTTCCCGTCAAATCGCATTGCTTCCTTACACTACTGAATAGTAGTGAGTGGAAAGAAGAGATGTTCCCGATCCCGGGGACATCTTTTTTTATGATTTTTTATATTGACAACAAGTTCCATCTATTGTAACTTACTAATAATACAATCCATGTTTACCCATAAAGCATAGTTCACCTTTTAGTGGCTTTGAAATTGCAAGCTCCCCAACTCGCCAGAGTAAACATTTCGGTCATCCGAAATGTTATTTAATATTACATGAAAACCTGGTTTTTGTCGTTTTCCACAAATAAAATTCATAAACTTTACATAAATAGATATTTTGCATTTTTATATTACATAAAAAAAGATATTGACGTGATATTATTTTACACTTAAGATAAACCTTAATAAAAATGTAATGGTTGTCAGCGCAAAAAATTGACCAAAGGTCTAAAACACGTTTTTACGCTATCATTGGTAACAGTAAGGAGGATGTGCAAACTTCATTTTCAAACCTCAAGCTTTAATGAATCACCGCAGGAATGAGACAGGCTGTTAAATAAAGAACCGACTAAGGGGGATTAACAGGATGGTGCAGACGAAGAAATGGGTTTCTTTGCTTATGGTGCTTACGATCGTTGGTGTTCTGTTTGCAGGATGTAGCGGAGGTGCTAATGAGGCACAGCCACAGCAAGGCAATGCGGGCAATAAAACAGAGGGAAATGAAGGGACTGCACCAGTTACGGAGGGCGTTATTAAAGCAACTGATCTGACGCAAAATCCTCCGGGAGCGACGAATCGGAAAGATAACATTGTAGTAGGTATGACATCACCTAAAGGGGTATTTAACCCGCTATTCTGGCAAACGACTTACGATTTATATGTAGTCAGAACAGTATTTGACTCCTTCTTACAGGTGAAGGCGGATGGTACATATGAAAATAGTTTGGCTGACAAGGTTGATGTATCGCCGGATGGTCTAAAATATACATTCCATTTGAAACCAGGCGTGAAGTATAGTGACGGCACGCCAGTAACAGTGAAGGATTACGCCTTTGTTCTCAAGGTACTGCATGATCCGAATTATGATGGAGAAACGGATGTTTTATCTTTTAAAATTAAAGGCGGTAAAGAATATCACGATGGTAAAGCAAATGATATCCCTGGTATCAAGGTCATTGATGATAACACGGTAGAGGTAACGGTTACAGAAGCAACAGCTTACACAAAAGATTTTCTGGGTGAGCAATACTTCATGCCAGAAGCTTATTACGGAAAAGGTTTCAAAAAGGGTAACCTGGACAGCATCAAGGCGCTTAATAATAAGCCAATCGGCTCCGGGCAGTATGTGCTGAAGAGCTTCTCCCCGGGTCAACAAGTCGTATTTGAAGCGAATCCAAACTACTTCAAAGGCGCACCAAAGGTGAAATCGGTTATTTTCAAAACAACGACAGAAGAAACTAACCTGTCTATGCTGCAAACAGGTGAAACGGATATAGACAATGTTACAGTTACTGAAGATAACGTAGAGGAATTGAAGTCTCTGGGCTTCCTGGACGTGAATATTATGCCGACGAACGGCTATGGATATATTGCGTTTAATCACAAAGAAAAGAAATTTAAGGACCCTAAAGTACGTCAAGCTCTAACGATTGGCTTGAACCGCAAGGAGATTGTGCAGGGCGTGTATGGTCCATATGCGAATGTCATTAACATTCCACAGTCTACAGAAGCTTGGTCTTATACGGATGAAGGCATCAATAAATACGAATTTGATACAGCTAAGGCGAAGGCTTTACTGGATGAGGCAGGCTGGAAGGTTGGCGCTGACGGAATTCGCGAAAAGGACGGCGAAAAGCTGACCATTAACTTCTCTGCGACTGCTGACAACCCAGTAGTAGAGGCCTTGCTACCGATCATGTCCAATAACTACAAGGAACTGGGCATCAAGCTGACGTCCGAAACCTTGGATTTCAATGCCATTATGGATAAAAAGGATACGGGCAAGTTTGATATGTTCTTTGCGGCTTGGGGCTTGACTCCAGATCCAGATACAACGACTTATATTACGAATGGTGCGCAAAATGATATCGGCTACTCTAATAAAAAGGTCGATGAGTTGACGCTTGCTGGCAAGCATGAACTGGATCAAGAGAAACGCAAACTGATTTACAAACAGCTCTATCAAGAGCTGAACAAAGATCTGCCAGCCATCTTTATGTATCAGCGCAGGGATATGTGGCCAGTTAATGGACGTGTAACCGGCTTAGAAATTACACCATACAAAGATTTTGAGTTCACTCTGCATAACGCTCAGATCGCTCAATAAGGGTTGCCAATCGTATGCTCAGCTCTCACGAGCTGGGCATATCACTTTATTCGTCTGGAGGAATGAATATGAAGCAGTACATTATTCGAAGACTGCTGCAGCTCATCCCCACACTTATTGGCATATCCATTATCGTATTTGCGATTTCAGCCATGGTGCCGGGTGATTATATTACAGCCAAGCAGAACCCGAATATGACCGCCGAAAAGGCGCAGCAGCTACGACATATCTACGGGCTGGATAAACCGGAGTACCAACGCTATTTTATATGGGCCGGTAATATGTTAAAGGGAAATATGGGGGATTCATTGCAGCATAAGCAGCCAGTAACGAAAGTCATTGGCAATTATGTATGGAACTCTTTTATTATCGCTTTTTTTAGTCTTATTTTTAGCTGGCTGATTGCCGTTATTGCCGGGGTATTTTCAGCCAAGTTTCAATATTCGTTATTCGATAAGTTTGTCACGTTATTCATTTTCTTATGTATGTCGCTGCCTTCATTTTTTATTGGTCTTCTGGTCATCAAAATATTTGCCCTTGAATGGGGGATCCTTCCAGTTGGGGGTATGACCACAGCAGGAATGGAGCCAGGCTCGTGGGCTTATATGGTGGATGTTTTCAAGCATATGTTCCTGCCGACACTCGTACTTACGATGCTGAGCACAGGGAGCCTGACTAGGTATTTCCGTACAGGCATGTTGGAGGTCATTCGTCAGGATTATATTCGTACCGCGCGCGCTAAAGGCTTGAAGGAACGGACGGTTATTTTCAAGCACGCACTGCGCAATGCACTGATTCCAGCAATCACACTGCTCGGCTTCGAGCTTCCGGCCTTATTTGGTGGGGCGATGATTCTGGAGAAGGTATTTGTGTGGCCGGGTGTGGGTCAGGTCTATCTGGAGTCGATTAGTATGCGGGATTATCCGTTTATGTTGGGCTTCACGATTTTCTTAGCGGTTCTTACGCTCATCGGCAATTTGCTCTCTGATGTATTGTATGGCATGGCAGATCCAAGAATTCGCTTGAAGTAGGAGGGATACTATTGTCCGCAGAAACAGTCACGATTGAAACGAATCAAAAGGCGGCGATCCGTCCTGAAGCGTCTCCATGGAGAATCGCCGTTCGCCGTTTTAACCAAAACCGTCTGGCTTTGGCTGGTCTCGTTATATTAATTCTGATGGTTATCATTTGTATATTTGGACCGATGATTTCACCTTATCATTTAGACGATTACAAGCTATCTGACAAAAATTTATCGCCTAATGCTAAGTACTGGCTCGGCACAGATAAATTTGGTAGAGATATTTTGCTGCGTACGATGCTGGCCGGCCGTATTTCTTTGACGGTGGGGCTGGTCGCCACGTTTATTTCGGTCATGATCGGAGCGACGTTGGGTGCGCTGGCAGGTTTTTATCGTAAAGGCGTGGATACGGTTATTATGCGGATTGCCGATATTTTCATGGCGCTGCCTACATTACCGCTGCTTATTATTTTAGGTGCTGTTCTGTCGGATTTGAAGGTCGATCCGTCGAATCGCATTTATTTTCTGATGCTCATTATCGGGGTCCTGAGCTGGACGAGCTTGTCCCGTCTGGTCAGGGGGCAGATTCTTACGCTGCGTGAACAGGAGTTCATGCAGGCGACGGAAGCGCTAGGCTTGAGAGACCGCCGCAAAATATTTCGACATTTGCTACCGAACACGATTCCTACCATTATTGTTACGGCTACGCTTGGAGTGGCTGGTGCGATTATTACAGAATCTGCGCTCAGTTACCTGGGAATCGGCGTTGTGCCGCCCACACCTTCGTGGGGGAACATGATATCGGCTGCGAATAACCTAATCGACTTCCGCAAACGGCCTTGGATATGGGTCCCGCCGGGAATGTGTATTCTAATTACAGTTGTAGCGATTAACCTGATTGGTGACGGTTTGCGTGACGCGCTGGACCCTAAAATGAAGAAGTAGGAGACGAACGTTTATGGAAAATGCTTTGATTGAATTTCGTAACCTGAAAACCCACTTTCATACCTCTAACGGAACTGTCAAAGCGGTCAATGACGTCAGTTTTAAAATTCGTGAGGGTGAAACGCTCTGTGTGGTAGGAGAATCTGGCTGCGGTAAGAGTGTAACAGCGATGACGATGATGCGGTTGATTGATTCTCCCCACACCTCAGACGGACAAATCTGGTTCGAGGGCAAAGACCTCCTAAAACTCAATAAAGGCCAAATGCAGCAAATTCGCGGCAATGACATCTCGATTATTTTTCAAGAGCCGATGTCTTCTCTGAATCCAGTGCTTACGATTGGGGAACAGATCACGGAGCCGTTGCTGATGCATACATTAATGAGTAAAAAAGAAGCACGTGCTCGGGCAATTGAACTGATTAATTTGGTGGGTATTTCGCGGTCAGAGGAAATATTTCATTCCTATCCTCATGAATTGAGTGGCGGTATGCGCCAGCGGATCATGATTGCCATCGCATTAAGCTGTAATCCAAAGCTATTGATTGCCGATGAACCGACAACGGCACTGGATGTTACGATTCAGGCGCAGATTCTCGATTTGATGCGGGATTTGAAGGATAAGCTTAAAACGTCCATTATGCTGATTACGCACGACTTGGGTGTCGTGGCAGAAATGGCTGATTATGTGGTCGTTATGTATGCCGGGAACGTTATTGAAGAGGCTCCTGTCATTGAGCTGTTCAAAAATCCGCAACATCCATACACTCAAGGACTATTAAAGGCGAAACCCGTCATTAATCAGAAAATGGATCGACTGTATTCTATCCCAGGACAGGTTCCAAATCCGATTGAGCTGGGAGAAAATTGTCATTTTCATGATCGGTGCTCCCATTGTATGCAAATTTGCAAGGATCAGGCTCCTCCCTTGAATGAAAAGGAGAATGGTCATAAGGTTGCCTGCTGGCTATATGAGGAAGAAGGAGGGCAACGGATATGAGCGAGCCTTTGATTCAAGTGGAAGGGCTGAAAAAGTATTTCCCAATCACAGGCGGGATTTTTCAGCGTACTGTCGGACATGTGAAAGCAGTCGATGATGTCTCTTTTAACATTCATAAGGGTGAGTCCTTCGGTCTGGTAGGAGAATCGGGTTGCGGCAAAAGTACAATTGGACGTACGATTCTCAGATTAATGGATAAGACAGAGGGATCGGTACGATACAAAGGCGAAGACTTGCACGCGTTAAACAAGGAGCAGATTCGTGCGCTTCGTCCGAAGCTGCAAATCGTTTTTCAGGACCCCTTTAGTTCACTGAACCCGAGAATTAAGGTCGGTGAAGCCATTGGAGAGGCGTTGCTGGATCACGGGCTGATTGATCGTAGTGAGCTGCGGAAGAAGGTCAACGAAACGCTGGACATTTGCGGGCTGTCCTCGTATCACTATGATCGGTATCCGCATGAGTTCTCTGGCGGTCAGCGTCAGCGGATTGGGATTGCACGGGCTTTGATTTTGAATCCTGATTTTATTGTGGCTGACGAGCCAGTATCTGCTCTGGATGTGTCTATTCAGGCCCAGATCATTAACTTGTTAAGTGATTTGCAGCAGGAGCGCCAATTGACCTATCTGTTCATCTCGCATGATCTGAGTGTAGTCGAGCATTTGTGTAGCCGGATTGGTGTGATGTATCTGGGCTCAATGGTAGAGCTGGCCTCCAAGGAGGAGCTGTTCAGCAATCCGCTTCATCCGTACACAAAGGCGCTGCTATCAGCAGTACCGATTCCCGATCCGACGATCAAGAGACAGCGGATTGTGCTGAAAGGGGACATCCCGTCTCCGGCCAATCCACCTTCAGGCTGCAAGTTTCATACGCGCTGTCCTATGGCGGAAGCACGCTGTAAAACAGAAACTCCGGTATATCGAGATGCGGGTGACCAACATTTTGTAGCCTGTCATTTTGCCTAATCGCTATAATTAGGAAGCAAAATATCCGTCATCCTGAAAGCAGGGATTGGCGGATATTTTGCCGTGGAATAGAAAAGGTAAAAAAATTGTATCTTTTTTTCAAAAAGTTGCAGACAAAATGGATTTTTCATCGTCTAATAAAGTATGGAGGTTATTACGATGATGAAAAAACACTGGTTACGTTGGGCTATTGTCGTCCCGGTACTTATTATATTGATTTTTATTACACTTGGACCCCGCTTGTTGATAGGAAAGCCGAATGTGGATGCAGAGGCTGCGGTGCTGATGGACATGCATACGGGGGAATTGCTGATGGATGTGAACGGCGATACGCCTATGCCTTCCGCAAATATGTCCAAGCTCATGACTGAGCTATTGGTGCTGGAGGATATTCGGGCTGGACGGTTAGGCTGGAATGATGAGGTGCGAATTAGCCGTTACGCCAGTACGGTGGGCGGTGTAAATCTGTCTCTCCGGTATGGTGAAAGGATGACAGTATCCGAACTGTTCCAGAGTATGGTTGTGTATTCAGCGAATGATGCCGCTGTGGCGCTGGCGGAGCGCTCCGCAGGGAATGAATCAGCTTTTGTGAAGCGTATGAATGAAAAAGCTGCCCAAATTGGGTTGTCATCCGATAGTCGCTTTAGCAATGCCTCTGGGGCAGGACATAGTGAATTAGGGCCGAATCATCCTGAGGATATTCGGGGAGAAACGAAAATGACGGCAAGCGACACGGCAAAGTTGGCCTCCTACTTGATTACGTCACATCCGGAGATTTTGAGAACGTCCAGTCGTACACAGATGGAGTTGAAGGATAAGGGCATCTACATTAGTAATACGAACTGGATGCTGCCTTCCTTGGCTGGACCATACTCTTACGCGGGAACGGACGGACTGAAAGCAGGGTATACAAGCGATGCTGGATACTGCTTTACTGGCACAGCTGAGCAGCATGGCAGACGGTTAGTTGCTGTGGTGCTGGGTGCACCGAGCAAGGAAGAGCGTTTTGAGCAGACACGGAAGTTGTTCGATTATGGTTTTTCCCTGTCTACCTCTTTCCCGGTCCGACTGCAAAATTTGGTGAAACTGGCTCCGCATTAAGGCGAAAAATGACTTTGAAAGCTACATAGAATACGGATATAAACATGAATTGGGGCTTTGACCGTGAGGTCAAAGCCTTTTTGGCATGAATTCGCTGAATTTGAGGAACTGACTACGCCATGGCACTTTTGACAACAAGGTAGCAGACCTTTTATGCTTTGAGAGGAAGTTTCCGCTTCATGAGGGACTAATTCGGTTTAATGAAGAGATGGGATTTGTGAAGGAAAGAAGGAAGGAACCTGTTATGGAGAGAAGACATAAGAGAAGGACCAGTGGAAAGCCCAAAAAGAAAAAAAGGTTTACTGCTCTATATATTTCATGTATTGTCTTGTTTTTGATTGCAGTGGGAGGTTATCTGTTCCGCAAACAGCTGATGCTGGTGGCTTTTGACTGGTTTGTATCACCGACGTTGGAAAGCAAGCTGGAGAAGTCCTATCAGCCGCGACAATCCGGGGAACAGCAGCAAGAGACAGTGGCTTACCGTAAGGAACCTTTTTCGGTGTTGTTACTGGGTACGGATCAAAGGCCAAACGAAAAGGCGCGTGGTCGCTCGGATACGGTTATTTATGCTGCAGTACGGCCCGCAGAATCGCGTGTGCTCTTGGTTTCCATTCCAAGGGATACGTATGTACAGATTGCCGGACATGATCCGAATCGAAATGGTGAGGATGATTTTGATAAGTTGGGGCATGCTTATGCGTTCGGAGGCGAAGATATGTCCATGGCTACAGTAGAGAAGCTGATGGAGCATAAGGCCGATTATTATGCTACGATTAATTTCCAGGGTATTCAGGATGCCGTGAATGCAGTGGGTGGAGTTGTGCTTCCAATCGATAAGCCAATTGAGAATAAAAACCCGCTGCATATCAAGTTCCGTATTGAGGCGGGTAAGCCGCTTTATAATGGTGAAGAAGCCATGTATTATGTTAGATATCGGGAAGATAGCGACTTCAACCGTACAAAAAGGCAGCAGATTTTTTTGAACGCTATGGCGGATAAGCTGTTAAATATCAACGGAATTACCAAGATCCCGGAGCTGCTCGATATTATGGGAGCCAATTTCAAAACCGATATGGAACCTTCTTTTATTACTGGGCTTGGCAAGCAGGCTATTTCGCAGGGCAATCCACAAATATCAAGTTTTACGATTACAGGGGAAGGGTTCAAGAAGAAGGGCTTGTATTATGACCAGGCTAATGAACAGGAACTTGAATATGCCAGACTCATGATTGCGAACTGGCTAGATTCCGATACAACCCCGCAGACGCTGAGGCTTCCCGACAAGCAGGACATTCAGTGAGTAATCATTTGATTTACATTTGATTTTGAGGGGGATTCGTTTCTCATGAATATCGCTTTTTTCTTGCTTCCCAAACAGGAAGTTGCTTGTGTAACGGCGGATGCTACTTTACGGCAAACGTTGGAACGGATGGAGTATCACCGTTTTACAGCGGTTCCTATTTTGGATAAGGAAGGTAGATATACCGGTACGGTTACAGAGGGTGATCTGTTGTGGCATATGAAAGAGTCTGAGGGGAAAATCACCTTTGAAAACGCTTCTAAGTTTATGCTGAAGGACGTTCCACTGCGGGTTTCGATGAAGCCCGTGTCCATTGATGCGAATATGGAGGATTTAATTAATTTGGCTAAGGTGCAGAACTTTGTACCCGTTGTGGATGATATGGAACGGTTTATCGGCATTGTGCGCCGCAGCCAGATTATTGAGTATTGTGAAAAATTTGTGTCCAGGGAATCGCTTAATACTTCAGGCTAAGATAAGCAGCGTAACTGCTCTGAGAATCACTGTTGCCCTATGGGGCAACAGTGTTGACAAGGTCTTGTAATAAGCAGTAAAGCTGCTCTGAAAATAACTATTTACCCTACGGGGTAACAGTTATTTTCAGAATAGGATATGCTATAATGGAGAATAAAGCTTTTTCAGAGGGGTGTGACTCTTCATCATATGCCTAAAGAAATGGATGTAGTTAAACGGGCCAAGGTTATTGAATGGCTTAAAACAGAGGTGCTTGACCAAGTTTCCCGTCTGTTTAAAGCGATGTGGGAAGGTAGTACAGCCCGCATTGGTGATTGTTTGGCAAGCTTGGTGATGAGCAGTTATATTTTGGGGAGGCGTCTTGGAGTGTCTTACCGTGAATTGGATGATCTACTCATCGACAAGCTAAGAAAGCACAGAAAAGAAGGACACCAGCTGGAGGATTGGTATCAGGACATTTCCGCACTGGAAGAACATATGCGTAAGAGGTGAAAACGTTGAAATTCCGCTTGGCAACTGTAGCATGGAGCGTCATTTATTTGCTTCTGCTGCTGACTCTATTGACACCATTAAGAATCATTACCGTATTTTTGCTGATTGTGCCTGGCGCTGTATTGTTTTCATCGCTGCCTTTCAAAGGATTTCTGGTTCACGTCATACCGGTGCTGTTAATTATAGCGCTACTCGATGTGTATTCGCTGCTTCCTGCGATTTACTTTCTGATTCCTTCTATATTGATGGGACGGATATATAAAAAGGGAGGACCTGCTTTTCAGGCGTTGATGACCGGAATGGGCATTATTTTAGCCGAGTTGTTGGTTATTCTGTTTATTGCTACGTATTCCTTTGGGTTTGATCTTTCGCAGTACCTTCGTGATCAGGCTGCGATATCGGCAAATATAGTACAGCAAGTTTTGAATGCTAATCCGATGTTTTCGAACATGAATTGGACGGCGGAAGATACGCAGAGACTCGGTACGATGCTGATTGGTAAAGTTCCATATGTGCTAATCGTGACCTCGTTCTTACTGGCGGTGATCACGCATGCTTTGGCACGTCCGGCATTGAGCAGTCTCGATGTGCCGGTACGCAAAATGAAGCCTGCCCGCGAGTGGATGCTACCGCGCGCCCTGATCTGGTATTATCTGCTGGCTATTGTAATTGAATGGATAGCAGGGTCTTCCGATAGCAGCTGGATTCAAACGGTTTCCATTAGTATGCTGCCGCTGATCCATGCATGTTTTATTATCCAGACGATCGGTTTTGTATACTTTTGGACGCATAGCCGTAAAATGAGCCCGGTGATTGCGTTGCTGCTGTCGCTCGTCGTTCTGGTGTTCCAACCGCTCCGCATTATAGGTATTATTGATTTGGCCTTTCCGCTGCGTGAAGCTATTACAAGATCAAAGAAATAGGGTGAACAGTCATGCCTAAATTTCTACAAAAACGCTGGCACGGCTATCAGACTGTATGGGCGTTTTTGCTGCTGCTGGTGCTTGTCATATGTATTTCCATGTACAACTGGGAACTGGGTGTGATGGGACTGCTGCTGTCATTCTTGCTCGGCGGGCTGATGCTGAAGACGGAACTGGCTTTCCGTCGGGAACTGAATCAATATATCAGCGGTCTTTCCTTCCGGATCAAGCGGGTGGAAGGGGAAGCGATCAGTACATTGCCGTTCGGCATCATTTTATACAGTGAAAATCGAACGGTAGAATGGCACAATCGGTTTGCTGGAGAGATGTTCGAGGAGCAATCGTTAATTGGCGAGCCCCTTCAAGACTTATTTCCTCAACTGGCAGGTGCTCTAAGCGCCAAAAAGGAAACGAAAGAGCCTGCTCGTGAGCTGAAGGTGGAGCTACAGCATGATGAGCGTCATTATCAGTTTCTGATTGTGCCCGATGAGCGTCTGATATATTTGTATGAAGTAACGGAGTTGGCGGTGCTGCGCAAGCAGTATGAAAACGAGCGATTGGCGCTCGGGATCGTCATGCTCGATAATATGGATGAGGCTGCTCAGGGAATGGACGATCAGCAGCGCACCGCGCTTATTGCGAAGGTGTCAAGCGAGATTACATCTTGGGCTAATCAGTACAATATTTATTTGCGTCGATTATCTTCTGAGCGTTATCTCATTATGCTAAATCATAAAGCGCTTCAGGAGCTGGAGCAAAGTCGATTCGTCATTCTGGATACCGTAAGGGAAATGACGGCGGATTTGAAAGTACCGATGACACTGAGTATTGGCTTGTCCTTCGGCGCAGAGAGCATCAAGGAGCTGGGTGAGCTTGCTCAATCCAGTCTGGATATGGCGCTTGGACGTGGGGGCGATCAGGCAGCAGTGAAGGCGGGACAACGCCTGTCCTTTTACGGAGGCAAGTCCAATGCTGTCGAGAAGCGTACCAGGGTGCGTGCCCGAGTCATTGCACATGCGCTGCGTGATCTGATGCAGGAGAGCGACCGCGTGCTGATCATGGGACACAAAATACCGGACATGGATGCAGTGGGAGCGGCCATCGGCGTGTGGAAGGCTGCGGCACTTTACAATGTAGAGGCACATATCGTACTGGATAAATCCAATCCGTCTATTGACCGAATGATGGAGCAGGTAAACAAGGATGAGAAGTTGTCGCAAGCGCTCATGACGCCGGAGCAGTCGCTCCAGCTGATGACTGAGCACAGTCTGCTGGTTGTGGTGGATACGCACAAGGCCTCAATGACGATTGAGCCGCGTCTGGTGCAGACGGCCAGTCGGGTGGTGGTTGTGGACCACCATCGTCGGGGTGAGGAATTTATTAACGATTCCGTTCTGATCTATTTGGAACCATATGCGTCATCAGCCTGTGAGCTGGTGACCGAGCTGCTGCAATATATCCATGAGAAGGTCCAACTGACACCGCTGGAGGCAACATCACTGTTGGCAGGGATAACGGTGGATACCAAGCATTTTTCCCTGCATACAGGCTCGCGTACATTCGAGGCGGCCGGCTTTTTACGGCGTAGCGGGGCAGATACAGTCATGATCCAGCGCATGTTAAAAGAGGACCTGGATGAATATATTGCTAAGGCGGAAATTATTAAGCATGCTAAAATGATATATGGGCATATCGCAATTGCGGTGACCGAGCCCGGACAGAAGATACCGCAGCTCCTGATTGCTCAGGTGGCGGATTCATTACTCAATATGACGGATGTACTGGCCTCTTTTGTGGTCAGTGAACGTCCTGACGGCCTGGTGGGGATCAGCGCCCGTTCACTCGGACGCATGAACGTACAGGTCGTCATGGAACGGCTAGGCGGCGGAGGACATCTGACGAATGCAGCAGTTCAGCTGGATTGCCCGCTGGAGGAAGCCAAGCGCAGAGTGGTCGACGTGCTGGCCGAAATTGATGGGGAAGAGGGGTTATTTGAATGAAAGTGATATTCATTAAAGATATGAAGGGCCAAGGTAAGAAGGGGCAAATTAAGGAAGTGTCGGACGGTTATGCAGCGAATTTCCTGTTGCCGCGTGGTGTTGCCCGTCCAGCGACAGAAGGAAACATGAAGACGCTGGAGAATCAGAACGCTGCTGAGGAAAAGCGCAAGCAAGAGGAAAAGGAAGAAGCGCAAGCACTCGGCAAAAAGCTGGAGGAGACAACGGTTCAGCTCAAAGCGAAGGCTGGTGAGGGTGGACGGCTGTTCGGCGCGATTACAAGCAAGCAAATCGCAGAGGCTGTCGCTAAAACTGGCATCAAGCTGGACAAACGCAAAATCGAGCTGGAAGAACCGATTCGTACGTTGGGCGTGACTCAAATGACCGTCAAGCTTCATCCTGAGGTCAAAGCTACGCTGAAAGTACAGGTGACTGAAGAATAATTATGGGCGGCGAATTTTTTGATCGGATTCCTCCGCAAAATCTGGAGGCAGAACAGGCGGTTATCGGGTCTATTTTGCTCCAGTCTGAAGCACTGATTACCGCAATGGAGCGGGTGCAGACCGAGGACTTTTACGATAAGGCTCATCAGATGATTTACGAAGCAATGATTGAGCTGGGTGAATCCGGGCAGCCGATTGACTTGGTTACGCTGACCTCGAAAATTCAGGACAAGGGACAGCTAGAGGATATCGGCGGTGTCAGTTATCTGGCGAAGCTGGCTCACGGGGTGCCAACAGCGGCTAACGTGGATTACTATGCCCAGATCATTGAAGAAAAAGCGATGCTTCGTCGCTTGATTCGTGCAGCTACGCAGATTGTGAGCGAAGGCTATAGCAGTGGCGAGGATGTCGCCGGTATGCTGAGCGATGCTGAGCGCAAGATTATGGAGATATCCAACGGGCGCTCAGGTAGTGGTTTTATTGCCATCCGCGATGTCGTGATGGAAGTGTTCGACCGCGTCGAATTACTGCATCAGAACAAGGGCAATACGACCGGGATTCCGTCCGGATTTGTGGATTTGGACAAGATGACGGCGGGTTTCCAGCGCAATGACTTGATCATTGTGGCCGCCCGTCCATCTGTAGGTAAAACAGCGTTCGCTCTGAATATTGCGCAAAACGTTGCAGTTCGGGCAAAGGAGACAGTAGCCATCTTCAGTCTGGAGATGTCGGCGGCTCAGCTCGTGCAGCGGATGATCTGCGCCGAGGCTAATCTGGACGCGAACGTCATGCGGACAGGTGAATTTAAAGGCGACGACGATTGGGCGAAGCTGACGATGGGTATTGCTGCCTTGTCAGAGGCGGAAATCTATATCGATGATACGCCCGGCATCACTGTGGCTGATATCCGTGCCAAGTGTCGCCGTCTCAAGGCGGAAAAGGGACTGGGCATGATTGTAATTGACTACTTGCAGCTTATTCACGGACGAGGCAAAGCAGGCGAGAACCGGCAACAGGAGGTATCTGAAATTTCACGGACATTGAAGCAGATTGCTCGTGAGCTTGAAGTGCCTGTAATTGCCCTTTCCCAGCTGAGCCGGGGTGTGGAGCAGCGTCAAGACAAGCGGCCAATGATGAGTGACTTGCGGGAATCTGGTTCCATCGAGCAGGATGCTGACATCGTCGCGTTTTTGTACCGGGATGATTACTATAATCAGGAAACGGAAAAGAAAAATATTATTGAGATTATCATTGCCAAGCAGCGTAACGGCCCGGTCGGTACGGTAGAGTTGGTGTTTCTCAAAAATTATAATAAATTCGCTAATTACGAGCGTGCCCATTCGGATGCGTTCGCCGGTTAACAGATTAATATCATTGGAAAAGGCTCTTTCGACGCGGATCTCGCGATATCGAAAGGGTCTTTTTTATAGGATTCACATATTTTCATATACGGATTGAAACTCTCAATTACGAACAATACTATTTTCATGTGATATAATGTTCGCTTTTTATTTGACTTTGAAAAATGGTACTGTTACACTTATAGTGCTGCTTCAACGCAGTGGGGAGATCATTACGCCCGGGGCTTTCCGAACCTACGGAATGTCTGCGACGGACGTTTTTTCCTGCTGTTCGAGAACGCTCCATATCTGCATGCTCAGGCGGTTGAAGTCGGATATGCGTAGTGAGTCAGCTCAAAATCAGAGTGTCTGTGGGCACTCCACGGAGGAATGAAATATGTCAACTGTAGTCGTTGTGGGAACACAATGGGGAGACGAAGGCAAAGGTAAAATCACGGACTATCTAGCGGAAAGCGCTGAAGTAGTGGCCCGTTACCAAGGCGGAAACAATGCTGGTCATACGATTCTCATTGACGGTAAAAAGTACAAGCTGAGCCTGATTCCATCCGGCGTTTTTTATGAAGATAAAAAGTGTGTTATTGGCAACGGCATGGTAGTGAATCCGGCCGCTCTTATTGAAGAAATTACTTACATTCATGATAATGGCTTTTCTACGAAAAATCTGGTCATTAGTGACCGTGCACATGTGATTATGCCGTACCATATGACGCTGGATGTGCTGGAAGAAGACCGCAAAGGTCCTAATAAAATTGGTACTACACGTAAAGGGATCGGCCCTGCTTATATGGATAAAGCTGCACGTAACGGTATTCGTATTGCTGATTTGCTGGATGCAGAGGAATTCGAAAAGAAGCTGCGCCATCTAACGAAGGAAAAGAATCAAATGATTGAGCAAGTATACGGCGGCGAGCCACTGGATGTAGAAGAAATACTGAAACAGTATCTGGAGTATGCTGAATTTATCCGTCCTTATGTAGGGGATACATCTGTTGTGTTAAATGATGCGATTGACGCGAATCAAAAGGTACTGTTTGAGGGTGCGCAAGGCGTTATGCTCGATATCGACCAAGGTACGTATCCATACGTTACGTCCTCTAACCCGTCGGCTGGCGGCGTATGTATCGGTTCCGGTGTAGGCCCGTCCAAGATTCAACAAGTCATCGGTGTAGCTAAATCGTACACAACCCGTGTAGGTGATGGACCCTTCCCAACCGAGTTGAACGATGAAGTCGGCGATTACATTCGTGAAACAGGTCATGAGTACGGTACGGTTACAGGTCGTGCTCGTCGTGTTGGCTGGTTTGACAGCGTCGTTGTGCGTCATGCCCGTCGTGTCAGCGGACTAACAGGTCTTTCCCTGAACTCGCTGGACGTATTGACAGGCCTGAAAACGGTGAAAATTTGCACAGGTTACAAGTATCGCGGCGAGGTGATTACGCATTATCCGGCTAGCTTGAAAATGCTGGCGGAATGCGAAGCGGTATATGAAGAAATGCCGGGTTGGAGCGAAGACATCACTGGTGTGAAAACGCTGGAGGAACTGCCTGAGACTACACGCAATTACGTACAACGCGTGTCTGATCTGACAGGTATCCCAATCGCTATTTTCTCGGTTGGGCGTAATCGCGATCAAACGAATCAGGTGCTTCCGATTTATTTGTAGGACAAGAATGATATAGCTATTGATACATGTTCAAGGAGAGAGGCTGTTAGCAGCCTCTCTCTTTTTTTATTCTGTGAAGTGTTAAATGGTTACTCCCCCTTTACATAATCTTATCTTCCTTGTCGATTTGTGATAACAAACCCTCTCTATAATCCAAATAGAAAAGAGATTCGGACGTCTAGACGTCTTGAGAGGGATGAATTATGAACTGGTATCTTCGCTCACTCGGCACACGCAAAATTGTGGAATTCATCGTGCTTGTCATTTTCGTCATTTTTTTCCTAGGGCCTCTGACCAATCTTCTCCTTTTGGCGGTTTCGGGAAAATGGCAGTATCCTGCACCGCTCCCGCAGAGCTTGTCACTGGAATGGTGGAAGTTTGTACTTACCCAGGATGATGTACTCAGCTCGATTTCTCTATCCTTCCTGATTGCGATTACCGTTACGGTCTGCTCCATTATCGTATGTATTCCTGCTGCTTATGCCTTCGCACGAATTTCTTTCCCGCTCAGTAAGTGGTTTCTTTTCTCATTCCTGCTTACGCATGCTTTTCCGAAAATGGGTTTGTATGTGTCCATTGCCGTACTATTCTACCAATTTGGGTTGATGAACACCTTTGCAGGCATTGTGCTTATCCATATGGTAAACACGCTCATGTATATGACCTGGATTCCTTCCTCTGCCTTCCGCAGCGTACATCGTGCACAGGAGGAGTCAGCGCGGGATGCTGGAGCCGGACCATTTCGGGTGTTTTGGAAAATCACCTTTCCTATGGCGCTGCCCGGCATTGTGGTTGCCTCCATCTTTACCTTTCTTGCTTCACTGGATGAAGCACAGGGAACACTTCTTGTCGGAACGCCGGACTATAAAACAATGCCAGTCATCATGTATTCCATCATTGCTGATTATCCGAGCACAACGGGTGCTGTTTTCTCAGTCATTCTTACTCTGCCAACGATCATTCTGCTATTGGCAGCCAAGCGTTTTGTAAGTGCGGATGTACTGGCAGGCGGATTTCAGGTGAAATAACGTAACTGGTCAAAAGAGGAGTTTGCAAAATCCTGAAAAAGGAGTCTAAGCTAATGCCCATTCAATTATCCATTCAAGAGTTAACCAAGCGCTTCAAGACAGGAGACGGAGTCAAAGGCATTTCACTTGACGTGATGAAGGGAGAACTGGTGACACTGCTGGGACCTTCAGGCTGTGGTAAAACAACTGTGCTTCGCTCCATTGGCGGCTTTTTGGACCCGGACAGTGGCGACATTCAGATTCAGGGTAAAAGCGTACTCAAGCTGCCGCCCGAAAAGCGTCCGACGGCTATGGTGTTCCAAAGTTATAATTTGTGGCCGCATATGACCGTGTATGACAACCTGGCTTTCGGGTTGAAGATTCGAAAGGTGAAGAAGACAGAAATTGACCGTCAGGTGAAGGAAGCGCTAGCGCTGGTTCGGCTAGAGAGCGCAGATCGTAAAACGCCGGGACAGCTCTCGGGCGGTCAGCAGCAGCGGGTAGCACTCGCTCGGGCTTTGCTGCTAAAGCCTGATGTATTGCTGCTGGACGAGCCTTTTTCCGCGCTTGATGCCAAATTGCGCATGGAGATGAGAGAGGAGCTGCGCGATATCCAGACCCAGACAGGAATGACGATGGTGTTCGTCACCCATGATCAGGAGGAGGCGCTGTCCATTTCCGACCGAATCGTCGTTATGAATGCGGGCCGGATTGAGCAGCTCTCTTCACCGCAGGAGATTTATGACAAGCCACAGTCACTTTTTGTAGCGGGTTTTATTGGCCGTATCAATTTATTAAAGGGGGTGAGCACAGGTCGCAGTGTCTCTGTGAGCGGAATACCGTTTGCACAAGAGCATGAATACACAGGTGAATCCATGGTTGGTGTAAGACCAGAGGATATTGTTCTGACGTCGGAAGAAAATGGCTCTCTAGCCGGAACGATCAGACAAGTGATGATTCTTGGGCATTATGCGGAAGTTTCGCTGGATAGCGGTACCCATCATCTGAAAATGTTTGTGCCGCGTGAACGAGCGGCCGAGCTGCGTAGTGGAGAGCACATCAGATTCAGCTTCAGTAAAATTGTTACTTTTCCAGCAGCACAGTGAAGATTCACGATCAACCTCTATATCGCATCAATGTCCATCACGAACGCATCATCTGGTGATGCTGCGAACTTGTGCAACTATCTAAAGGAGGCAACAACGTGTTTGGGAAAAAGAATATGGGTCTGGTTTTGGCAGGGGTACTTAGTTTATCGTTGTTGGCTGGCTGTGGAAACGGTGGTAATGCCGCCACGGCTACAGGGGAAGCCAAGTCTACAAAAGTGGGAGCCGCTACGGGAACGACGGAAATTTCCTTGTATACTGGAGGGTCTCTGAACGTCAAAGAGCTGTGGGAAACGTTAATCAAGGACTTTGAAGCTAAAAATGATCACGTTAAGGTCAAACTGGTGTATTTGCCAGCAGGGACCGGAGGCGCATCTACACTGGATCGTCTGATCGCAGCCAAGAAAAGCGGACAAACCGATACAGATATCGACCTGTACGAAGGCAGTCTGGATGACATCACTAAAGGGGTAGGCGAGAAACTGTGGGAAACGGTGGACGCTGCCAAGGTTCCAAATTTGAAGAATGTGGATGAAACGTATCTCAAGCAAGTCAACAATCAGGCCATTCCATACCGTGCCTCTTCGGTTGTCCTTGCCTATAACAGTGCAAAAGTAGCGACACCTCCGAAAACAGCCGACGAGCTGTACACATGGATTCGCCAGCATCCGGGCAAGTTTGCCTATAACGATCCGTCCACAGGTGGATCAGGCAGCTCGTTTGTGAACACGGTTATCTATAATTTCCTTCCGCCAGAGGCGATGAACAGTGATGATCCGGCAAATATGAAAAAATGGGATCAAGGCTTCTCACTGCTCAAGGAACTGGGCACTTCAATGTACCAAAAAGGAGTCTATCCTAAGAAGAACCAAGGCACGCTTGATATTTTAGCAAGTGGAGAGGTAGACATGGTCCCAGCCTGGTCTGATATGGCGCTCGAACAACTGGCTAAAGGGCTGCTTCCAGACACGGTGAAGCTGACACAAATTGATCCTGCCTTTACAGGTGGACCTTCTTATCTGATGGTTCCTTCACTTTCCTCCAAAAAAGAAGCAACCCAGGAATTCTTGAATTATATACTGACGCCCGAAGCGCAAACGGTGGTTATTAATAAAATGTATGGCTATCCAGGGATTAAGTGGAATCTGATGCCAACGGAGCTGCAAGAGAAATTCAACAGTGTATCTTCTGGATACCGCAGCTTTAACAGCGGAGAGCTTCAGCAGGAAATCTACAAACGCTGGCAAAGTGAAGTAGCGGGCGGTTGATCATGAGTTCATTGTCTAAAAGGGGGATGCTGGGGCTTGCCCTGGTCATCCCGTCTTTTCTCATTTTGCTGGTCGTCGTTATTATTCCGATTCTCTATGCCGTGAAGGAAAGCTTGATTGATCAATATGGAACGGGCTACGGACTGGCCAACTATATTCGGCTGTTCACGGAACCTGCCATGCGTAGAAATATCATGTATACGATTAATGTCACGTTAGTCTCGACGGCCCTTACTCTGGTCATCAGCTATGCTTTGGCGATTTATCTGAGATTCGGCAAAGGAGTTATCGTGAAGTGGATAGGTCGGTTGTATTTTATTCCGATGTTTGTTCCCGGTGTAATTGCAACGTATGCGATCATTACGATGTATGGCAATCACGGTTGGGCTGCACGTCTTTTGCTGCCGCTCGGCATTGAGACGATTCCGAGGATTATTTATGACTACAAAGGGTTGGTGCTGGCTAATTTGTGGTTCAACATTCCGTTCGCAACCATGTTGCTCAGCTCGGCACTTGCCAGCATTCCAAATGCTGTCGTCGAAAGCGCCAGAGATGCCGGAGCCAGCACGATGCAGCTGTTTGGGCGCTTTATTTTACCCCTTTCCTACAAAACGATGTGGGTTGCGGTGACCTTCATTTTCATGGGAATCATGGGTAGCTTTACGGCTCCCTTCCTGATCGGTGCCAACTCGCCACAAGTGCTGGGTGTTGCGATGCAGCAGGTGTTTTCTAGCTATCAGGAGACGCATACGGCCAGTGCAATGGCAGTGTTTATGTTTTTACTGTGTTCTTTTATGGGCTACTTTTATATTCGGACAATGGTGAAGGATGCGGATGCCAGCTAGACCGCCGTTATACACTAAGGAGGTTACAGGGATGAACAGCCAAGCAGAGGTGCAAATTACCGGGTTTAGTGGGCGAGTATGGGAAAAGGATCTGCTGGATTGCGGTTATCGGATTGCCTTACACAAGGCGGAGGTTGAGCTCAGCCCGGGAAACGGGTTCCGGTTTAGGTTCTCCATGCCAGAAGACGGATACGCGGAGCTTGATCTGTTCGCCAGATCAGACAGTGACTGGGCTGCGACAGATCGAGAATCTGCCTTCGTACGCCTCTACCTGAATGAAGCCTATAATCAAGATGTCATTTTGTACTATGGCAGCAGTCAGGGAGTGTATACCCGTTTGTTAGGATATTTAAAAGAAGGCGATTATGAGGTCTATGCCGAATTTCGCGAACTGGAATCGGCTCCGCTTGTATCTCGAGCATGGATCGACGGGGTTGAACTACGCTGCGTGGCTGATTCCTCTCCAAGATCGCTGATTTATCGCCATACCCCGCTTTTATATGGCCGTAATCTGTCACATCCTTATGAGAATCGCTTTACGGATACACCGCTTGTTTTGTTCTATTCCGTGGAAGGGAATGAGGAGAAGACAGTCATTGAATACCAGATGATGTTCAGCCATGAAGATGAAGGAACGCCTGCGCCGCTGCTTATGAGCAAATGGGGAAGAACCACCGATATCGAATGGATGTACCGCGTCGAGCTGGATGCAAGGGGCAATGTTCTGGAAGCTGTTTTCCAGGGGGCACATCATATTACGACTGCGTTTAATGGCAATTATGATCTGGGCGGGCATCCTGTTCTCCAATCCGCAACAACCAACGGAAACTTTAAGGATGACATTTCATCGGACTATCGCTTTATGTTACCGCCTGCTTTCCAGTGGAAACCAGAGGAAGAGCCGCGTGAGGCCGTCATGAGCCGTTTTCCTTTTGCCTATCAGGTCACTGGGTGGGAGATGGAACGTCAGCAGGAGCTGGAAATGCCGTCACAAGCGTCTTCCATTACACTTGCACACCAGCGTAGCTATGTGTTTATCCAGACTTCAAAACGCCCCTTGCGGGATTCGGACAGAGAATTGTCTCCAGGGTTCAAGCCTGGCTTCAATCGGCGTGAGGAAGATGCCTGTGTCGATGTTCAGCTTCGCCTTCACGGCTCGGAGCAGTGGTATTCATCCTGCCATCATGATCTGAGACTCGGGGAATTTAGAGCCGCTTATGAGGGGGCAGAGTCACATTTTTCTACCACGATCAAGCTATCTGGAGAGGCTGTGCTTGAGGATATAGCTGAAATCAGAGCCGTATTGCTGGAAGGCGGTGCGGACAGCATGGAAGTGGCCGGACTGTGTGCTTTTACGTTAAACGAGGATAATCTGCCGCAGTTTCCGGGTATTCGTACAGACCGGGTAATTGAGCTGACGCGGCTTCAACCCGTGGGTGTTTTATGGACAGCCGACAAGGACGTGTCGGGTGATGAAGAACATCCTTTGAATGATATGGTGAAGCAAGTTGTGGATGAACCGTCCAGCCAGGATGAGCAGTCATGAGCAGGCTGCTGTATGTGGAGGGAACGGTCGACAGAACCTGCACCCAGAGCCATATTACGTACTCTTTCCATATTCCACAGCCGACTGAAACGATCCGTATTCACTTCTCTTACACGCCCAAGTTATTGAAAGATCAAGAGCAAGCACGAGAAATCATTGAGGAAAGCATGAGCAAGTACGGATACGACGAGCCGGGGCATTCATCCGATCTATGGAAGAAGTATGTACCGCTGCAAAATTTATTAACGCTGTCTGTCGATGATCCTCTCCGTCACCGGGGAAATGCACACCGTCCCGAGATGCAGCAGGAGCATTGGCTCGGTTCGTCTGCGGCCTCGCCGGGATTCCTCGCAGGAGATAATCCGGCGGGCATGTGGCGGATTACGGTCAGTCTGCATGCCGTTGTGACCGAGACGCTTGCCTACCAAATTCATGTATTGGGGGAGGAAGCGACATATGCTTAAATGGATTCCAGCTGAGCTTCACACCCATACGCTTCACAGCGACGGAAAGCAAACGTTGGAGGAGCTTGTTCAAAGCGCAGTGAATCTGGGGCTTGAATGCATCGCTATGACAGATCACAACACGCAATCGGCACTTGCGGATCAGGAACGGGTTCAGCGGCAGTTCGGTCTCCCGATCATTCCAGGGATGGAGTGGACGACCTTTTACGGGCATATGCTGACGCTTGGGGTTGATCGCTTTATCGACTGGCGTGTGCTGGGGCCAGATGACATTCATGAGGGGATTCGGCAGGTGCATGAGCAGGGAGGCATTGCAGGGATTGCCCATCCGTTCAGGATCGGAAGTCCGATCTGTACGGGGTGCTTTTGGGAGTACACGATTCAGGATTGGCATAAGGTGGATTATATAGAGGTCTGGTCAACGCTTATGCCATCTATTAAGCGGGATAGCCAGCGGGCGTTTGCCATGTGGACCGATTTGTTGAATCAAGGGTATCGCATCACTGCGGTAAGCGGTCGGGACTGGCATGTGTCTAAACCGAATGATGCACTTCCGGCTGTTACGTATCTGGGGGTTCATGATGAAGCAGAAGAGCGAGAAGGTTTAGCAGACCGGGCAGTTGAGGCGATTCGCCACGGTTCAGTGTCAGTTACGATGGGACCGTTACTGACGATGTGGGCACAGATTAAGGACAGAGAACATCGTTATCACATCGGCGAATGTATGGAGCTGACTGTAAAGGATTCACTATCAGTGACGGTTCAATTGGATGTGGAAGCAAGAGCATCCCATTACAACCTTGAGCCTCAGAATCTTCGTCTTCTGCTGACAAGTAGTCATGGAATATGCTCCGAGATTCAGATCCCTGCTCACACAGGAGAATATACGCTGTCATTGCAAGATCCGCTAGGTAAGGGCTGGATACGAGCAGAGCTTTACGGCTGCATGGAAGACTGCGTGATGATGATTGCTTTTACGAATCCGATTTATATGGCTTAACACAATAGAAAGGCTGGGCTTCGGACGGTGTCAACAAAACAAGAGAACATAAAGCAGCGTATAGAAGAATATATGAAGGTTAATCAAATGGGTCCGGGGGATCGGCTGCCGTCGGAAACTGCACTTTCCCAATCGTTTCGTGTCTCGCGTACGACGCTACGGGGAGCTATTCGTCAACTGGAATCGGAAGGTAAGCTACTAGTAAAACACGGGAGTGGCACATTTGCGACTTGCCCGCTGCCGAGTATTCCAAGCTCGCTGGACCGCCTGTACAGCATCGGGGACATGATTCGTTCGGCAGGATTACGGGAAGACGAGCAGCTGGAATCCATTCAGAGAATATCGGTTTGTCCTCCTGATATCGCCGAACAGATGAGATTTTCCGAGAATGAGCCCATGATTGCTCTAGAGCGTACACGCACAGCCAACGGAGAGGCTGTAGCCCACTCTATAAACTGGATGCCAGAGAAATTAGCCGGACCCATTTTGGAAGATGACTCTTTTTCAGGCTCGCTTTTTCAGAGTCTTGAGTTCAAGGCCGGGGTGCGAATCGTCGGAGCGTATTCCGAGCTTACTGTTCCAAACTATGACGACGCACATATGACACGTCTGCTGAAGCATCCGCAGGCTACGGTATTACTATTGAAGCAGCTCCACTATGATGAAATGAACAGGCAGGTGCTGTATTCTCTGGATTATGTCCGCAGTGACATTTTCCGTTTCTGGGTGCGTCGTACGCGCTGATTCAATCAGAATGTGGCATCTCCTATTGAATTGTGCTAGTTTTACATATTCCATGGGTTAAAAATCGTCATATCTCGTCAATACTGATCTATATGCACTTCATGATGATACACACATGGCAGGATGCGTATAAGGAGGTAACGGGATATGAGGTGGCTTGGATGGCTGCTCAAAAAAGGAATGACGGTCGTGTTGGTTAGCGCACTAACGCTGGCAGTGACAGGTGTAGTCGTTAATGCTTATGTTCAATCGCTGCTGCGGCAGTTTAACATTCAGCTTGATCATCAGCCCATATGGGGATTAGGTTGGCTAAAAGGCAGTGCGGGTACGGACCAAGGCACAGACACGGGGAAGAACAAGACGACAGGAAGTGGCTCGGGAAGTGTAACACCGCCTGATGATGCTTTGCCTGTTATGGGACAGGGATTAGAAGAAAATGAGGGCGGAGCTGGTGGGGCATCCAATGGTAAGGGATCTCAGGAGGGTTCCACATCGGCGGGAACATCAGGTAACGAGTCACGGGAGCAGGCAGAAGGTACAGCTACACCTGAAACGAGTATTGAAGGCCAAGATTTGGTCATTACGCCCGACCATTTAACGGAGAAGAAGAACAATTTACCGGCGGCGCAGAAGCAGGAGATTTTTGCGATTCTGATGAATAAGCTGCCGCCGGAGGAGATGCAGAAAATATCAGCCGCGATGGAAGGCGGTCTTACCGAGCAGGAGCTTCAGGATATTCAGCAGGTGCTTGCGAAGTATTTGACCAAAGAGGAATATAACAAATTGATGGGTATGCTTAAATAATCAACGATGAATTCATGGGCAATGCTTATGCTCAAAACAGGACTGTAGAATCCGCGCCGGGCGCGGATTTTTTTGCGTGTCAGGAAGAAACTGGAGTGTAGTTGAATTCTTTGTAAAAGCTATGTTAAAGTAAACAGTGTTGTGAAAAGGTTAAATTTTTGAAACCTTTTACGCAACTATGCAATGATAAATAGCGACTAATATCATAGATACTTGTGAATACAGGCTAGATTCATAGTGTGAAAGACCAATAACGAACGCATTTATATAGAGATAAGATATGCCGAAAAGGAGAGAATCATGGAGGTTTTGAAGGAGAAGCATTCACCAGACAGCAGGAATGCAGATTCAAGCGTTGCGGATAAGCCTGCTGTAGAAGCTGGGAAAATAGCAAAGTGGTGGAGCGGACGGAGAAAATGGTTGAGCTGGACGGCAGGCGGTGTGGTGATTGCAGGCAGTCTTATTTTTGCGAGTAATCAGTATGTCGGAGCTAACACAGTTCCTTATTATAAAGTGTATGTAAAAGGCGTCGAGGTAGGAAATATCTTGAATGAACAACAACTTAAACAGCTGTACGCCACGAAGAGCAAACAGTATAAGGACAAGTATCCCGGGGTGGACATGGTGCTCAATACGAGCGCTGTAACGACAGACACTGAGAAGGCATACAAAGCGGATATCGACAGCGCAGCCACGCTGAAGAAGCTGGACGGTATGCTGACCGCGTATGCCAAAGGGGTAGAAGTGAAGGTCAACGGACAGACGGTTGGCATTGTAAAGGATAAAGCGACTGCACAGGCGGCTTTAAAGCAAGTGCAGAAGAAGTACACACCTGTAGGTGAGGGTACGGCTAAAGGCATCAAGGGGCTGGTTCGCAAAACATCCGTGGGCAGCAGTCATGCGAGTGCCAGTAGTAAAACCCCTAAAGCATGGCTGGAGTCTGCCAGTATTCGTGAGAAGATTTCATACGAACCTGTAAAAGCAGACCCGAACAAGGTGCTGACAGAGGCCGAAGCGGTTAAAGCGCTGACTGAGGCGCGTGAGGCACCCATAACGTACACGGTACAGGAAGGCGACTCCTTATCGTCGATCGCGAATAAATTTAATATGACCGCTTGGGAGATTAAGCAGAACAATCCCGGCTCGCGTGAGCTGTATCTGCAAATCGGGGATGAATTGAAGCTCACTGCTCCGAAGGCTCCGGTCACGGTACGAACGGTAGAGAAGGTCGTTGAGCAGATTGCCATCGAGCCTGAGGTTGAGATTCGCCAGAGCGATGAATTGAAGGCAGGAGTTACCAAAGTGGTCAGACCGGGACAAGCAGGTCTTAAAGAGATGGACTATCGTTTGACCAAGGAGAATGGTGAGGTCGTGCAGGAGGAATGGCTCGGTCAAAAGGTGCTGCAGCCGTCTGTTACCGAGGTGGTTCTGAGAGGAACGAAGGTCGTGGGAGAAGGCTCAGGACAGTTCGCTTGGCCGGTGTCCGGCGCAACAATGTCGAGTAGTTTTGGCGCACGTTGGGGGCGTATGCATGAGGGTGTCGATTTGGTCGGCAGTCCTGACATTCACGCATCGGATGAAGGCGTAGTCACATTTGCAGGTCAGCAGAATGGATACGGCAATGTCATTATGATTGATCATCGCAATGGCTATCAAACGGTGTACGGGCATTTGAGTAGCATTGGCGTTCATGTAGGACAGGTCGTTCAACAAGGCGAGTCGATCGGGGTTATGGGGAATACTGGACGCTCGACAGGAACGCATCTGCATTTTGAAATTCGTAAAGACAATACGCCACGTAATCCAATGACGTATTTAAGATAGATGGGTTGTTTATAACGATGGGTTATTGATGATTCATGAAGATCAAGGGGAAAGGCCATGTTTTTCTGCATGCTTAACAATAGGTGCAGGCATGGTTTTTTTCTGCGTAAAGAAAAGGGTCTGGAGAAGTAATGGAATGGCGCATAGGTATGATAGAATAGAATAAGCATCTTATGGGTACTGACAAACGAAAGTTATTATAGATTATGATCCGTGAGAAGAGGTGAGCGCTGTATGCAGGGAACGATTCTTGTAGTGGATGATGAACAGCCTATCGCTGATATTTTGAAATTTAATTTGGAAAAAGAGGGCTACCAGGTGATTTGCGCCTTCGATGGAATCAGCGCGGTGGATATCGCGGTCAAACAACAGCCTGACCTGATTCTGCTGGACCTAATGCTGCCGGGCATGGACGGCATGGACGTATGTCGCGAGGTGCGAGGGCATCAGCTCCAGACGCCGATTATTATGTTGACTGCCAAGGACGGCGAAATCGACAAAGTGCTGGGGCTGGAGCTGGGTGCGGACGATTATGTGACGAAGCCGTTCAGCACACGGGAATTGCTGGCACGGGTGAAGGCACAGATGCGCAGACAACAACGCGGCGGGGCAGGCACATCGGAAAGCCGACCGCAGGAGGATAAGCAGGGGCTGCGCGTGGGCGACCTCTTTTTTGATACGGATATGTATACAGCTTACAAAAACGGAACACCGCTGGACCTGACGCACCGCGAGTATGAGCTATTGTACTATATGGCGAAGAATGCCGGAAAAGTCATGACCCGCGAGCATTTGCTTCAGGCGGTGTGGGGGTTCGAATACTATGGGGATGTGCGGACGGTGGATGTGACGATTCGGCGGCTGCGTGAGAAGATTGAGGAAAACCCGAGCAAGCCGGAGACCATCCTGACACGCCGTGGCCTCGGATATATCGTTAGCGGGGGCAAAGGTGGCCTGCGGGCATGAGATGGCTGTCTTTTTTTCGCACCATTCATGCAAAGCTGATCATTATCTATGTGCTGCTAATCTTAGTGGCAATGCAACTGATTGGAGTCTATTTTGTCAGCTCGATGAAGAACTCTCTGACGAGTAATTTCACGCAGGATTTGCAAGCACGGGCGGAGATGCTGTCCGTGCTGGCGGAGCAGGATCTGAGTGGCAGTGACGGCAAAATGGAAGAAGACAGCGTGGAAAGCCTGCGTGCACGCGTGAATAATTTGTTTGATTTCAGCGGCGCGGAAATTCAGGTGCTGGATGCCAGTGGCAAAGTATTAATTACTTCTCAGGGCTCACACGCCGATTATGTCGGACGTAAAAATACGCAGACGGTGGTTAGTCGCGCACTCCAAGGAATCCGTGATAACGAGGAGTATATGGTGGACGAGGATAACGTCCGCAAGAAGGTCGTCGCCAAGCCCGTCATCAGCCAAGGCAAGATTGTCGGCGCGGTGTACATCGCCGCTTCGATGACCGAGCTCTACGATACGATGAAACGCATTAACAATGTGTTTCTCTCAGGTATGCTCATTGCGCTCGCGTTGACGGCTGTGCTGGGCGTGGTGTTGGCCCACACGATTACGCACCCGATCAAAGTGATGACGCGTCATGCAACGGAGGTCGCTGAGGGCAAGTTTGACCAGCAGATGCCGGTGTTTGGTGATGATGAGATCGGCAGGCTCAGCGTAGCCTTTAACTATATGACAGGCCGTCTGCGTGAAGCGCTGTCGCAAAATGAAGAGGAGAAGGAGAAGCTCTCCTCTATTTTGACCAATATGAGCGACGGTGTGGTCGCTACAGATGACAATGGCCGGGTTATTCTGGTCAACCGTCGGGCCAGCGCCATGCTGGGCGTGAACGAGAACGAAATGACCGGCAGACATATCGCGGTACTGCTGGGGATCGACCCGGAGGAAACCGAGGCCCTGTATAGCGGCTCTTCGGCTTCCACACTCTTGCAGCTGGAGCCATCCGGCCAGGATGAACCCATCGTCATCCGCGTGACATTCACGCCGATTCATCGGCGGGAATTTGGCATTACGGGAACGATTGCCGTGCTCCAGGACGTGACGGAGCAGGAGGAGATGGAGACGACACGGCGGGAATTCGTAGCGAATGTATCGCATGAGCTGCGCACTCCATTGACGACGATCCGCAGCTATGCTGAAGCACTGGATGACGGCGCGATGGCTGAACCGCAGCTCGCGGAGCGTTTCGTGGGCGTGATCCGCAACGAGACGGAGCGTATGATCCGGCTGGTTACGGATTTGCTGCATCTGTCGCGGCTCGATTCCAATGAGGCGCCTTTGCGGATGCAGCCTGCGGATGTGATGGAGATGCTGGACGAAGTCGCAGATCGGTTTTCTTTTCAAATGAAGCAAAAGCACATTCACTCAGGGATGTTCATAGAGCAGGGGATCGGTAAGGTCGTGATCGACCGGGATCAAATAGAGCAGGTGTTGGATAACGTGATGTCCAATGCGTTGAAATATACGCCGGAGGGCGGTAGTATTCGGATCGAAGCACGCCGCAACAGTGAGGGGATGCTGTCCATTTCGGTACAGGACACCGGAATTGGTATTCCGAAAAAAGATCTGGACCGGATTTTTGAACGGTTTTATCGTGTAGACAAGGCGAGATCACGCAATATGGGCGGCACGGGACTGGGGCTGTCGATTGCCCGGGAAATTGTAAAGGCGCATGGAGGCCAGATTTTTCTGGAGTCTGAATACGGTCAGGGAACCTGCACGACCTTTACGCTACCCATGTCGGGTGAAGGGAGGGAAGCACAGTGAAGGAACGTTTGAAGTCCTGGACGCTTATTTTGCTGGTGGCTTCCAGCCTGGTACAGACTTATTTTTTGATCTACCGCCTTCCGGGCAGTGATTCTGTGCTCACTTCAGAAACGAACTATGTTAAAACCGAAAGCATGGGGCAGGAGAAAAAGATTGAAAACCTCGTATTCCCCGATAAAATGCTAATTCACCAAGGTGAAAAGAAACATACCGTTTTTTATCCGGGTGTTGCTTTTTACGATTTAATTTATACACGGCTGGAAAGCCGGAGCTTTAACAATTTTCAACGTCGGAGTATCCAATCGGCGGACTGGGCGCGGATTCGCAGCGAAAATGAAGGCATCGAATTATCTTTTTCAGGCGGGGTCCCGGTTTCATTACTGGAGCGGGTCATGCGTCTGACGCCGGATTCGGTGTTTCAGGGAGAGACGATTAACCGCATCTGGATCTATATAGACGAAAAGAATGCCAAGCCACACGCGCTCTTTTTCAGTGCCAGAGGCGATGTGGTGTATGAGGCGAACCAGTTCGATATGACGGTAGAGGATATCCGGCAGCATGTGAATTTCGGTAAAAATGCCCCGTTGTACGAGTTGGTGGATAATCAGTACTACATTCCCGTGAATGACCTGGAGACTGTACAGCCTGTGGTATATGCCGGGTTGTTTACGACGGAGCAAATGCAGCGGAATTTGTTTTTCGATCCTGGAATTACGCGTAATATTCAGGAAAAGGACGGCTCCCAAATTTATACGGACAGCAAGCGTAGTCTGCAAATCAAGCAGGAGCAACGATGGATGAGCTATACCGATCCCAGTGCGCCGGGGGCGGATGGAAGCAGCCCGATTAGGGATGTGTTGGCCGCAGTTGATTTTGTAAATCAGCATGGCGGTTGGGATGCTTCGTATCAGCTGAAATTGAGAAGCAGCGATGAACATCGCACGACTGTGA
This sequence comes from Paenibacillus sp. TY11, assembly GCF_059772165.1. Taxonomy (NCBI): domain Bacteria; kingdom Bacillati; phylum Bacillota; class Bacilli; order Caryophanales; family Paenibacillaceae; genus Paenibacillus; species Paenibacillus sp. TY11. Next base: position 417,104 of record NZ_JCBAIQ010000001.1, on the reverse strand, counting down.
TGTTCCAGCAGTATTACGGTGCTTATCCGGTGCTGGATACACCATCGTTCCGCTTTGGTACGATTTCGCTGCAAATCCAGCAGGAAACGGCATCCGTCTATGACCGTTCGTTGCTGTATCTTAAGGGCGGGGAGCAATCCTCGAAGAAGGTTATGCTGCCAGGCGGCGAGACCTTGAAGAAGCAACTGAAGACTGTAGGCAAAGGGAAGACGATTCGAGGTCTGACTCCTGTATATCAGCCGGAACTGACCAATGATGGATTGAAGCTTGTTCCTGAGTGGCGCGTTACGCTCAGCGACGGTTCTGTTGCAGAGATTCATGCTGTTCCTGTAACGACAGCATCGAATACAACACAAACGCAGCCAGACCAGGGGACAAAGAGGTGACAGGAAGGGGGAACGGGAATGGATTGGAGCCGCGCGAAAAACGTACTGATCTGTACATTTTTGCTGCTCAATGTAGTGCTGGGACGCCAGTTGTGGAATGATGCGCAGGAAACGGCAGGGCCGAATCTGGATTTTACTTCATTGGATGAAAATACGCAGCGTTTAATGGAAGAGAAAAGCATTCAGGTGTTGGCTCCGATTCCCGGGGATACCCCGCAGCTGCCCAAGCTTTCTTACACATATGTTCATAGTGGAGAAAAGGATGATCGTGTGCAGCTAGTGAAGCCGGTAGACAGCAAACTGGTATTCACCCATGACGCGCTAGTTGAGGCATTGGAGCCGCAAATCAAGGATATCGACAACTACCAGTATGATCCACTGGATGTTCAGGAGGAGTTAGCATCCGGACAGGCAGATGCTTTTGTGCTACACCCGTTGGTACAGGGCAAGTGGCCGCTATTTAATGTGAAGCTGGCTCTGTTTTACAGCAATCAGAAGATTACAGGGTATCGCAAAATTAAGGTGGATCTTCAGCCTTCGGATGAGGCGAAGAAAATGCTGCCTGCGTCCAAGGCATTGGCAAGGCTGATCGACGGCTATTTGCCGCGTGATTCGATTGTGAAGGATATCAGGCTCGGTTATTACGGACAGACCTTTAACTCCGATAGCCAGGTGGCTGCCCCCGTATGGCGGTTTATGCTGGACAACGGGAAAGGTGTGTATTATGTGCAGATGAACGGAGATGTCATTAGTCCAAAGAAAGAACATACAGAAGGGTCTTGAACAGATATGGGGATTTCATTTACCGTGCTGTCGAGCGGTTCGACCGGCAACGCTACCGTTGTGCGGAACGAAGACACGACATTGCTCATCGACGCAGGTCTCAGCGCGAAGCGTATTGACGAATTGCTGAAAGAACGCGATCTGAGCGGAGAAGAGTTGGATGGTATTTTGGTCACGCATGAGCATTCCGATCATGTTAAAGGACTAGGCGCCATGGCGCGTAAATATAATTTACCTATATATGCCAATGAGAAGACATGGTTTGCCATCAGCAATGCTGTTGGACAAATTGCAGATGATAACCGCAGAATATTGGAGACTGGCGCGACGCGGGAATTTGAGTCATTGCGCGTGGAGTCTTTTGGTATATCCCATGATGCGGCTGAGCCCGTAGGGTATAGCTTTTATGATGGGGCAGAGAAGCTCAGTGTAGCGACTGATCTCGGCTATGTCAGCGACAAGGTGAAACAGGCGATATCAGACGCGGACGTATTGGTGCTGGAGTCTAATCATGATGTGGAAATGCTGCGTATGGGTCGTTATCCGTGGAACATCAAGCGCCGTATTCTCAGCGATATCGGTCACTTATCCAATGAGATGGCGGGCGCGATTCTTAGCGAGCTGTTAACAGGACGGACGAAGCGAACGTATTTGGCACATTTGAGCCGCGACCACAATATGATGGAGCTTGCGAAGCTGACTGTACGCGGGGCGATGGAAGACCGCGGCTGTTTTTACAAGGACAGTGAGTTTCGATTGTGCGATACGTATTATGATCGTCCTACACCTTGGGATAAGGTAAGTGAGCCATAAAGCTGTCCAGCTCGGCGGCTTTGCGTTCTACCTCTTCACGGGTCACTACGCCTTTGTCCACCAGTAGTTCAATCAATGTACTTAGCGCCAGTGTATTGCGGTAATGCTCGTCTTTCAAATCCGCAAGCTTGGCAGCCATGCGAACTTCATCCATAGCTGAACGATGTGAATTCATCATATATTCCTCCTGTAAAAATATTTTTGAAATGGCGTGCAATGAGCTTGGTTCTGCCTGTGGTTTTGCTGGGTGCTGTGATACAATAAAGCTAACAACAGAAAGCTTTCTGAAGGAAGGCTCTGATTGAAAATTATAGGCAGCTTTAAGCGAACGGGAACAGGCCAGAACGTCTCTATGAGACGATCATTTTGTAATAGAATAGAAGACTTGTTACTATTGTAGTCCATTGGTTTGGAAATCATTCCTCTTTTTTCCTCTATTCGGTGTCAGATTCGGCGTGTATGCTAATTTATAAGATTCGGTTGCTTAGGAAGGCGCCATTTGTGGTGATTAATAAGTAGGCCGGAACGATTGGTTGCTGGATTCCGATGATAGGGGATATTCAATCCATTTGAGATGTTCAACGGAGCAGGTTCTCTGTAGCATAGGTTGGCGCAAGCCCGAATAGCCCTAATTTTTTAGTGAGTGTCGGTGCATGACAACGAAGGGGAGAGGATTAGCATGGGCTTGTTTGATGACGATTTTTATTCAACGAAGGTATCCACACGTGCGGCTAAAAAAACGGCATTTAAGGCGCACCGTGGAGGACGGGGACGTTGGCCGCACAGGAACCGCAGAGTAAGCCCGGTGCAGGCTGCTGTCATTAGCGGTGCGGTCAGTGCAGTGGTTGCCGTGCTGCTGTTCAGCTTTATTACAGGTCTGCCCTCCACTACAGCGGTAACCGGAGCCAGTCACTATCCCTTGCGGCAAGCAGCGGGTGATCCGTATGACCGGATTGTGCAGGCGGCTGCCAAGGTGCGCCCAGCCGTCGTCAGCATCGTAAACCTGAAAGGGGAAGACGGTAACAGCACGGAACAATCAGCGCTTGGATCGGGTGTCATTTTCCGAGTCAGTTCAGGCAAAGCCTTCATTATGACGAACAACCATGTGATCGAAGGATCGGATGATCTGGATATTGTAACGGTGGACGGTGTCAGAAAAGAGGCAAAGCTGGTCGGAAAGGATCGCATTAGTGATATCGCTGTGCTGGCAGTTGACGATAAAGGCATTAGCACGGTAGCGGATATCGGCGACTCCAGCAAACTTCGTCTAGGCGAGACTGTCATTGCTATTGGCAACCCGCTCGGCTTGGGAGACACACTTACCTCTGGTATTGTGAGCTATACGAATCGAATCATTCCGATTTCCATTAATCAGGATGGCGTATATGACTGGGAGCAGCATGTGATCCAGACCGATGCGGCGATTAATGAGGGAAACAGCGGCGGAGCGCTGGTCGATTTGGATGGACGTGTGATTGGCATCAATACAATGAAAATCGCCGATACGGGTGTTGAAGGACTTGGCTTCGCCATTCCCGCCAATGAGGTGATGAAGACGGTGAATGAACTGGTTGAGGACGGCAAGATCACCCGCCCTTATCTGGGGGTATACACGGTGGACCTCAATAATGAATATGCACCGCTGGATGAAACTCAGCGCAAGGAGCTCAAGTTGCCTGACAGCGTGAAGAATGGGGCAGTCGTTTTGGAGGCCCATGGTCCTGCCAAGGAGGCTGGCTTGAAGCTGAATGATGTCATTACAGCGTTTGATAGTGAACCGATTAACTCTACGCTTGATTTGCGTCGCTACTTGTACGATAACAAGAAGATTGGCGATGAGCTGAAAGTTACCTTTTACCGGGCAGGCAAGGAAGAATCGGTGACGTTAGAATTAACGGATAAGCCGGAAGGCTAAGATTTTAACAATAGGCTTAACTATAAAAAAAAGGCGTTCTCCGGATCAGTTCCGGGAACGCCTTTTCGCTCTTGTGCTGCGTCTCAGATTAAGATGTCGTTCCTGTTACACGGGTTCCGCTCTTGGTGATTTTGTATGTCACCACATCGCCGCTCCAAAAATGGAATTTCAGCGTGACTTCACCATCTTTTACACTATTAAAAAATTCAGGCAGCAGCTTGATGCCATTGGTATCATAGGCAGGAGCAAAAGTATTGCCAAACTCTTTATAGGGTGTCCAATCCTGTGGACCGGCATTGCCACCATGGGTATAAACGGCTTCCATTGTGGCAAGCTGGCTGCCGCGGAAGTTCGTTGGAATGGTAAAGGCTTGTGTAGTCCCCTCGACAGCACTTAATTTCGGTGTATCATACACGACTACTTTGAAATTCCAGTCAGCCCCCTTGTTGAACTTGGCGGTAATCACTGCATGCTCACCATATTTATCGAAAGTAGTTAGACTGGTGAGCAAGCTGGCTTTCAAGGTTAATGTGTCTCCGCTCAGCGTATAGTCGGTGCCCTGTTTCAGTTGCTTGCTGTTAACACTGAGTGTGTTCAACTGGTTGCCGTTCAGGTTTAAAGTGACCTTGGCGTCCTGAACAGGAGTGCCTTTCTTCAAGTGAATGAGGTCACTGGCTGCATTGGAAGAACGTCCTTTCAGGCTGGCCTTAATGACATTAAAGAGTTCAGGATCAGACCACTTGTACGTTGTGCGGTTAAAATGCTGGCCGTTATCCCAGAGCATGCCTGTTATTTTCTTCTCTTTCATATAATAGGTCAGAAATTCAAAGAATTTCAGCTTTTCACCTTGTTCAATCACACCTGTATTTTTATCGAAGCCGAGCAGGCCGTATTCACCGACAATAACCGGGATGCCCTTGGCTACAAAGGTGTTATAGACGTTATCAAAGGTTTGAACAATATCGTTTTTGGTATCTTTCTCAAATGTAGTATATCCGGCAATATTCACACTGAAAGGCCAGAAGCCATAATAGTGAACGGTTGCAATCAGGTTGGGATCGTTCAGCCCAGTAATCGTGTTGTAAAGCTCGCTGATTCTAGCTTGGGCAGGCGAAGTTTCTACGCCGGGCAGAACAAGTGGACGAGTGGCATTTTTACCACCAGAGGCACGGACGATTTTGTGGAAGGATACATTCAGCTCATGCAGCATTCGGTTCATTTTCGCTTCATCAGTCGTTCCCCCTTCGGAGAAACGGGGTTCGTTAATACTTTCGAACATCAGCTTGTTAGGTTGATCTTTAAAGCGCTGGGCAATTTGTGTCCATAATGCGTTATAACGAGCCAGCACTTCATCATGTTTGGGCTCCATACTGCTTACCCACATCCATGAATCATGATGGACATTGATCATGACGTACAGATTGGCATCCAGGGCCCAGCGAACAACCTCATCCACACGGTTCATGTAGGCAGAGTCAACGGTATAATTCGGTGCTGCTCCGATGTGTTTATCCCAGGTAACGGGAATCCGAATACTTTTGTATCCTTGGGCAGCAATTTGCTGGATCAACGCCTGGGTAATGCGCGGATTGCCCCAGGCTGTCTCATCCGCCCCGACAGCATCCAGAGAATTTCCTAAATTCCATCCGGGCTGCATGGCTTCCACATACGATTGCATGCTGCTTGCAGCCGCAGTTTGCGGTGCTTGACCGTCAGATTCGGCAGCAGCGGCAACGGATGCGAACGTAGATAACAATAGGGTGATGGCAAGCGTCAACGACAGCAATGAAACGGGTCTTTGTTTTAACATAACAGGCCCCTTTACAAAGTTATTTTTGAAAGCGCTTTCCAATAAAACACTACCATACTTTTTGAATATGGAATACCTGTATAATTAATGTAAAAATCATGTGTTAATTAGATATTTTAATTTTGTAAGCGTTATTATTGAAAAAATACAGAAATGAGTGTAGAATCTATGGCCCTACGTGGATTGTAGTATAGCATCGGATTCGTAAACCAGGATTTTGCAAAATCCTCAAATACAAAAGAAAGAAGGAGATGAATATGAATAAGTGGGACACGGAAGAGGCGATTCGGCGCTGGAATATGCATGCGGGGAACTTTACAGCCAGGTACACAGAAGAAGGAGATCGCTCCCGTGAGGTGCTGTTAAACCCTGCATTGCAACAATGTATAGGCGCTCTTGCAGGCAAAAAAGTGCTGGATGCCGGGTGTGGCGAAGGTTATCTGAGCCGGAAAATGGTCAAGGCGGGTGCGTTGGTGGAAGCTGTCGATTATTCGACGGAGATGCTGAAGCTTGCAAGAGAGCGAACGCCATCGACATTGGGAATTACATACCACCATGGCAATCTGGAGAAGCTGGAGATGTTCGGAGACCAGAGCTTTGATCTGATCGTGTCCAATATGGTCATACAAGACCTGGCCCATTATGAGCAGGCGATTGCCGAAATGCGTCGGTTATTAGTTCCGGGGGGCAACTTTATTTTTTCTATTCTGCATCCGTGCTTTCAGACGCCGCAGAGTGGTTGGGTGAAGGACGAGGCAGGGAAAAAGCTGCATTGGAAAGTGGATCAATATTTCAACGAAGGTCCCTTGGAGCAGGATATGCCTTATGATCAGGAGGAAAAGTTTTTGTACTTTCATCGCACGCTGGGCAGCTATGTACAGACCATTGTGGGAGCCGGCCTGTTGTTGGAAGGTATGATCGAACCCAAGCCATCCGCTGAAATACTGGAGCAATATCCCGATTACCGCGAGGACCTGAACGTCAGTAATTTTCTCATTTTTAAAACCAAACGTCAGGGATAGGGGGCTGGCTCTTTCCTTTCCGCGTCAAGTGTGGTAGAACAAAAGAAGGCAGTTTTGACACACCTACAACAGGAAGAGCTTCAAACGGAAAGGGATGCAACTGAATGTACGTGGTATGTAAAGAGCATGTGGAACTGGCAATTGATATGTTCGTCGATGAATACGAGGATGCACCGGATGTCGTCGATCTTAAGGAAACGAAATTTTCGGATTGGGACCCTCCGGTGAAGTGCACGGAATGTGAGAAGAAAGCAGAGTTTTTGGTCGTCTAAAAAAACAAGCACGGGCGTTTCGGTGAGAAACGTCCTTTTTGTATACATATAACTGTGACTATATCTAGAAGAAGATGCACGCTGAGACAGGAGTGAACGATGAATGGACCCCTTGCTGCATTCACTGTTTCGTCCGATTCAAGTTAATGGAAGAGACTCCTCCACATATTATATCGAAAAAAAGCCGTCTGCTGCGCTAAGAGCTTACGTGGTATGTTATTGGGAGTCCGGCCCGGTTACTAGAGAGAGAGTAGGAGATTTCGTAGCTTCGCGTGAAGACACTGCTTTGTTAAGCTTGCCGCATGAAGAAACCATGGAGCGGGTATTACCTGACGGCTGTACGGATATTCTATTAGAATACGACCCGGTGAGTAAGCGTCAGGAACTCTCGTACTGTGGGACATTTACGCAACCGTTTGTGTCTGCCAGACAAGCAGGGTCCGAGACACGCATTTTTGCGGTGCGATTTTTTCCCGGTGGGGCACATTATTTTCACGGCATGCCGACTCATTTGTTTACAGGCGGTAATTATCGCTTGGAAGATCTCTGGCCCGAAAGCATCACCGTCTTAGGTGAGCGCATTATGGAAGCGCAGAATTTCAATGAACGGGTGCGCATAATGGATGAGTATCTTAACCAGCTTCTGCTGCGCCAACGTACGAACGATTGTGACCTGATGAAAAATCTGCTGCATCGCATCTTTGTGAGCGCTGGGAGTGTGGGGGTTAAGGAGCTTGCGGAGTGTGAGGCGATCAGTGAAAGGCAGCTTAACCGCAAGTTTGGACAATGGATCGGGATCAGCCCCAAAAAGTTCAGTGAAGTCGTCCGCTTCCAGAGTGTTCTGCACAGCATCCAAAGCGGCGGGGGTCTGGATTGGACGGAGCTGGCATTGAAGCATAGCTTTTTCGATCAGGCGCATTTAATTCGCGATTTTCGCAGGTTTTATGGAGATTCTCCGCTTACCGCGGCTAAGGATTTACGGAAGTTGTCCGATTTTTACAATACACGCCCAGAGGCTTCGGCTATACTCAAAATATGAATAAGCATGGCAAAGGAGAGATGAGAATATGAGTGGAACGCTGCAAGTTCGAGATCATCTGCTAAATGAGCTGGAGACCGGAGTACGAACGGGGGAAGCCTTGATCCGTAAAATACGTCCAGAGGATTGGAACTTTCGTCCGCAAGAAAATTTCCGCTCACTACTAGAGTTAGTACATCACTTTGTGCTTATTCCTGCTTCGGATCTTGCGATAATGCAGGAGAAGTCTGAGGGTGAAGTGGGGAGTATTGAAAATAGCCTGTCTGGAGTGGAAGATCCCGAGCGCTTGGCTGCGACTTTCAGACAGAATTTTGAAGCTTATAAGGCTTACATTCTTTCGCTTAGCGAAGACGACTATCTGAATCGTTCGACGAAGGCCTTCTATATGGAACACGGACATCTACAGGTTCAATGGCAGATTGAGACCTTGACCCACGTATTCCATCATCGTTCGCAGATTTATAATTATCTGAAGCAACTGGGACATGAAGTGAGCTTTTTTATGTTGTACGCTTGAGTATTTTTGTGAAGATTTATGGAGGGCACCTGTGCGGTGCTCTTTTTGGTTTTATTCAAGGCTTTTTTAGGTTGGAATGGCTTACTCGAACGCGCGTGAAACTTCTTTACTAACTCGTCTGAGAATCCCGATTTGATCTTCATTCAATCTGCTGGTCAATGCAACAAACTCATCTATTGCCTCTTGCCGAATAGTTTCGTCTTTAGTCATATGTTCTTTGGAAAACATTAATTCACTGATAGACACGTTTAAGGCGGTTAACACCTTCTCTAACGTATCAATCGAAAAGTTTCTTTCGCCACGCTCTACCGATCCGATATATGCATCATCTAATCCTGAAAGTTCCGCAAGTTGTTGCTGTGTTAGTCCCTTAGCCTTCCGAATCGTTCTAATTCTTTCTCCAACCGAATTCCGTAATTTTGTCATATTAACCACCTCTCCTAAAGGTTAGGAGAGTATCGATGTAATTAGCAGAGACATAAAGGCGGTAAAATATATTGAAAAAACTGCGATTAAGTACTATATTAAATTTATTGTACTACTTATTTGGAGTTTCACAAAGGAATATATTAAGAGCGAGTGCTTTTTATTCTAGTCATTTTGAAGGAGGAACCCTCTTTGCGAACTTCTATCCTGAAATCACTCAAACCGGACATCATTGTTGAAATGTTAGAGATGGCTGTGGCTTTTGAAAATTGGAAAAAGGTGATGGAGACGGCGGATATTTTGTACCAATGTGTACAGCGTATCTATGAAGAACGGCAGTATCATAAAGCAATGAAATTATCCATCCCGCATGTCAATTTAGAACGTCCTTTGGTATATTATTTTGGATTCAGTCACCTGATGTGTGGAATGGCTCACCAGAACCAGGGTGCATATGAGCAGGCAAGGGAGTGCATCTATAAGTATGCTGAGCTGGGGTGGATGGAGGATCTAAAGAAAGAAGATAATCAGGTTGTCGAGGAGTTCAGGTTTTTAGCCAAAACTAATTTATATGCAGTAGAAATTTTGTCTGGAAATATAGAGCTGATCGAGGAATACGTAGCCTTTTTGCAGGATAATCTAGAGGAAATATTACCGGGGCTAAATACCATATTACAGGCAGCGCTTATGTATCATTTGGATGTGGCAGATATTTTACATACGTTTGCAGAGCAGATTGATGAATTCGAGAGTTATGAAGACGCAGAGAATGTATCTTACTATTATAGCTACTGCTATCATTTGGCTTTATACTATCGGAAGTACGATAGATTACAGGATGCAGTGGGGCTTAATTTACAGGCGATGCAACTAGCTGACCAGTCGGGTAACGATGATCAATTTAAGAAATGTACAGCATTATTTGAGTCCCTGCGCGAGTCAGCGACTGCGGAACAAATCAGCGAATATCGGCAGCTACTAATGCAGTGTCTTGATGAATACGAAACGGATAGGCATTTCATTGTGAAGAGCGTAAATGAATGATCCGCTATGATCTGAACAGGGAATAGGCTCGTAGTGGAGAGGAAATAGATAGGTAAGAGACGTTTCAGGTGCTAAAATAACTATGTTAAAGGTATCTTTTCATGTTAGGGATCGTAAATGCGATTTTACATTATCATTCGACATAGATAGGGGGATGGAATTTGTTTATTCAGCTTATAGGTGTTGGCAAGTTAAAAGAGAAGTATTTGGTCATGGGAATTCAGGAATACGCTAAACGGCTGGGCCCATACATCAAGTTCCAAATGATTGAGGTAGCGGATGAAAAGGCCCCAGACACACTAAGCGAGGCGGAGGTTCGACAGGTTAAAGAGCGAGAGGGTGAGCGTATTCTTGCCCATGTGAAAAGTGAAGCACATGTCATTGTGCTCGCCATCGACGGCAAACTCTGGAGCTCGGAAGAACTCGCAGAGGAATTGGACAAGCTCGGTACCTACGGTACAAGCCATGTTGTCTTCGTTATTGGCGGCAGTCATGGTCTCTCTGACGAAGTCCTTCGCCGCGCCCAGCAGAAGCTGAGCTTCGGAAGGATGACCTTGCCACATCAGCTGATGCGATTGGTGCTGGTGGAGCAGATTTATCGGGCGGTGAAGATTAATCGAGGGGAACCCTACCATAAGTAACGGCGAAATTTTATTATCACGATAATCCAAGGGGTGTAATTAGTGATGTAACGAAGTGTAAAGGTGACAATTAATTCTTTATCGATCATTCACAATATGTTATATTGATGGCGAGAAGCAAGGAGTTTGAAGAGAACGCGGTATTGGATAAAGCGATGAGACTCTTCTGGGAACAGGGTTACGAGAAGACGTCCATGACCGATCTGGTCGAGCATATGGGAATCCATCGCAGAAGCTTGTATGACACATTTGGCGATAAACATCAGCTGTTTCTGAAAGCCATGGATCGGTTTGGCGATAAAATCAACGCTGTGCTTGCAGGTGCAGTTAAACGCTCCAAGTCTGCAGCGGAAGCTCTTCAGTTTATTTTTGACTTCATGATTGATGGAGAAGAAGACTCGCCTTCCGGATGCTTAATGGTGAATTCAGCTGTAGAATTGGCAGCGCGCGATGCCGATGTTAATGCCAAGTTCACTGAGGCGTTTACAATAGCAGAGCAGCAACTCAAGGAAATTATTCTCTGGGGGCAGCGGGATGGTGAATTTGCCACTGATTACGATGCCGGGGAATTGGCAGAATATCTGCATAATGTATGGGTTGGGCTAAGGGCAATGGCAAGAACCTCTGTTGCCAAAGAAAAACTTCACCGCATAGCCAATACATCGATTAAACTTATAGAAGGATAATGGTTTTTTTTCTTTAAATTAGAACGATTGTTCCCGAACTCGCGAGTCTCCTCTTTGCCTAAAGCTTTTCTTCCCATCGTAATAATTACTTGCACTTTTTTTAGAATGATCGTTCTTAAATGTGAACCCGAAACAAATAACAAGAAGCTGAGCCAGCAAGGAATAGAACTGCTGCATTCAAACAAAAGATGAAGATAAGGAAGGATGGATAAACAATGTCAAACCAAAAGATGATGAGAGCGATCGGATATTACGAACCGGGGGAAGGAGTACCGCCGTTTCAGGAGGTTGAAGTGGAGAGACCGAAAGCGTCAGGAAGGGATTTGCTCGTAGCAGTGAAGGCAGTATCCGTCAATCCGTCGGATTGGCGGTCACACAAGGACAAAAAACCGGACGATTCGTCGCTTACGATAGCCGGTCGGGATGTAGCCGGCGTGGTAGTCGAGGCAGGACCGGATTGCAATATATTCAAAGTCGGTGACGAAGTTTATTATTCTGGATCCATCATTCGCCCGGGCGGATTCAGCGAGTTTCACCTGGTCGACGAACGGATTGTCGGCAAAAAGCCTAAGAGCCTCGATTTCGCGCAGGCAGCGGCTTTACCGTTAACAACCATTACAGCGTGGGAAGCTTATTATGAACGATTGGGTATTTCCAAAAATCCATCGGATAATGAGGGCAAAAGTATCTTGATCATCGGGGCTGCGGGGGGCGTCGGATCGATCGCGACTCAACTGGCCAAGCTTGCCGGTCTAACGGTCATCGCTACGGCCTCGCGTCCTGAATCGATCAAATGGACGAAAGAACATGGTGCCGATCATGTTATCGATCACCATCGACCGCTTGAACCTCAACTAAAGGAGCTTGGCCTGGTTGGCGTTCCGTATATTTTTGTTTTGAATAATCCGGATCAGCATTTGAATGAGATGAAGAAGGTGATTTTGCCGCAGGGGAAAATCTGCTCGATTTTGCCATTCGAACAGCCGGCTGAACTTGGTGAATTGTTTATAAAAAGCGTGACGTTTGCTTGGGAATTGATGTACACTCGTTCGGCATTTCAGACGGACGATATGATTGAACAGCACCGACTGCTTAATGAAGTGTCCAATCTTGTGGATGCAGGGAAAGTACGTACAACGATGAAAGAGCTTATCAAACCAATTAATTCCGAAAACCTGAAGGAAGCATTTCACAAGAGCCTGTCAGGCAGCACAATCGGTAAAATCGTATTAGAAGGATTTGAATAAAAGCGCTGGGCAGACAGCAACTGGCATCATCGATCGTTCAAGGGAACTGTTTTAAACCTATAAGATGGAGGCCACATGATGAGAGCAATGGTAATTGAAAAATACGGGAAATACCCGCTTCAGTTAGCGGATATTCCAAAGCCCGCAGTAGACGATCACGAGGTGCTGGTGGAAATCCATGCGGCTAGCGTGAACCCCCTCGATCTTCTTGTGCGGGATGGTAAATTACGTGTCCTGCTGAAATACGATATGCCCCATGTATTAGGATATGATTTTTCGGGCGTTGTCATTCAAGCGGGACGGAAGGTTACCAGATTCAAGGTCGGGGATGAAGTATTCGGCCGACCAAGCAAGGGCGGAGCCTTCGCTGAATTTATCTCCGTGAATGAAGACGATATCGCCATAAAGCCTCGCAACCTTACCTTTGAGGAAGCGGCATCCATTCCATTGGTCGGGCTTACCTCTTATCAAGTATTGCATGAAAAATTGAAACTAAAGGCCGGGCAGAAGGTTTGATCCAAGCTGGTTCAGGCGGAGTCGGTACTTTTGCTATCCAACTTGCCAAAGTGATGGGACTTTATGTCGCAACAACGACAAGCGAAGCTGGAGCCCAATTGGTCGAGTCGCTTGGAGCCGATCGAATCATCAATTACAAAACAGAACAATTCGATACACTGTTACAAGGGTATGATGCCGTTTTTGATACCAAAGGCGGAGAGACTCTAGAGAAGGCCTTTAAAATTGTCAAAGAGCAAGGCCAAATCGTATCCGTCGTAGGGCCGCCCAATGCGCGCTTCGGAAAAGAGGAGAGAGTTGGCTTCGTCAAAACAAATGTACTTCGGTTGGTTGCCCGGAAGATTACCAAGTTAGAGAAAAAATATAAGGTCAAGTACAGCTTCCTGTTTATGAAACCAAGCGGCAGACAACTGGAGATCCTTTCTGAATGGATTGAATCCGAGAAAATAAAGCCTGTTATTGATCGAGTATTTCCTTTTGAAGACACTCAAAAAGCAATGGAGTACTCCGAATCTGGCAGAGCAAAAGGGAAGATAATCGTAAAGATAAAGTGATCGCATAACTAAAACAGACAATAAAAGGAGCATATAAAAATGATTATTTCTGAACAAGTTGCATTTGTCACCGGTGCGAACCGGGGTTTGGGCCGTCATCTTGCCCTTGAACTTCTATCCAGAGGGGCTAAGGTGTATGCTGGTGCAAGAAATCCGGAGTCCGTTAACATTCCAGGTGTGATACCTGTAAAGCTTGATATTACTAACCCGCAAGAGGTAGCTGAAGCTGCTATGGTCGCTAAGGACGTTACGCTTCTGATCAACAATGCAGGCACTTCTACAGGCGCTTCTTTGCTTGACGGCGATCTCGACAAAATACAATTGGAATTTAATACCCACTTCTTTGGCACACTATCCATGATTCGTGCGTTCGCGCCTATTCTCACCAATAATGGGGGAGGATCAATCCTGAATATTCTTTCTGCATTATCATGGTTCAGTATAGGGGGTAATGAAGGTGCTTATACGGCTGCAAAGGCAGCAGAGTGGGCACTGACGAACGAGTTGCGCTTAAAGTTGTATCCTCAAAATGTGAGAGTGGTTGGCTTGCATGTGGGCTTTATGGACACAGACATGACGGCCGGCGTTGAAGCTCCGAAGGCCGACCCTGCCGAAATTGCAAAACTGGCTATTGATGGAATAGAGGCCAACAGCTTTGAGATTCTTGCCGATGAACTGAGCCGCAAGCTCCAAAGTGCTCTCGCTGGTGGTGTAGCTGCGTTATACCCACAGCTTACATGAGCCTAACTGTACTAATATCTTCTCTGGTGGTGGAAGGTTTCTAAACACATTTGATGCCCGTGTTCCTGTTGGGACACGGGCTTATTTGTGACAACCATAGAAGGCACCCAAAAAGGTGTCCCTGAAAATTCGCCGTTAGAGTGATACGGTGAACCGTATCACAAATAAGGGCGAAAATGTTGAAGCAAAATTGTTCAGAAACGAACCAAGACTAAGAGCTTACTAATAAGAATGTGGACTAAATGCTAATGCTTCGATAGAATATCATTCTATATTGTTGTATTCAGGATTTTATTAAGGCGGATTGGAGAGGTAATCATGGGAAATACGGATAAGTTTGAAAAGATAGCTAATATATATGACACTTCTGAGAGAATTCACATTGCAAAGGTATCATCTGATGCCATTCGTGAATATGTGGTTGACGCTAATAGTAAGAATGCTATTGATTTTGGGTGTGGAACGGGTCTTGTCGGAATGAGCTTGTTAAATGATTTTAATTCTATGCTTTTTCTGGATACTTCACAAAACATGATTAATCAAATAAAGCAAAAAATTACTGATCTTCATATTCAGAATGCAGATACATTATGTTTTGATTTTGAAAAGGAAGGTCTAACGGATTTACATGCTGACTATATATTTATGGCTCAGGTTCTACTCCATATTCATGATGTTGAATTCGTTTTATCAAGGCTATTTGATGTTCTAAATGAAGGAGGACATTTACTAATCGTAGATTTTAATAAAAATGAAAAAGTAGTTTCAGATATAATTCATAACGGATTTAATCAAGAAGAGCTGACTGACATTATGACTAAAATAGGATATAGAGATATTCAGTCCAAAACTTTTTTTAACGGAAGTAAAATATTCATGGGACAAGATGCATCTATGTTTATTCTTGATTCTCAAAAATAAAACTTTTAGGCAGAAATCAGCTCTCCTTACCGGAAACCATGCTTTGTGTCTTCTCATGCATCGCAGAGGGATTGGATCAAAAGCCGCTTGACTCTGCAAAGACGATTACCATTACTATGCGATATTTAAAAAATGGCGAAGAACCAGTTGTTTTTTCCTCATTAGGTTTGCAGACCGCTTTCGCCTTGTGTCATATGACATTATGGCACTGGCCGATTTGACATCAAGAGCCGTAGGATACGACTACTACTTGTAAAGGATGTGGGCTCTTTGATGACAAGAACCGTCGTCAGCTTTATTCAAAATGGCTATTTCCTACTGCTTACTTTCGCTACCGGATTGTTTTACTTTTGCTTTTATCTGGTCGCTCTTACATTAGGTTTGAGTCTTTCGTTTACCGTCGCGGGTGTTCCTCTGATTACTCGCATTTTGCGAACTACATACGCCTTCCTGCAATTTGAACGCATACAGACCAAGATCTATACGGATATTACCACAGAGCTTTACGTTAAACCAATAAACACCGATGCCTCTATCTGGCTTCAAGCAAGGAAGGAGCTGCTAAACCGGCGCAACTGGATCGCTATCGGCTGGCTGATGCTGAAGCTTCCGGTGGGGATTTTAAGCCTCATTAGTGCGGCCTTGCTTTATATAACTCCACTCGCAATGATTGCGACCCCGCTCCTCTTTCCGTTATTTAATTATTACTTTATGGGTGTGCTTGTAGATACTGTAATGAAATCCATACTGGTTTCGGCCTCAGGAGTCGTATTCACTATGGTGAGCTATAGGCTTACGAACAGCTTGACGCGTATGCTAGGCGGCTACACCCGTCTTATGATCAAGAGTGTGAACCGTTAACCGGAATGTCCCGGTCTGGATTTAAAAGTATTGTTGGATGATGTTCTGCTCTATAATAGTTACGTAATGTCATACTGATAGTTCTTAGGGGTTGATGGTTTTGTTCGATATGGTAAAGCAGTGGTTCTGGTACGACTGGTTCATGCTTATGATCCGCCTGATTTGCAGTACTTCTCTCCTGCTCACTATCATAGAGCGGCAAGCTCATTTCACACTGCCGCTTTGGGTTCTTGTGTTTTGGCAGCTTATTGCTTTTTCCGTTCCTTGGCTGTGCTTGCAGCTCAATTATAGATACTACCTGCTTACCGAGATTGTGATCCCGGGCGGGCTGTGCTTGTATTTAGCTTCGTTTTTTCCGGAAGCCTACCTCACATTCCTGTTGTATCCATTTTTAATTGCCGCTAACAGCAAACAAAGAACATATCTTTGGTCAGGTCCTTTATCGGTATTGCTCCTACCCGCTATAATTAAGCTGCTTGTAGAGCAGACTGATTTTTGGGTTATGACCATTCAATTCGGGACGGCTTATGCATTCGGATTTTCCTTCCATTTATTGATGGTCAATCATCGTCAAGGCGAAATTATACGCGAGCAAAATGCGGTGCTGGAGCAGTACTTGTCCCAAATCGAGCGCATCACGCTGGCCGAAGAACGAAATCGGCTCTCCAAAGAGCTCCATGATACTGTCGGTCATGCCTACACTTCCCTCATTATGGGATTGGAAACCTTACGCCCTGAGCTAGAGACGGATACAGGAACGAAACGGCTCGATTCCCTATTGAACCTGGCCCGGAAGAATATGGATGAAGTGAGAGGCTATGTGCATCAAATCGAATCGCCGCATGAAGAACTCCCACTGCTTCAGTCTTTGCGGAAGCTGGCAGAGGAGTTTCAGGAGCATGCTAAGGTGTCGGTTCGTTTCCAGGCCTTCGGGGAGGAATACCCTGTAACGAAGCAAGCGAAGATAGCGCTGTATCGCTGCTTGCAAGAATCATTGACGAATGCCGTGCGTCATGGACACTCGACGGAGATTACGGTTTTGGTGCAATTCGAGCCTCAGCAGACGAGGCTGGAAATTCAAGATAACGGCCGCGGGATGGAACATGGACGGGATGGCTTCGGCTTGAACGCCATGAAAGAGCGAGCGATGAATTTGCAAGGTCATGTTGGCGTCTATACCCAACCGGGCGAGGGCACCCTCGTTACCTGCACCCTGCCACGACAAACGGAGCTTAAGGATGATGTCATCCGTCTGTTGGTCGTCGATGACCAGCCTTTTATCCGTGAAAGTCTGCGGACTCTTCTCGAGGAGCAGCAAGATTTGCAAGTCGTAGGGGTGGCAGAAGATGGCGAGCAAGCCATCGAACTGTGCAGGCAGGTTCAGCCTCAGCTGGTGCTCATGGATTTGGACATGCCGAACCTGGGCGGAATCTCCGCATCCCGTACCATAAAACAAACGTGGCCCCACATCCGCATCTTGATTCTCACCACGTTCGAAGATACTGAGCAGGCTCTGGAAGCGCTGCGAAGCGGAGCGGACGGATACTTATTGAAGTCGATGAAGCCGGTAGAGCTCGCCGAAACAATACGCACGGTCTATCGCGGAGGCACGCTGATCGATCAGGAGATGTCGCACAAATTGTTTGCACAGCTGGAAGCCGCCAAGAGCGGGGAAGATCCGTCGACAACTCAAGTGGCCGCGACCTATGATTTAACTCCACGGGAGCTTGAAATTTTACAGTTCGTGTCGAAAGGACTGCGATATAAAACCATTGCTTCCAAATTGTATTTATCCGATGGTACGGTTAGAAACTATGCGTCATCGGTCTATCTGAAGCTGGGGGTTCGCAACCGGGAGGAAGCAGTGCAAAAGGCCCGAGAGGCAGGGCTTCTGGAATAACCTTACGGCTCGATGCCGATTTCCGTTGGATATGGAGAAAACCAAGAAACAAGCGGCAGCATCAGCAGCCGCTTGTTTCTTATTGTACAAGAAAACCCCCAGTTTGATCGGGGGTTCAGGAAATCTTATATAAAGTATCATTATCTTACTTTTTCTGGTTAACCTTTTGAATTAGTGACTGATTGGCAACGTATAGTAATTAAATGCTTGATCCAATAAGGCACTGGCTTCTTGACGCTTCAAAAGCTGTTTGGAGCGGAAGTCTATGGAGCCGTCTAAATTGATCTTGGTATTCGGGTCCATGATACCTTGGGAAACCAGAGCTGTGACTGCTTTAACTGCCCAAGCATCCGTTTCGCCACTCAATTTAACCTTAATTCCAGGCTCAACCTGTTTCAGGTTCTGGATCATTACCGCCGCCATTTGTCTAGTGATAGGAGAATTAGGCTGATAATTACGTAGTCCGGCCATCATCTGCTTCTTATTCGGTTCAATCATGAAAGGTTGTTTATACCACCCGTGGGCGCGCAGCAGCACTTCTGAGAATTCTCCCTGAGTCATCGTTCCTTTCGGATCAAAGAGGTTGGCTGACTTTCCGCTCATGACTTTCAAAGCATTAAGGTTGTTTATATATGGAATATATTTACTATCCGCAGGTACATCAGAAAATGGTGAATCAATGTTTATTTTTTGCGCATAAGCAACGAGGTCTGGGAGCTGCATGTAATACAAATATGCAATATGGCCTGCTTCATTTTTATTAAACGTCAGTTTATTACCTGATTCATCTTCAAATAATAAAGGGTGGATCATTTTTAGTGTATGTTTGCCTGACGTTCCTGTCTCCATTATTAATTTCCCGTCCGAATACGAAACCTTCGTCCTTAAGGCAGCGATACGCGTGTTTTGGTATAATCCCACGTAGTCTTGGGCCTGCTGCTCACTTATTGTCGCGTAGGTTGACTTTGGAACTTCTGCTTTTCTCGGATAATAATGATTCATAAATTCTTCATACACGTCAAGACTCATCATGGAGTCGTTATTGTAGGACATATACATCGCTGTATTCTTCTCAGGCAGAATAACAATCAACGAAGAATGCCCTGTAACATTTCCTCCTTTTAGAATCACATGCTGATTATTCATCTTCTCTTTGAAGTAGCCTTCGAATCCAATTGTTGTAACCGGGAACTCCTTGTCAGGAAATAATTGGTATGTGTGCATTTGCTCTATACTCTTTGGACTCACCACTTCTTTACCTTTGTACTTGCCTTTGTTCAGGTGCATCATGAGGTACTTCGCCATGTCATCTGCTGTTGAAACTATACCGCCTTCAGGTTTTTCCGTTGGTTTAAACCCGTCCAAGGGTATCAGTTCACCTGTTGGTCCATAATGAGCAGCCATTCTGCTTAACAATTGGGGGGTAAACCGCACACTCGTCGAAGTCATGCCTAACGGTTTGAAAATATTCTTCTCCATATATCGGGAATATGACATGCCCGTTACGTTTGCTACTGCATATCCCGCTAGCATGAAACCAAAATTGTCATAAGTGTACGCTTCTCCTGGAGGCCTGACAACAGTTGGCATATTTGATGCAATGTACTTCTTCATTGGAAAATATTTGTCCGCGTATTCTGGATGCATTTCCATGAGAATATCTGGTTCATCAAATCCACTTGAATATGTAAGTAGATCAAACATCGTCAGTTTTTTTCCTGTTTTATTCGGAACCTTTATTCCTCCTAAATACTCTTGGATATCGTGTTTTAAATCCATTTTCCCCTTATCGACCAACTGCATAGCTGCCAATGCAGTGAATGACTTTGTAACAGAGCCGATTTGGAAAACGGTATTTTTATCAACAGGAATTCTTTTTTCCCTGTCGGCATAACCGTAACCTTTGCTTAGCATCACTTTCCCACCCGTGACGACCACAAAATTAGAACCAACTGTATTAAACTTCTTCATCTTGTCCGCAAAAACACCATCTGCAAAAGCTTCTAGTTCCTTGGCATCTCGCGGCCCCTCCAAGCTAGCCTTTTCAGATGCAACGGGTGCGTTAACGGGTGCGGCAACTGACGCGCCGTTGGGTGCCATACAGGCGGTAGTTATCGTAGCAGATAACAGTAGAACCGCGAGATTGGTGTGAATCATTTTTTTCATGAATGATTTCTCCTTGAAATGTATTTTTGCCTTATAGCGTCCGGCAAAACCAAGTATGGCAAAGGACTTGTCATACCAACAAGTTACATTTCGTCACCCACCATACCAAGGCACTCCAAAGTGTCATATGACAATTAGGCTTCTTACAAGACATCATTATACAAATTCGATTTTTAAGGGAATAGAAGGGGCTTACTCAAGAGGCTCTTTCAGAGAAAGCGGAAATTCACTACAGTTACATATCAGAAATGGAACTAATGCCTAGTGTTCAATGGTAATATCGTTTTTGCGTGTGTCCATTTGATTGCATACCTTTACAGTATTACATCTTTAAGAAAAGAACAGCCGGAATGGTTTAGAGAGGATTTAGGTATCCTCTTCACATGGTTGGAGCAGGGGAAAATCAATCCGCTTGTTTCCCATCGAATTCTGCTTCTTGAAGCGGTACATGCTCAGCAGTTGTTAGAGAAATCGCAAGCTGTCGGTAAAGTGGTTCTCACTGTATCATAAAGGGAGGCTGACAAGTCTATGTACTCCATTGGAGAAATCGCTAAATTAACGGGCATTACGGCCTTTACACTTCGATATTATGAAAAAATAGGCGTTCTCCCCAAGCCTCGCCGTCAAGATGGAAAACGAAGCTATGATGAACAGGATCTACAATATGTCCGGTTTATTCATGGATTAAAGGAGACGGGGATGAGTTTGGAGAACATCGCAGCTTTTACCGAGGATGGCTGCCTACTGACCCGTAACGATTCGGACATGGACATTTGCGGAATTTTATACAAGAGGATCAACATGCTGGATGAGCATATTGACCTATTGGAGCAGCAAATGGAGCGGCTGGAAACGGTAAAGGCGATTGCGCATGAAAAAAGCGCGTTTTATTCCGCTATGCTGAAAGGGCGGACATCGAAGAGAGTACAGGATATATAAAATCGAATATAACCATGATAACAAATGGGCATCCGCTGGATATCCTCTTTGATGAATTGAGAAAAAACTTGCTGTTTCAAAAAGTGCGGAGAACCGTATCACAAGTAACGGCAACCGCCTCTTGGTAACCCTATAAAATCGTACATGAAATGTCGGATGCCTATAATCATACTTTGCTATTCTGTACCTGAAGGGAGGTTATTCACATGGATTGGCTTGCGAATCTGAATCGGGCTATGCAATACATCGAAGAAAATCTTACAGAAGATTTAGATTTGAAGGAAGCCGCGAGGCAGGCTTGTTGTTCCGAATATCACTTTTCAAGGATGTTTTCATTTCTTGCTGGGATTACGCTATCGGAATACATCCGTCGGAGACGCCTGACCCTTGCTGCATTTGAGCTTCAAACCTACGATGTACGAATTATTGATGTGGCGATGAAGTACGGATACAACTCAGCAGACGCCTTTTCTAGAGCCTTTCAGGCTCTGCATGGGATGTTGCCCTCAAAGGCAAAGTCCAATGGACCTTCCTTAAAGGCCTATCCACGTATGACCTTTCAATTAACCGTTCAGGGAGGAACCGCAATGAAATATCGTATTGTAGAGAAGGAGCCATTCCGAATCGTGGGTATCATGAAGAGGGTGCCTATTCAATTCAATGGTGTGAATTCGGAAATCGAGTCCATGTGGAGAAGCTTAACGCCGGAGGACATTGTTCAACTCAAAGCACTCTCGAATATTGAACCCCGGGGATTGATTCAAGCATCGGTGAATTTTTCCGAGGAGCGTATGCAGGAGAAGGGATCGCTTGATCATTATGTAGGTGTGGCTACTAGCCAGGAGTGTCCCGAGCATTTGACGAAACTGGAGGTATCTGAAGCTACCTGGGCTGTATTTGAAGCGGTTGGCCCATTCCCGGCAACTTTGCAGAACGTATGGGGACGTATTTATTCAGAATGGTTTCCTTCCGCGAGTTACGAGTTGGCGAGAGGGCCGGAAATAGTATGGAATGAGAGTAAGGATGTATCCTCTCCAACCTTCAGAAGCGAAATTTGGATACCCGTCATCAAAAAATAAGTGCTGGGCTAATTGCATAAGAGCAGTCACTCGGGAAGAGGAGAGAACACCCAATTCAGTGGTTCTCTCTTTTTTGCAAACATCACAGAATATACACGTATGCCTATGGAGGTTCGTAATGAATAGGAAATGGCCTGGCGGAACTATATCAGGTAATCCCATTCGCACAAGCAGACAGCCCGCCCCTGGCGTAAACTGAATTATAATCAGTGAGCGAGGTGAACTTCCATGGCACAATCGAAAGAGATGCGTGCACGGGCTAAGAAGTTTCAAGGCCGTCCGGTCTGTGTCACCCTGCACAGCGGAGAGACTTACGTCGGCTACATCACCGACGTTAATTACGGCGGGTTGGTACTTGCCAGCGCTGGAGCTCCCCCACGCGCTTCTTCCGGGATGAAAGACTCCCGATCTCTCAAACGCAGAGCTGGTGCGCATGCCCCGGGCGTCCGTCTCGGCAACCGGAGAAGCAACGCACGTAAACCGTCTGGCCGTTCGCGCTCCCGCAAGCCGGACGCCAAGGTATCTGCATTCCTGCCGATGATGGGCTCGATGCTCGGCGGCCTGGGCGGCGCCACTGCAGGCGCAGGAGGGCTTGGCGGTATGCTCGGCGGCGGCCTGCGGCTGTTCGGCATGATCCAGAAATTTGTCCCGGTTGTGAAGATGGGCTACGGTATGATCAAGTCCATTCGCCCGTTTCTCGGCGCCGTTAAAGGCTTGATGGCCCCGGCCAGTCCGGCCACGCCGGATAACGAATAATCGTATCCCTGCGGACTTTAAGCCCCCTTTGAGTGGTCAAAGGGGGCTAGCCCACACCATCACTTTCTAACAAGAATAAAAATGATCACGTTCTTTGTCATCAAATTTGCCAAGTGTCCGTATCCTAACAAATTCGTGTTGGCCCCCATATGGCCTTAAATCTTGCCGATAGAGGCAGACCCACTATTCGGATGTAAATCAGCTTCCGATCTCTCCGCAAACATTGTCATGACTTGGATTAATTATCTTTGGAGTGTCGTTCCCCCACTTGGTACTCATTTGCATGTTCAAACATATATTTCACTGTTACGGGATCTTGGCCCGTCAGCTTCTTAAAGTCGTCCGTAAATATATCCATTTTCCCTAAGCGAATTGCTTGTCCAAAGGTAACCATACCTTCAGAAGAGAAGGGGGCTTCGGAGTCCTCCGCAAATTTGCCATCCGTTGTTCTGGGAACACCCATTGCATCAAATATGGCGTAATTTTCTTCATCCGTGGTCTGCTTGTAGGTAATATGATGACCCGTTACTTCATTTCCAATCTCGATAAAGTCGGACATTGTTATTAATTCAGGACCATTTATATTTAATATCGCCTCATGATAATTGCTTGCTGCTAATGCATAAGCGACAGCTTTTGCACAATCTTT
Source organism: Paenibacillus sp. TY11 (assembly GCF_059772165.1). Taxonomy (NCBI): domain Bacteria; kingdom Bacillati; phylum Bacillota; class Bacilli; order Caryophanales; family Paenibacillaceae; genus Paenibacillus; species Paenibacillus sp. TY11. The sequence continues at coordinate 393,421 of NZ_JCBAIQ010000001.1, read as the reverse complement.
CCGTGAGATATAGGCCATCTTGCCGTCACCCTGGTTATTTTTCAACACTCCGTCAGACTTCACATAGGTGAAGTAATTGGTAACCATGGCTTCCGCATATTGCGAATTACGCAGGAAAATATAATCTAACCCGACACTTTTAATATAATCTTCTGTATAGACATGGTCCAGTTTTTCAACACTTGGATTGGATTCATCAGCCGCGTTAACCAATGAAGTATAGATAATTTGTTTTACTCCAGCTTCTTTCGCCGCATCGACCACGTTTGTGTGTGCATTTTGGCGTTTTACCCCCACAAAAGGCATGGAGATTAAAGCAAGTTTATCTGCATTAGCAAAAGCTTCTGCAAGACCGTCTATTTTATTGAAATTGGTCACATGTGTTTCAATACCTTGTTCTGCATACCCTTGTAAAGATGCCGGATCATATGCGCAAAAAATAATTTGGTCTTTTCCCACTAAATTTAATAAATATTCAGCCGCTTGTCTGCCCAGATTGCCATCCACACCCGTTAATAATAACTTACCCATGTTTGTCGTCACTCCTTGCTGAAATGAACTATACTTATATATTATGTGAAAAAAATAACAAAGTATAATACAAAAAGCTTATGGGCTATTGCTAAAACGAATTTTGTATTTGTTGCAGGAATGAGTATAATGCCGGATTAGAATTATTTTTTAAGTAGCCTATTTCGATTTTAAAAGTATGGTGTGAACCATGTATGGGAATGAGTCGGACCTCTTCTTTCAGGTCAGCAAGATCATAGTTATCTGGGAAAAAGCCGATTAAATTCTCTGTGATGATATAAAACAGCTTTGTTTCGACATCGTCTGCGGTTCTAAGGATGTTGGGCTGGTAACCATCTTCCATGGCATGTTGAATCATTAAATAGTAGGAGTCTCCAATAACCATTGGATTCAGCATGACAAGCGGATACTTATATAATTCTTCCTTTGAGATGGACTCAAGACAGAAGAGGGGATGTTGTTTACTTACAGCCGCGCAGTATCGTCCGCTATATAATGTATGGGTTAGGATTTCCGCTTTCCCTTTAAACTCTGAGTCAAAGGCAACGGCCACGTCATGTATTCCTTTTTGCAGATACTCAGCGATATCCTTTAGCAATACTTTATTTAATTCAAGTTTAATCTTTGGATGATTTTCTTTAAATGAAGGAATGAATTTTAACAAGCTTTGGATATCTGTGATTGCAGCATATTCGATACTCAATAGTTGGGTGTTATATTTTTGAAAATTTTCCATGCTTGTTTTCATATGATTATATTGTTTCCAGAGCACGACGGCCTCTGCATAAAACAGCCATCCTGCTTTTGTCGGCTCAATCGGGATTTGTTTTCTATCAATCAACTGAATGTTAAACTCATTCTCAAGTGAGGCAATTTGTTGGCTAATCGTAGTTTGCGATACAAAATTCTTCTTAGCTGTTTCTGTGAAATTTCTACATTCAACAAGATCTATAAAATATTTTATCCTTTTTAGATTCATGTTTACCTCCAATTGTATGAAATTTATTATAACTTACCTTCCCGCCATAATCGATGGGGTGAGGCATTACTTTCATTATGCGGTCGGTTGTAAGACGATCGGATCAGACCCGCATAGGATGGTGGGAACATTGTCGAGTGGTTGTTTAGATTTTGTATAGGTCCTTTGTCGTATAATGGTGGAAATACGCTGTGCAAATTTGGCGTATTTTGTCATTTACAGGGCGAAGATGATCGAAGGAGAGGGGGAAAAGCTACTAAGCATGATCAACGGTCTGACGCCCACGGCACTTACCCGTTCATCTGGAACTCCGCAAGATTTCGGTGATGCAGAGGCTGCTGGGACCAAGCAAATTACATATGTCTATTCGCTTGAGCGTTATATCGGGTTGATGATCTTGCTATCGCCAAAAATTTTCAGCAATTTCGGGAACGGAGGAGATTTTTGTATTGAAACGAAAACGCAGTGTAGGTAAAGCAGTGCTATCTTTCTGCTTAGCAGTTTTGCTTGTCTTGCAGATAGTGACGTTCTCTGCTGCTGCATATGCGGAGAGTGTGCCAGGCGAAGCCGGCTCGCTGAGCGCGAACGAACCGTCGTCGGTATCTGAGGAGGTGTACGGTGCGCCGGACGAACCGTCGTCGGTACCTGAGACGGTGTACGCTGCGCCAGTCAATTTCGCAGCGATGGCGGCAGACCCGGCGGAAAAAACGGCGGTGCTCATGGGAGCGAATTCGTCCTTTCCGCTGGAAGTCATACAGGACGGGAATGTCTTACAGACGGGTGACACCATTCACGGGAGAAAGCCCTTCTCCTTGAGATCGATCGGCATCAAGGTTCCGGTGAAGGGTGACGCCGCCGATCCGAACACGGTGGATGACAGCACAGTCATTTTGTATGGCGACTATGTGATGCTGGATAAAGCGACCTACTTTCCGGAAGTGATTCTGCCGGAGGCCACCATGACGCTGAAGGAAAAATCGGGCTACACAATCGGAACCGCCTATTTCTCAGAAGCGGGCATCAAGGTGGTGTTTGACGGCGAGGAACGCTTTTTCAACGGACAGGGCCAGAACATCACCTTCGGCTTTGAATCCACCGCGAAGGCGGATGTGTCGGGCATAGAATATGGCCACCAAAAGCCGATTGACATTTTCGGGGCGGGCTACATGCTCGAAAACCCCGAGATCACGTCCGCGTACAGCATCAAAAAGAAGTCCAACAGCAACGCTTCCGATAACGCTTGGATCAATCAAGCGGCTTTTGTAGAGGGGGCAATCGAGTGGCAGGTGGAAATTGCCGCCACAGATCTGTTTGACCCTGCCATCCCGCAGCCGCTGGACGGGCTGAAGTTTTATGACGCGCTCGATCCGGTTCAGGTGGGCACCTATGTGGAGGGGTCTCTTAGGGTCAACGACAGTGCGGTGACACCGGACAGCGGCACCGCGAACGCGCTGGCTTACACCTTCCCCGCGGGCTTTGGCGACAAGGCGATCGTCACCTTTAAGACGTGGATTCCCAAGGCGAAGTATTATACTGAGTATAACACCGCTAGTGGGTATCAGACCGTCACCAATATCGCGGAGCTGCGGGACGCGTCGGAAAGTAAGCTGGTTTCCTCGAATCCGTGGCGCGTCGCCTTCAGGCCCGACTGGATTCAGAAGAGCGGCGTACTGGACAAGCGGTCGAGTTCCGCAGACCCGCGTACCATTACATGGACGATTGATGTCAACAAGAACTACAGCAAGCAAGGGCTGAAAGACTTCACCATCACCGATGCCCTGCCGGCCGGACTTACCTGGAAATCGGCCGCATGGCAGTCGTGGGACAGTGCTAAGAAGGACTGGTCAGCGACAACAACGCCGATAGAACCCGAAGGCGATGTGTATTCCTTCGGGGAGGTGAACGGTCCAATCCGGCTGGTCATTGTGTCCGAAGTTACAGGCAGTACAACCAGCTTTAACAACAAGGCCACCGCCCAGTGGAAGCTGGATGTCAATACCGTGCAGGACAATGACCAGGGTACCGTGGCGGTCACCGCCGCGGTCGTCATTGGCGCCCATACCCTGACAAAGCAAGCAGGTACCGGTGTTAATATCCTTGCTTCTGGCACATTGCCGTGGAAGGTTACTCTTACGCCTCAGGAGGCTCTCCCGGACGGTGCGGTGTACGATCTGCTGGTATATGGGGATGCGAACTCCATCGATTTTACCAAGGTTACGGCCGTCCCGGAGATTGACGCTGGAATTCTGGATCAGTTGAAGGGGAACATTGGGCCGGGGTACTACCAGCGGTTTCAATCCGGTTCCTTTCAGTCGAGTGACGGCTTAACGCATCAGGTATACACCCTTTCACAGAATGGGAAGCCTGTCGCCGACTTGCTTCGTGTCACCGGATACAATACCGATAAGCCGGCTTCCTTCACATTTAATTCCCTGATGACGCAGTGGGAGCACTTCGCGGGCAATAAGGCCACAGATCAGTATAATCGGGCGTTCCTGTTTGAAGGTACAAATCGGACAGTTGATTCAACTCGGCCTTCTATACGGGTCAACAGCGGTATGCTGGCCAAAGAAATGCTCTATGCGTCAAAGCCGGAGGGGACAAATATTGACCCTTCCAATGTCAATCACCAAATTCGTAACAGCGACGCTAACGAAGCAAATATGCTGGCAGCCTATGATCAGGTGACCAAGACGGTGACCTTCCGGCTGTCGGTCAATATGAACGGCCTGAAGACCGAGGAGATGGCGAAGAATGGCGGCAATCACGTGGCCAGCGACATCAAACTCGTCGATACCCTGCCCGAGGGCTGGGAGTTTGTGCCCTATTCGGAGGGACAGGCTTTTGCAATTTACGGAGGGACCCGGGCAGACTATGGAGCGACTGTCAGCGCTGGGGCGCTTATTCCCGACCCAAGTAGTCTCGTGAGCTTCTCCGCCGCAGGGAACATAGGCACCTTTTCTTTTACCAAGCTGGAAAGTCCCTATGTTATTCTATACAAGGCAAGACCGACTGAGGCGGCACTGCGTCAATACTTTGAAACTGGCGAAGCAAAGCATGCGCTGACGAATACCGCCGAGATGAAAATCACATGGGGGGATGAGCCTACCACAGTCACAAGCACCCGCAAGATCATCGTACCGATGCAGACGTTGAGCAAATCGGTGACGAAGCCGAACCCCGGCGTGCTGGAGTGGACGGTGAATTACACCCCGCCCTTTGAGGTAAAGGACGGCGTCTATCTGCAGGACACCCTTGGCGAAGGACTGGCGCTGCGCAAGGACGAAAACGGGAACCTCTCGCTGCGACGCCCTGACATGGCGGTGTACCGCGCCAAGCTGACTCCAAGCGGAGCCCTTGAAAGGGATGGCGCTGCACTGGATTTGGACGGCTCCGACCCGGAGGTCAGGGTTGAAGCTGTCACAGATAACGGCGTAACACGACTGACCTTCCGCATGGAAAATCCGAACCAGCTCTACCAGATGGTGTATCAGACCGAAGTCACCGGATTGCCCAGCAGCGGAAAGGCAGGCAACGAGATTAAACTGATGGGTGATGACACCCTGAAGAACATCGGCGCCAAAAGCGAACACGCGGTCGACAACAGTGATGTGGGCGGCAGCGCGGAAACTCAAGGCAAGCTGGATCTGCTCAAGGTCGACCCGTCAGGCAAGCCGCTGAGTGGCGTAAAATTCACGCTGTATGAGTCCGACGGCGTAACAGAGGTCACCGGCGGAGAGACAGATGAGAACGGCAAGCTTAGCCTGTTTGCCAAAGCAGGGCTTTATGTGCTCAAGCAAACCTATATTGACGAGACCACCTATCTGCCGACCACGACAGTTTATCAGGTGCGTGTGGCGTCCACTCCCTGGAATCCCATCTGGGTGGATGGGGTGCAGGTAACCAGCGACAAACCGCTGGTTGTGCCAACCCCGGTGTGGGTGCCCGGCCATTTGACGCTGAATACGGCGATAGAGGGGAAAGGGGCGGACCCGGACAAGGACTTTGAATATAAGATTACCTTTAGCAACGGCAAGTCTTATGCCTATTCCGGCTCCATAAGTGGCACCGTGGCCAGCGGCGACACTGTTAAGCTGAAAGGTGGCCAGTCTATCATCATCAAGGATATCCCGGACGGTATCACCTATACCGTCGTCCAGAAGGATTACACGGGCGAGGACTATGCTACCGATCCGGCGGATCTGACGCGTACCGGAAGCATTGTGGCGAAGGAAACGGTCGAAGCAAAGTTCGTCAACGCCAAGTATCTTCCCGGCAAGCTGACGATCGGAAAGACGGTCGCGGGCAATGGTGCGGACAAGAACAAGGCGTTCGAGTTCACCCTCACCTTCGAAGGCACGGGTGCGGGCAAGACGTATACGTATACGACATCGGGCGGTGCGACAGGAACCATCGGGTCCGGCGGCAAGATCAGCCTCAAGCATGGGGAAACCGCCGTCATTGATGGGATTCCTAAGGATACAACTTACACCGTCAAAGAGACTGATTATACGGAAGACGGCTACACGACGACTTGGCCGGACTGGCAAACGACCGGCACCATTATCGAGGAAGGCGACCATAAAGCAGAGGTCGTTAATATGCGGATGGTATACGGCGGTCTGCTGATCGGCGAGACGGTGGTTGGCAGCGGGGCGGACAAGAATAAGGAGTTTGAGTTTACTCTCCAATTCCCGGACGCCGATAAAGGTAAGGCGTACCCTTATACAAAGTCGAACGGCACGCAGGGAACGATCCAATCCGGCGGGACGATCACCCTTAAGCATGGGGAAACCGTCGCCATTGAAGGCATTCCGAGCGGTGACAGCTATATCGTCACCCAGACCGATTATTCGGGCGAGGATTACACCGCCGATCCGGTGAATCGAACGTATAGCGGCACGATCATGGAGAAGCAAATTGACGAAGCTCGCTTCGTCAATGCGAGGTATCTCCCCGGTAAGCTGACGCTGACGGCGGATCCCGCAGTCGTTCCCGGCAACGGTGAGACGCCTTCGCAGTTGACGGCTACGTTGACCAATTATGAAGGCAAGCCGGTTGCGAACCAGGATGTCGTCTTTATCCTGCCGGATCAATCGGAAGTCACGGCCAAGACCGATGAGCAAGGAAAAGCAATCATCCCTTATACACCGCCGAAGCTGGACACAACAACGCCTGAGGAGCACCACATCACGGCTAAGGTGGACAGCCTGACAGAAGGAAAATTGACCACCGACACGACGGTAACCACCGTACCAGCGGCAATCACCGGGGTGCTGCGAGACAACACAACGGGCAAAGTGATTCCGAATGCGACTGTGGTCATCACCAACGAGGCGAATGGCGAGAAGCACGAGATCACGACCGACGCCGCCGGCGCGTACTTCCATCCTGTGCCGTATGGTGGCGACTATACGATCAGCTTCACGAAAAAGATCAAAGTGAATGGTGTTGACGAGTCGATCACTTTCACGCAAAAAGCGGAAGTTGACAGCGATGTGAAGGGCGGCGAGCTGGTTCCGGCGCACATTACGGCTGTAGGCGTCGTGCTCCTGAAGCAGCCTGAAGGGCAGTCTTCGCTGGTGAACGGCGAACTCGCCGGCAAGATGCGCATTTATTTGCGGGATGCAAGCGGCCAATACGTTGTAGATGAGAACAGTGTTCCGAGAGCATTCGGCTTGCAACCGAACGGCGCATTCTCTGCGGATGGCTTATCCGCAGAGAACTACAAAATGGAAGTACGTTACGAAGTTGCGCCAGGCAAAGAACTGACGCTCATCAAGGCGGATCTGGACGTGAAGGCGAACGGGGAATTGAATATTTCTCAGGAGCTCGTTGACCCGTACGGTATCATTACGGATGAAACCACCGGCGCAACGATCGAAGGCGCCGAAGTGACGCTGTATTATGCGGATACGCCGAAGAACAGGGAGAAAGGCATCGTGCCGGGCACGAAAGTAACGTTGCCTGCGATTCCGGGCTTTGCGCCCAATGATAACGCCAGCCCAAGTCAGAACAGCGACGAAAACGGCGCGTATGCGTACATGGTGTTCCCGGACACGGACTACTATTTGGTTGTGACGAAACCCCGGTATGAGACGCATACGAGCCCTATCATCTCGGTCGGAAGCGACATCGTACGCTATGATGTACAGTTGAAGCCGATAAGTTCCGGAGGCGGCGGTGGCGGCGGAACTGGACCCGGCAAACCCGGGCCTGACCCCGCGAACCCCGACCCCGACCCCGTGACCCCCGAACCGGAACAGCCTGACAATCCCGGGCCCGGCGGTGGCGACAACGGAACCGGCAACGTCGACAACGGAACCGGCGATGGCAACAACGGAACCGGCGATGGCAACAACGGAGCTGGCAACGTCGACAACGGAACCGGCGACAGCAACAACGGAGCTGGCAACGTTGACAACGGAACTGGCGATGGCAACAACGGAGCTGGCAACGTCGACAACGGAACCGGCGATGGCAACAACGGAGCTGGCAACGTTGACAACGGAACTGGCGATGGCAACAACGGAGCTGGCAACGTCGACAACGGAACCGGCGACAGCAACAATGGAGCCGGCAACGTCGAAAGTGGAACCAGCGACGTCGACAACGGAGTTGGTAACGTCGACAACGAAACCGGCATCAACGAGCTGGACGATGTTCCAGAAACAGGGGATAACAGCGTACCGCCAGCCCTCTATATGGTTTTGGCGCTGATGTCCTTGATTACGATCGGGCTCTGTCTGCTCGGCGGCAGGAAGAAAAAGCACATTCAGTAACCGGAAAGGCGGTAAGAAAATGAATAAAACAAGAAAAATTCTTATCGCCGTTTCCTTGTTTGTGTTGGTGTTTTCTTTGGCCGCAGTTTCCAGAACCTTCCTGCAGGATTATACTGAACGTCATAAAATAGAAGAGTTGTCAAAAATTTGGGAAAAAGAGTCGGATAAAGGCGGAGGGAAAGTAACCCCCTCCTCTTTGATCACGAAGGCGCATGAGCCGGTCATGCTTCCTGAGTTTCAAGAGCTTTACGAGAGAAATCCAGATATCGTCGGTTGGCTGAAGATTGACGGCACCCGGATTAATTACCCGATCATGCAGAACCTACAGGATTCACAGTTCTATCTCAATCATGATTTCGATAGAAAGAAAAGCAAAAGCGGCCTCCCCTTTTTGGACGCGCACAGTCGGATCAACGGTTCGGGCATTTTGCTGATTCACGGACATCACATGAAAAGCGGCTGGATGCTTACAGATTTGTTGAAGTACAAGAAAGAAAGCTTTTATAAGGAGCATGCTACGTTCCAGTTCAGTACGCTTTACGAAAAGGAAGAGTATGAGATTGTTGCCGTTATTCTGTCAAAAGTTTATCGCAAATCGGACGATGTTTTTAAATACTACCAGATTGAGAAGGTAAGAACGCCCGCCGAGTTCGATTCGTATGTTCAGAACATCAAAAAACTCGCTCTTTACGACACGGGCGTGACAGCCCGGTATGGTGACAAGCTTATTGTACTGTCTACGTGTGAGTACTCGACCGAAAACGGTCGGTTAGCGGTGGTCGCCCGAAAGCGTAAATGAGGATGTGGAAACACGGATTCAAGTTGCTTCATATCACGTTCTCCCTTGGAGGACGTGATTTTTTTTGAATTTATTTGTTTATGCTTTCATTCATCTCCTCCACTAAGGATTAAGTAGACCGCAGACAAAGCCTGCGGTCTTTTTGCGCTCAAAAATGCCAGTACAGCTTAATATCGGTATTCGTCAACGTAGTTCCACTTGAAATTAATCAATGATAGGAGCCGGATGTCTTATGTTAAAGTTGAAATACCTTACACCGATCAGCATCCCACCCTACACTATTCTACCTCGATCTCTTTTACCGTCTCGCCTTCAACCAGTACGGGTTGGTAGTAGGTGTTGGTGGGCAGATCCTTTTTGCCTTGCAGTTTCTTAATGACCCAGTCGGCGGCGTCGCGTCCCATTTGCTCCTGAGGGTGGGTTAGCGTCGTAAGTTTGATATTGGCGTTTTTGGCGATGTACGAATTGTCCTGACCAATGATGGATAACTCGTCCGGAATGGATATGCCCAGTTTTCGGCATGCATGCACCACTTCCAACCCGACCTCGTCGTTGTAACACACGATAGCGGTCAACGCCTCCCTGTTTTCGTTCAGAAACGTTTCCAGATTGGTGGACAGATCTGGCTTCGACGCTGTATCGAATGAAAGTACTTGCTCGGGATGGAACCGTAATTTGGCTTCGCCCAGGGCCTTGATGTACCCCTTCATCCGGTACTTTCCTTGCAAATCATCCATTTTTGCGATAATGCCGATCTGGGTATGTCCTTTGGCGATCAGCTCCCGGGTGGCGAGATAGCTGGACTGCACGTCATCCAGACAGAAGAAGGGCACCTCGAGCTCTTCATAAAAGGCATTGATCATCGTAAACGGCACGTCCTGCTCCTTAAACGACAGGTAGTACGCAATGTTGGGATTGTACAGATTGCTTTTGGTCGGCTCGACGATCAGCCCATCGACGCCATAGGAGAGCATCATTTCCAGCGCCTTTTTCTCTTGTGCGACGTCGTTATTGGTGCTGGCTAACAGCAACGAATAATTATCCTCATTCAATCGGCTTTCAATGCCGCGGATGATGGAGGGAAAGATGTAATCCGAGATGTAGGTCGTGATGACACCGATCGTTTTTTTCATCGCATTCCCGCCGGACCGGGAGCGGTATTGGTTGCTGACATAGGTGCCCGAACCCTTCTCGCTTCTCAAAAACCCCTCGTTCGATAGCTCCAAAATGGCCTTCCGGACCGTCTGACGGCTTACGTTGTAGCTGTCCTGCAAAGCGGACTCCGTAGGAATTTGTTCTCCCACACTATAGGTTCCCGAAAGGATATGGCTCTTTATATCATCAATAATGACCTGGTATTTTGGCTTCACGCAATCCACTTCTTTCATCGTTACTTATCTATAGAAACGTTGTTGTTTAAATAGTTGTACGTACATATTTTATCATGACTCGGTTCGAATGAAAACGCAACAGCACGTTTTCCGAAATAAACCGTACAATTCTGGTCTTTTTACATAGAGGTGTACCTTACAGCATACCTTAAATCAAGTGTGGATTGGCACGTTAAGCGGTCGCATTATGTCATTTGTAAGTATAACTATTCAATGTTATTGACAAATGTACGTACAAAAAATATACTAAGGCTGTCAGTAAAGGAAAGCGCCTTCTTTGAATGAAAACGTTACGGTTCTCCTACCAGATTGACCGTAACTGCAGGAAAAGCTTCTATACGAATTCATGAATTCATCATAAGCCATTGCAGTTTTGAAGTATCACCTTATAGACGTCATCCTTCGGATGTAAAACCGGGATCAGAGAGGGGACATACGTGATCATGAGTCATGTAGACATGAAAGAAGCGATTACTAAGGGAGCCACTTCGCTTGGGATCGAATTTGGATCGACACGGATCAAGGCGGTGTTGATCGACGAGCGTTTCGAGACCATCGCATCCGGAAGTTATGAATGGGAGAACCTCCTGAAAGACGGATATTGGACGTACAACCGGGAGGACATCATCACCGGCCTGCAAACCGCGTATCGCGAGATGAAGCAAGACGTGGAACGGAAATACGGAATCACGCTGCGAACCGTCGGTTCGATCGGTTTCTCGGCTATGATGCACGGATATATGGCATTTGATAGCACGGGCGAACTGCTGGTACCGTTCCGGACGTGGCGTAATGCAACCACCGGGGCGGCAGCCAGGGAATTAACGGATCTTCTTCAATTCAACATTCCGGAACGCTGGAGCATCGCCCACTTGTACCAAGCGATCCTGAACGAAGAGGCGCATGTGCCTCGCATCGATTACCTGACCACGCTGGCTGGATACATCCACTGGTTGTTGACCGGCAATAAAGCGATCGGCATCGGCGATGCTTCGGGCATTTTCCCGATTGACGAGTCTACTCATAATTACCATCCATCCATGATCAAACAGTTCGATGAACTGATCGCGGGCAAAGGTTATCCGTGGAAGGTCGAGGACCTTCTTCCCAAGGTATATCTCGCTGGCGAGCAAGCTGGCGAATTGACCGAAGCGGGCGCCAAACTTCTCGACCCTTCGCATGATCTGCAGCCAGGCATTCCGCTCTGTCCGCCGGAAGGCGATGCCGGAACGGGCATGGTGGCGACGAATAGCGTGAGGAAGCGTACGGGGAACATCTCCGTCGGCACTTCCGTGTTCGCAATGATCGTATTGGAGAAAGAATTGTCCAAAGTCTATCCCGAGATCGACATGGTTATGACGCCGGACGGCAGCCCGGTGGGCATGGTGCATGCCAACAACTGCTCCAGCGACATCAACGCATGGATCGGATTGTTCCGTGAATTCTCCGAAGCGATGGGATACGAAGCCGACAACGGCAAGCTGTTCAGCATCCTTTTCAACAAAGCGCTCGAAGCGGACCCGGATGGCGGCGGTTTGCTGAGCTACGGTTACTACTCTGGCGAAAACATTACGGGCATCGACAAAGGCCGTCCGCTGTTTGTTCGCTCGCCCGAAAGCCGGTTCAACCTGGCGAACTTCATGCGGACGCATCTGTTCACCGCATTTGGTGCGCTCAAGATCGGGATGGACATTTTGACGAAGAACGAGCATGTCGCGATTGACAGCATTTTGGCCCATGGCGGCTTGTTCAAAACCCCTGTCGTCGGACAACGGATCGTAGCCGCTGCGATGAACGTGCCGGTGTCGGTCATGTCCACGGCGGGCGAAGGCGGAGCATGGGGAATGGCGCTTCTGGCCTCGTACATGACTAACAAAGGTGGACAAGAGAGCTTGGACGTGTTCCTTGAACAGAAAGTCTTTAACGATGTCGAAGGAGAGGAAGTTGCGCCGGATGCATCGGACGTCAAAGGGTTTGAAGCATTTATCGAACGCTACCGGAAAGGCTTGGCCATCGAGCAGGCGGCTGTAGACCATCTGGTAGAGAACGGGAGGGACTAGGATGTTAGAACAACTGAAAGAAGAGGTATTCCACGCGAACCTGGAATTGCCGAAGCACGGGCTCGTGAAATTTACATGGGGCAACGTAAGCGCGATGGATCGGGATAGCGGCCTGTTCGTCATCAAACCGAGCGGAGTCAGCTACGATACGATGAAACCAAGCGACATGGTCGTGGTCGATCTGGACGGCAACGTGGTGGAGGGCGAGATGAGACCTTCCTCCGATACCGCGACTCACGCCGTATTGTATAAACATTACTCGGAAATCGGGGGCATCGTGCATACCCATTCCACGTGGGCGACCATCTGGGCGCAAGCCGGACTGGACGTACCCGTGATGGGAACGACGCATGCCGACACCTTCTATGGTGCCGTGCCTTGTGCCCGTTTTCTGAATCAAGAGGAGATTGATCGGGGATACGAAGCCGAAACCGGCCATGTCATCATCGAAACGTTCGAGCAGCGCGGGCTGGACGTCATGGCAATTCCGGCAGTCTTGCTCCATGGTCATGCACCGTTCACGTGGGGCAAAGACGCCAAGTCGGCGGTCGTGAACAGCGTCGTGCTGGAGGAAGTGTGCAAAATGAACCTGTACGCGCGGCAATTGAACAACTTCGCGAAGGAACTGCCGCAAGGCATTTTGGATAAACACTATTTGCGGAAACACGGGAAAAACGCCTACTACGGGCAGAAATAATAAGCGTAATTATTATTCATATAAGTAGAGCTTGGCTTTTACACGATAACGGAGAGGGCAGAAAAAATCTGGAGAAGCAAAGCGTTCGCCTTTATCACCGGAATTTCCCTTTAGGAAAGGGAATCAAAAAAATCTGGGGATAACAGCGGTCGGAAGATTGTTCTGACCATGAAGTGAAGTAGTGTAAAACACACAATATAGGAAAAGAGGATGATTATATGTCAGCAACAGCAGCTAAAGAGTTTTGGTTTGTCGTAGGTTCGCAGCATCTGTACGGGGAAGAAGCACTGGGCGAGGTAAAAGCCAATGCACAGAAAATCACGGATGCCCTGAATGCAAGCGGCGTTCTGCCATACCCGCTCGTATTGCAGGATCTGGCGGTAAGTGCAGATAAAATCACGAGCATCATGAAAGAAGTCAACTATCGCGACGAAGTGGCGGGTGTTATCACGTGGATGCATACGTTCTCCCCGGCAAAAATGTGGATTCGCGGAACGAAATTGCTGCAAAAACCGCTGCTTCATCTGGCAACCCAATATAATGAAAGCATTCCTTGGGCAACGATCGACATGGACTTCATGAATCTGAACCAGGCGGCGCACGGCGACCGCGAATATGGCTTCATCAATGCCCGTCTGAGAAAACAAAATAAAATCGTCGTAGGATACTGGGAACGTCCTGAAGTGCAGCAGCAGATTGCCGATTGGATGGACGTGGCAGTGGCCTATAATGAAAGCTTCAATATCAAAGTCGCCCGTTTTGGCGACAACATGCGCAACGTGGGCGTGACCGAAGGGGATAAAGTGGAAGCTCAGATCCAATTCGGATGGACCGTCGACTACTTCGGCATCGGCGATCTCGTGCAATACGTGAATGCCGTGACCGAGCAAGAAATCGACGATCTGATCGCTCAGTATGCGGAGCTGTATGAATTCGATTACGGCACGAACAGCAAGGAAGCATGGGAAGCCAGCGTACGCGTGCAAGCGAGCTATGAGATTGCCATCAAACGTTTTCTGGACGAAGGTGGATACAGTGCCTTCACCACAAACTTCGAAGATTTGCATGGCATGAAGCAGCTTCCGGGTCTTGCCGTTCAACGCCTGATGGCGCAAGGTTACGGATTCGCCGGTGAAGGCGACTGGAAGACGGCTGCGCTTGACCGTTTGCTAAAAGTGATGAGCCATAACGAAAACACAGGCTTCATGGAGGATTACACGTACGAGATGGCAGCCGGACAGGAAGCTATCCTTCAATCCCACATGCTTGAGGTCGATCCAACGCTAGCCAGCAACAAACCAAAAATCATCGTGTCCCCATTGGGCATTGGCGATCGCGAAGATCCGGCGCGTCTGGTGTTCGATGGCAAAGCTGGCGAAGGCGTCGTGGTATCCATGGCTGACTTCGGCACGCATTACAAACTGTTGATCAACGAAGTATCCGCATTCGAGCCAACCATTCCAGCACCTAATCTGCCGGTAGCACGCGTTCTGTGGAACGTAAAGCCGAACTTCCAGGATGGAGTCAAAGCCTGGATCGAGAACGGTGGCGGTCACCACACGGTCGTTTCCTTAAACCTGACGACAGACCAGATCGTAACGTATGCGAAGCTGGTTAACCTGGAGTACGTCGTCATTAAATAATTTTGCTATTCATTGACTCATACAAGTTCTTTCCTTGCGGCCGGGGGGTTACCTCCAGCAGGCTTGACATTCAACTCGCCTCTGGAAAAAGGCGGAATTATCGTCGGGAATGAAGTGAGGATCGAGCTTTATATCGAGGCAATTAAAATAGATTAACAATTCTAAAGGCCATCCTTTTAGCGGGATGGCCTTTATTTAAAACTTGCTGTTAGAGACAGTGCGGTGAACCGTATCATAAGTGACGGCGAAAAATTATTGTGAAAACAAAGTATATGGATAATAATGCAAGAACCCTCCGAGCCTGGAGGGTTCTTTTTGTGAGTACCGAGCAACTTATCTACTTCATGAATAACCTCAAAAAACGCGGTCAAGGTGGAGGGGCTTTCCAAGACGCTGAAGACTTTGTACTTGTTCTTTCCGCCAGCTTAGTAATCAACTCAATGTCTTGATCGGTTAATTGATCAAGGAAATGTTTGCGTATTGCCTTTGAGACTATGGGACGGGCATCATCCAATGCTGATTTGCCAGCGGAAGTGATGATGACTTGAACACCGCGATCTGTGTCTAATGGTTTCCTCAGAACGAGTCCGCGTTTTTCCATCCGCGTTAGATGATGTGACAATCGGCTCTTATCCCAGTCCATCGAGTCGGCTAATTCCAGTTGGCGGAGCTTACCGTTCCCCAAAAGGACTAACCGATCTAATATTCCAAAATCGCCCTCTGATAGTCCTGTGTGCTCGGACATGTCTTTTATTACGCGACCGAAGATGTTCTTAAAGGAGCCTTTCCACATATGCCATATTCGCATTTCCTCTTCGTTTAGTTCGTTCTTATCCATAGGAATATAATAACATGGTTGACGCGTCAACCGCAAAATGTTACATTAAACCAAGGTTGACACGTCAACCAAAGACTATATTGCAAAGATCGCACATCGATGCAAGAAAGGAGAATAATACTATGCAGGACAAACCTGTCGCCCTGGTCACCGGGGCCAACAAAGGAATCGGTCTTCAAATTGCGAAGGATCTCGCGGCACACGGCTTCACCGTGCTCGTCGGGTCGCGCAACCTCGAGCATGGGGAGATGGCCGCGAAGAGCGTCGGAGCGGATGCCCGTGGACTCCAGCTCGACGTCACGAATCCGGCCTCCATCGCTGCCGCGGCAGATCGCATCCGGAACGAGCTCGGTCGGCTTGACGTGCTCGTGAACAACGCGGGTATCTCGCATGCGGGAAAGCCGGGTACGCCGCTCGAGGAGATCGCGAATTCGGGCCGCCCGAGCGGCGCATCACTTGACGAGGTGCGCGCGGTGTTCGAGACGAACGTGTTCGGCGTCATCGCCGTCACGCAAGCGATGCTGCCACTCCTTCGTGAAGCGCCGGCGGCACGCATTGTCAACGTGTCGAGCAGCGCGGGCTCGCTGACGATCAACTCGGACCCGAACTTTCCGCATCGATCGGTGTTTGGGGCCGTTTACAGTCCGACGAAGACTGCCCTCAACGCGATCACGCTTGCCTTCGCCATCGAACTCGAGTCGACAGGCATCAAGGTCAACGCTGCATGCCCGGGCTTCACCGCGACAGACCTCAATAGCTTCGCGGGCACACGCACCGTCCAGGAGGCCGCACGCGAGCCCGTGCGCCTCGCGCTCCTCGACGAGAACGGTCCGACGGGTATGTTCTCGAACGAGGACGGCCCGCTCCCGTGGTGATATAGTCTCGAGCGCGTGATCGAAGGAATCGTCGGGCAGAAATTTTTGCTCATTTCATTAACCGATTAATTATTTCAGGAATCTGCCTGACTGTTTCCGCCCGGAAACGGTTTGGCCAATCTTCTCTCAAAGAAAGGAACATTTATTATGGAAATCAAAGTTAGTACCCCCACTCCAATCATCTCGGTGAAGCCGGTAGTGCTATCAGCCCCGGGTCGTGGTGAGGATCTGCAAGTGCGGGTGTCTGCGCCCGCGACTGGGAGCGAATTGCCTATTATTGTTTTCTCGCATGGCTTTGGCTGGTCGTTGGACGGCTACGCCCCGTTGGCCGACTTCTGGGCCGCTCACGGCTTCGTGGTCATTCAACCCACCCATCTCGACTCGAGGACGCTGAACCTTCCGCCTGACGATCCCCGTACACCACGGATATGGCGTTACCGAGTCGAGGACATGAAGCGCATCCTCGACCAGCTTGATCTCATTGAAGCTTCCGTTCCCGGCCTCAGCGGTCGCCTCGATCGAAGCAGCATCGCTGCAGCCGGGCACTCCTTCGGCGGCCAGACGGTGGGCATGCTGCTCGGTGCGCGAATCCTCGATGCCCACGGCGAACCGGGAGAGGACATGTCCGACTCGCGGATCAAGGCAGGCGTGCTACTTTCCACGACTGGCAAGGGTGGAGCTGACTTGACTCCGTTCGCGGCCGAGCACTTCCCCTTCATGAACCCGAGCTTCGCGGACATGAGCACGCCGACGCTCGTAGTAGCGGGGGACCATGACCAGTCCCACCTGTCCACTCGGGGGCCGGACTGGTTCACCGACCCGTACTTCCTGAGCCCGGGCAGCAAGAGCCTACTTACTCTGTTCGGGGCAGAACACTCGCTTGGCGGAATCCCCGGGTACACCGTCACGGAAACGACGGACGAGAGCCCCGAGCGAGTCGCCCTGATTCAGAGGATCACGTGGGCCTACCTTCGTAACGCGCTCGACCTCGACGATTACAGCTGGCCGGCAGCTCGCGCAGCTCTGGAAGAAAGTGCCGCCCCGCTGGGTCGCATCGAGTCCAAGTAAGGGCCTGATGAGCGCATCGACCTAACAGTCGCGGCAATGCCACTCGTCCGCCCAGCAACGTCCATTCTCCCCCTTTGCAAAGAAGAGGGAGTTGGCGTTATTCCATATTTGCTCTAGCTGCAGGTCGGTAACCAAGATTGGAATGAGAAGACCGCACGAGCAGAGAATGACCTGATAGCAAAGGCGCTGTTTTCGATAACGGAAGACGCTGATCGCAAAGTGGCGGAAAGAGTTGGTGTAACGGTTGTCAGCGAACCCGGTATACGATAGAGACAAGGCTGCGGCAGCTAAACGACGACGAATAAAAGGAAGGTGGATTCTTTCATGCTTCAACACACGCATCAGTTGTACGAATATCATGTTTGGGCGAACGACCGGCTGTTCGCTCACCTGGAGCAGCTTCCGAAGGATGCATTCCATGCGGAAGTGAAGAGCGTGTTCCCGTCCGTGTCGCAAACGCTCGGACACATGTACTTGTTCGAACAGCTCTATATGTCCGTGCTCGCGGAAGTTCCGAACGAGGACATTTTTCCGAAGATCCCGGGCTGGACGGAGGAAGCAGAGGGCAAAACCGTGGACGAGATGTGGCGGCTGTTTGCCGGTGTCGCCGAACAGTTCCGTGATTTGCTGCGGCGTACGCCCGACCCGGACAAGGCGATGACGATCGAGCATCCGCGGTACGGCCGTCTCGATACGCATTTCTCGGACATCCTGCGGCATGTGGTCAACCACGGGACGTATCACCGTGGTAATGTGACCGCGATGCTGAGACAGCAAGGGTATGCCGGGATCCCGACCGATTATTTGTTTTATTTGATGGAACGGCAGGAAGGTCAGCGATAAAATGGTCACATTTCCGTTATGTGAAAGATCAGATTACAATTGACACGATCGCATTGCTGATATAACATTACTTCTAATATTTAAAATACGTTGAGAAGGAATAGTACGGTTTTCCAAGCGAACAGAGAGCTGTTGGACGGTGTGAAACAGCCGTGGAGAAAATCGGAACTCGCCTTGGAGTTGCTCGCTGAACCAGTAAAGTAGTAGGTGGAGCCGGAGCCTGACCGTTATTATCAGGAGGATGCAAGGTTTGTCCGTTTTTGCAAACCCGTATCCGCAGAGTGCATGCCGACCATGGCATGAATTCGGAGTGGTACCGCGTAAGATGTCAAAGTCTTTCGTCTCCTGTTAGTGGAGATGAAAGGCTTTTTTTGTGCACCCGATCTTTGGCGAATAAGTACAGAAATCGATGAAAGGAAGGATATCCATGAAAAATGTTGAGAAATATGCAAAAGGATATTTTATGCAGCCGGAGACAAGCTTGAACTGGACCCAAAAGGAATATATTACAGAGGCGCCGATTTGGTGCAGCGTTGATCTTCGCGACGGAAATCAGGCATTAATCGTTCCGATGAATTTGGAGGAAAAGCTGGAATACTTCAAATTGCTTGTAGATATCGGATTCAAGGAGATCGAAGTCGGATTTCCCGCAGCATCGGAAACGGAGTTCACCTTTCTACGCACATTGATCGAGCAGGAATTGATCCCGGATGATGTAACGATCCAAGTGCTTACTCAGTCAAGAGAGCATATTATCCGCAAAACCTTTGAAGCCCTGAAAGGCGCGAAAAAAGCCGTAGTCCATTTGTACAACTCGACATCCGTGGCGCAGAGGGAACAGGTATTCCGCAAATCCAAACAAGAAATCATCGACATCGCTGTAAACGGCGCCAAGCTGTTGAAGCAGTGCGCGGAGGAAACGGAGGGGAATTTTCAGTTCCAGTATTCACCCGAAAGCTTTACAGGTACAGAAATTGATTTTGCGCTGGACATCTGCAACAGCGTGCTTGACGTATGGCAGCCGAAGGCGGAGAACCCAGTCATCGTCAATCTTCCTGCAACGGTATCTATGTCGATGCCTCACGTCTACGCCAGCCAGATCGAGTATATGAGCAATCACCTGAATTTCCGGGAGCATGTTATTTTGTCGCTCCATCCGCATAACGACAGGGGAACGGGTGTGGCGGATGCGGAGCTGGGGGTGCTGGCCGGAGCCCAGCGCGTCGAAGGCACTTTGTTCGGAAACGGGGAAAGAACAGGGAACGTAGACATTGTGACGCTGGCTCTAAACATGTACTCACACGGGGTAGACCCGAAGCTGAATTTTGAGAACATCCCTGCGATCATCTCCGTTTATGAACGACTGACCAAAATGAGAGTAGGCGAAAGACATCCTTACGGAGGTGAGCTTGTATTCACCGCTTTCTCCGGTTCGCATCAGGATGCCATTGCTAAAGGAATGAAATGGCGCGAGGAAAAGGAACCCCGGCATTGGTCGGTCCCTTATCTGCTCATTGATCCCAAGGACATCGGTAGGGAGTATGAAGGCGATATTATCCGCATTAACAGCCAGTCCGGCAAAGGCGGGATCGGATACGTGCTGCAACTGAAGTACGGACTCGATCTCCCGACGAAAATGCGCGAAAACTTTGGATACTTCGTTAAAAACGTATCGGATCAGCAGCAAAAGGAACTGATGCCCGATGAAATATACGATATTTTCTTGAAGGAATATGTGAATATAAAAACACCTGTCGAGTTTGTCAAATACGGCATTACAGACAATGAAGATTTTCAAACCATCGTCACTATACGGACCGGCAATGAAGTCAAGGAAATTGAAGGCACCGGAAACGGAAGACTCGATGCGATCAGCAATGCTCTGCAAACCGAACTTGGAATGAATTATTCCGATTTGATCTATAAAGAGCACGCTCTGGAAACAGGCTCCAAATCACAAGCTGTCTCTTATATCGGTATCACGGCTTCAGACGGTAGCGTATATTGGGGTTGCGGCATTGACGTTGATATTATGACCTCATCTGTAAAAGCTCTGTTTAGTGCTGTGAATCAATTTAGTCGTAATAACTACTAACAGATTTCTCGCTGACGGTAAGAACTAAATGAACTTGTGTACCATTTGTATAGCCGGTATAAGTCAGCAGAGATTAGATGAGATCAGGTCAATTATCAATCAATAAAGTAACTGTGACCCTTCTGCAACATGCAAAAGGGTCTTTTTGCTGTTATTAGCGAAGAGCGAATGTTTCAGCCTATTGCGGTTTCTTTATTTTTCGCCGATAGACCCGTTAAGCTGAACCGTATCATAAATAAGGGTACATCTGTTTATCATGACCCCTCGAAAAAGGAGGCTTGGTACTGGTTCACGAATATGATATATGTTAGAAATTTTTCTTGCTTCGGTTCTTAAGCTAACTGGCAATATAACGAGACAATTGGATTCTCCTTAAGGGAAGCATTTAATTCATAAGGATGTGATACTATGGCGAATTTATCATCTACGAAAACGAAATTGGTTATTGTTGAAGGTATACCTGGCTCTGGAAAATCCACATTATCTAGATACATACATGACATCTTAAACATGCATAAAATAGAATCGGAACTATTTTTAGAAGGGAACTTACGACATCCCGCTGATTATGAATCGGTTGCATGTATGCCAAACCAAGAACTCGATAAGCTCCGATCTATCTATTTCGATGTGTTTCATTACATTGATCCGTTTATCTCTTTGAACGGTAACGACTCTTTAATCGCATATGCGCTTGCGCAGCAATCAGCTCAAAATGGAATTCCTTCTAGTTTGTATGAGGAAATCCAACGCTATGAAATCTACGATGGAGTATCCATAGAAAAGTATTGCGAGTTGATGATTAAACGTTGGGGGTCTTTTGTTAAAGATCAGCGAGAAAAAGAAAATATGATGATACTCGAATGCTGTTTTTTACAGAACCCAGGGTGTGCATTGCTCGCCCGACATAATGCTGGAAATGATCGTTTTATTCAGCATGTATTACAGATTGGGGAGCAAATTCAGGAGTTAAATCCAATTCTGTTTTATTTGAAGCAATCCAATGTTCGTGAGACGATTGAGCGAGTTAAAACAATGAGATCTCAAGAGTGGTTAGATTTCGTGATTTGGTACCATACGGAGCAAGATTATGGAAAGAAAAGGGGGCTTCACGGGTACGAAGGATATATTAAGTTCCTTGAACATCGACGAGAGCTAGAATTGCATATTATCGAACAACTTCCTTTCCAATCATTTATTATTGATAACTCCGATTATGATTGGGAGAATCAACAACAGATCGTTTCGAATATCATTATGAAGCATCTATAAACCGTGTAGCTCATTCCGGGAAACGTTAGTTCAATTAGAAAGGACCATCCCGCAAAGAATGGTCTTAAAACTTGCGTTACAAACAGCGCGGTGAACCGTACCACAAGTGATGGAAATTATAATATTATAAAGCTGTATATACTTAGGATAAGAGTAACTATGAATCACCCGAAAAGCCTGCTCGCATAATATGAATGTGTGTGGACCATAATCCATCTCCAGCAAGATAAAATTTCACCCATTTGACGCCCATCCACTCATCATGAATATTAGAATAGCACCTTCTCCGAGATTATGCGAAGGCTCCATTTTCGGTTAAAATAGTTTTAACGAGGAAAAAAGCAAAGTCAAGCCATAAATCTTATAAGAGGCTGAGTTCAATCCTTATTTTTGTGGAGAAAATTCTCACTTTTTAGCAGAAATAGTTTATAATTATCAGATCATAGTCGATATAATTTTTAAAAGACTATAATTTAAATTATAATAGAGACAGAAAAGGTATGTTCCTGAGTGGGAGCCTTGCTTCTTGTGTCACCTAAGCAGGTGGGCCTGCTCTTTTTTGCAAATATAAGAGATAAGGAAGGTTTTTATGAGTAGCATTCAGAAAAAAACAGACGTTATCTTAATTGGTGCCGGAGTTATGAGCGCGACTCTGGGATCATTGCTGAAAGAGTTAGCACCGGAATGGGAAATTAAAGTGTTTGAGAAACTCGCAAACGCAGGAGAAGAAAGCTCTAACGAATGGAATAATGCGGGTACGGGCCATGCTGCACTGTGCGAGCTGAACTATACATCCGAAAAAGCTGACGGATCTATAGATATTAGTAAAGCTGTAAATATTAATGAGCAGTTTCAGCTCTCAAGACAGTTTTGGTCTTTTCTTGTAAACAGCAATTTGATTCGTAATCCTCAGGACTTTATCAAGCCAATACCTCACATGAGTTTGGTAATAGGAGAAAAAAATGTATCTTTTTTGAAAAAAAGGTTTAAAGCGCTTTCAAATATTCCTCTGTTTCAAGGAATGGAATTTTCTGATGACCCTGAAAAGCTGAAGGAATGGATTCCGCTGATCATGGAAGGCCGTACATCGAATGAACCGATCGCGGCAACCAAAATCGACTCCGGGACAGATGTCAACTTTGGTGCTTTAACACGCATGTTGTTTGACCATTTAAAAAGTAAAAACGTCGAGGTCAAATATAAGCATAGTGTTAAGGATATTAAACGTACGAGCGACGGCTCGTGGGAAGTCAAAGTTCATAATCTTGATAACGGTAAAATCGAATACCATACTGCCAAATTCGTCTTTATCGGCGGTGGGGGCGGAAGTCTACCTTTACTACAAAGAACCGGTATTCCTGAGTCCAAATATATTGGAGGATTCCCGGTAAGTGGACTATTTATGGTATGTAACAATCCTAAAGTTGTCGCGCAGCATCATGCAAAAGTATACGGTAAAGCTAAGCTTGGTGCTCCTCCCATGTCTGTTCCGCATCTGGATACAAGATACATCGGCAGCGAAAAAGCACTGCTGTTTGGACCGTTTGCCGGCTTCTCACCAAAGTTCTTGAAAACGGGTTCAAATCTGGATTTGATCTGTTCTGTAAAACCCAATAACCTCTTGACGATGTTGGCGGCAGGTGCAAAAGAGATGGCATTGACCAAATACCTGATCCAGCAAGTGATGTTATCGAATGAAAAGCGACTGGAAGAATTACGCGAATTTATTCCAAACGCCAAAACAGGGGACTGGGATATCGTGGTAGCGGGCCAGCGTGTGCAGGTGATCAAAGATACGGAGGCCGGTAAAGGAACACTTCAATTTGGTACGGAAGTGGTTAGTGCTGCTGATGGCTCGGTAGCTGCATTGCTCGGCGCTTCTCCGGGTGCTTCTACTGCTGTTAATGTTATGCTGGAAGTATTAGAAAGATGTTTCCCACAACATATGAAAGAGTGGGAACCGAAAATAAAAGAAATGATTCCTTCTTATGGCGTGTCACTAGCGGAAAACCCAGAGATTTTCCGAGAAATTCATGATTCTACAACGCAGACGCTTGGTCTGAGCGAAAAAGAACCGCTTCATCGTTAATTTTTGGATGTAGAAACAAAGATATCGGGAGAACAGCTTTACTCGCCTGTTGACTCAAGCTTCTCATATCAATAATCTCATCACCGCGTAAATCTGTAATGCCAGCCGGTATCGATTAATACAAGTCTCATGGGATGTAAATAAAATAGGTCGAAAAAAATAAAGAAGCCCTTATAAAGCAGTAAATGAGGAAATGCCTATCAAATCAAACCGGCATATGGTGTATTGGTGTATTGGAGGAAGGTCCATGTGCCGGTAGAGATGTGGAATGAAGAACATAAAAGGTTAACGGAAATCATATCCAAACCTTAGATTGGTAAAATAATTATTTACTGATCGTTCCCGATATGATAGGATGAATCCACACAGAAGGAAAAGGTATATGTGGTGTCCAATGTAGAACGATCGTTCCCTAAAAGCGTATTCTTCGCTGACGGAAATCTATATTCTAAATGGGTTAGGAGGGAGATAAAATGGCCAGGAGCAAAGAATTCGAAGAAAACGTCGTTCTGGAAAAGGCCATGAAGCTGTTCTGGGAGCAGGGGTACGAGAAGACTTCGATGAATGATCTTGTCGAACATATGGGGATCCATCGGAGAAGTATCTACGATACTTTTACCGACAAGCACACCCTGTTTCTCAAAGTGATGGACCGATTTGGAGAGCGGATTAGCGTCAGATGGGCGGCGGGGATCAAGCAATCCCGGACGGCTAAGCAGGCGCTCCAGTCCATTGTTGACTTCATCATTAACGGTGAAAAAGACGCTCCACCCGGCTGCATGCTCGTGAATTCGGCTGTCGAATTGGCGATTCGGGATGAGGACATTGACGCGATTGCGACGACGGCTTTTGCAAAATCAGAAGAACTGCTTGCAGAAATCGTAACGTGGGGGCAGCAAAACGGCGAATTCACGAAGCAGTACGAAGCGAAGGAATTGGCCGAGTATCTCCACAACGCTTTAACGGGACTGAGGGTTATGGTTCGGACTTCAGTTTCGAAAGAAAAACTTCGACGGATTGCTGAATTAAACCTGCGTATTTTAGAGGCATAGACGATAAACGAAAACAAATTTTTTTCGTTTTTATAGAATGATCGTTCTCATATACTTTCAAATAACAAAGGAGAGATTCATTTGAAAACATTAATCATCGTTGCACATCCGAATTTGCAAAGTTGTTCAGCATCTAGCGACCGTGCGTCATGTCCAATCGGTCTGATCTGATTACAATCAACAAATAAAAAAACGGAGGAGGAAATGAAGCATGACAAACAAAATCGCGTTAATTACCGGTGCAAGCAAAGGAATCGGACTGGAGGTTGCCAGACAATTGGGGCGGAAAGGTATAACGGTATTGGTCGCTGCGCGCACGAAAACGGCAGCAGATGAAGCGGCAGCCGGGTTGCAGCAGGAAGGCATTCAGGCGGTGGGTGTAAAGCTTGAGGTTACGAATTCTGCGCATATCACAGAATTGACCCAATTCATCGAGAACACCTACGGAAGACTGGACATTTTGGTCAACAATGCGGGCATCTTGGCGGAAAAAGCGGATTATGACGGAGATGCGCTCAGAGATACTTTTGAGGTGAACACGTTCGCGCCCTATTTGATTACAGAAGCACTGCTGCCGCTATTGTTGAAGAGCGAAGCTGGCAGAATCGTCAACCAGAGCAGCGCCTTGGGCTCTATTCAGTTCCAGTTGTCCAATGAACGGGTGCAGCGGATTGCTACCCCGGCTTATGCGGCTTCCAAAGCAGCCTTGAATATGCTGACGGCCTACTGGGCGCAAAAAAACAATGGCACAAACCTGAAGATCAATTCCGTACACCCCGGCCTGGTTAAAACCCAGATGGGTGGGGAAAAGGCAGAGCTTTCGGTGGAGGATGGTGCGAAAACGGCGGTCCGACTGGCGACCCTCCCGGAGGATGGTCCAACGGGCGGATTCTACTACATGGATGATCAGCTTCCATGGTAAAGCTTAACGCATGAAAGGAAAAGGGGCGCACTCACAAGAGGAGGTGCCCCTATCTATTTATGTTACACTTGTGCGGTCGGACGGATCACGATTTCGTTCACATCAATATCAGTCGGTTGCTCGATCGCGAATCCAATTGCGCGGGCTACCGCGTCCGGTGTCATGGCTAGTTTATCCCGGATGGCGGCGAGTTGATCTCTCAATGCGGGATTTGTCATGCCCTCCGTGAAATTCGTCTGCACAATACCAGGCGAAATGATGGTCACGCGCAGCTTATCGCCAGCCTCCTGGCGCAACCCCTCTGAGATGGCGCGCACGGCGAACTTCGTACCGGAGTAGACTGACTGGTTCGGCACAGTCTTATGTCCTGCTACAGAAGCGATGTTCACGAAATGTCCGAAACCCTGCTGGTGAAAGACTGGCAACGCTGCGGCTATGCCGTACAAAACGCCTTTAATGTTGACGTCAATCATGTCCTCCCAGTCGTCGACGCGCAGATCTTCGAGAGGGGAAATGGGCATAACGCCGGCGTTGCTGACGAGAACATCCAGCTTCCCGTACCGTTCGCAAGCCAAAGTAACGAGGTTGCACAGATCCTCGCGCCGTCTCACGTCAGTGCGTGCATAAACGGTTTCGCCACCTCCATTTGAAATGCGTGTCGCCAGTGCTTCAAGGCGATCCGCTCCGCGCGCTCCAAGCACGACTTTTGCTCCGCGCTTGGCAAGCAACAGTGCTGTTGCTTCTCCAATTCCGCTGCTTGCACCTGTAATGACGACGACTTTGTCCTTCATTCTTCCTTCCAAGCTCATAGCCCAATCCTTCTTTCTTTGATCTATTTGCCTTAGACCCTCTGTTGGCCTTGCAAGTAAATTTTAAGTAGAATTCGATTGAGACAGGTAGACCGATCAAGTCCAATTCTTGCCTAATCCTATTCGGCGTGCATATAATTAGCACATCAATATTAGCGTTCAACGGAAAGGAAGGTGAAGCATGTATGATTTCGTCTCCTCCCCCCTCTGATATTTCTACGAATCTACAAGAACTGATTCATCTGATTCATCAACACGCGTCTTCGGACGGTACGGTTGTTTCGTCTGTGCCAGGACTTTATTTCAGACGTGCAAGCCATGTGTCCGAGCTGAATCATACGGTCCATATGCCCTCCCTGTACGTGGTCGCACAAGGCTCAAAGACAGCAATGCTGGCTGGAGAAAACTATGTGTACGATCCAACAACCTACATGGTCACATCAGTTCAACTTCCCGTAATTGGTAAAATAACTCAAGCCTCGTCGGAGCTTCCTTATCTAAGTCTTCAATTATCCATTAGCCCAGATACCATTCTGGACATTATCAAGAAGAGTCCTCCTCAATGTAACGTAAAGACTGGACGCGGCATACTGGTGAGCCAATCTGACCCTCTGCTGCTTGATGCGCTGCTTCGGCTTGTCAGACTTTTGGATACGCCTGCAGATATTCAGTTCCTTGCGCCGCTTATTACGCGCGAGATCCTTTATCGTGTATTACAAGGCGAGCAGGGAGCTTTAATCAGGCAATTTGCCGTAGTTGGCAGCTATGCACATGGCATCTCCAAAGCGATCCATCTGATTACCCGCGATTACTCCAAGCCTCTTGTGATCGAAGAATTGGCGAAGGAAGTAAACATGAGCCCTTCTTCCTTACACAAGCATTTTAAAAAAGTAACGGCTATAAGTCCTCTGCAGTATCAGAAGGCCATTCGACTGCAGACAGCACGCCGCTTGCTGCTCTCGGAAGGACTGGAAGCTGCCAATGTAGGCTTTCGCGTTGGCTATGAGAGCCCTTCGCAGTTCAGCCGGGAGTATGGCCGCATGTTTGGACGTCCGCCGATGAGCGATGTTAAACATCTGCGTAATTCCCTAAGTGTTCCAGTCGATTGAGAAGCTTTTTGGGTGGCCGGATTTGCTCTAAAAGTTCAACTAACGGAGAACGTTA
The DNA here is from genome assembly GCF_059772165.1 of Paenibacillus sp. TY11. Lineage (NCBI taxonomy): Bacteria > Bacillati > Bacillota > Bacilli > Caryophanales > Paenibacillaceae > Paenibacillus > Paenibacillus sp. TY11. The sequence goes on along the minus strand of NZ_JCBAIQ010000001.1, from coordinate 365,512 downwards.
GTTCAGTGATTCAAGGAAAGGGCCATCCTGCAAAGGATGGCCTTAAAACTTGCCGTTACAGACAGTGCGGTGAACCTTATCATAAAAAAACGGCAAGTTTCTCTGTGGAGGATGCCCAGAGGCAATTTGTCTTTGGTCTGCTCAAAGAGGATATATCACACCAACGGAAGTTCGTCGAGCCGTTCGTAAATCAACAATCCTTTCTCTTTCGCCACTCTTACCATTTCGTCAGCACCCTGAGAGGCTCCTCCGACTCGAAGCACGGCGTTACAACAATCAAGTAGGCGAATGGAAGACAGATGAAAGATTCTGTTGAAAGTCTCGTCTCCCAGAGCAGTGGAACCGGCTGTCGCGATAAGGGGCAAAGCATACCACTCCCCCAGCACCGGCATGTGTCCAGCCTCGTAAACTTGAAGAGCAATTTCATTCATGTAGTTGACGTTTTTCTCGATTAATACATGATCATCATTCGTTCCAGAACGATATGGGCCTGCGATGAGGATATGCAGCGGTTTCGATTTCACTTTCAAGAGACCTTGGATCTGAGCGTATTGGAGCAGCATTATCGTCTTGGCGTCACGAATCTCGCCGCTTTCGACCATGTCTAGCGCTTGAGCAAACGGAAGTTCCACCACTTCAATGTTTTCCTGCTCCTCCTCAAGACCCCCACCACGACCCGTTGTCATATCTTCACTATACTCGGCTACATAGAAGTGCAGGATTTCGGTAACGGAGCCCGGTGACATATAGGCCTCGCCAACTTTCTGCACACGGTCGATACGGTACCCTGTCTCCTCCTCCGTCTCCCGCAGAATACCTTCTTCCGGTGTTTCTTTATCGAGTAGCCCCGCACAGGTTTCGATAAGCATTCCAGTCTCATTGCCGTTCCGATAAGTAGGCATTCGGAACTGTCTGGTCAGTACAACGGTTTGCTTGTGCCGATTATAGAGCAGGATCGTCGCGCCGTTGCCGCGATCGTACACTTCACGGGATTGTGTCTCCCATTGTCCATTGTCTTTTTCAAACTCGAATGTGACCTTCTTTAAGATGTACCAGTTATCCGATAGAAGCTCCTCTTTTACAATCCGTACTCTTGGGTGGTACTGCTGTGCCTTCATCTCATTTCCTCCCTAGAAAGATTCCGTTCTCTTTAGTCATTTCGAGGGCTCCATTCTGCTGCAGAAGCCGAATGACGTGGTCTCGAAACTTGTCAATAGCCGCTCCGACAAGTCGTTCTCTTGCGTTCATCGGAGTCGAGATTATATATTCGATCAGGGGTTCCGCTTCGTCGACCAACAGACGGTCGTCGTATCGAAGCAACCGAAGATCGGAGAAGCAAGAAGACAGCAAGTCCCCTCCGTTACCCAGATGGAACCGTTTAATAGCGTGATCCAACACATGAAGCTCGGGGTCGAACGAAACCGCCAAGTGTTCGACCTCTTGTAGGTGTTGAGTGCTCATCGTAGAGGTGCACACTATACCTCCTGGCCTTAGGACACGGTGCATCTCGCGGATTGCTCTAGGGATGTCCAGCACGTGATACAGCATGTTGTTAGCGATAACCATATCGAATTGCTCATCATGAAATGGGATCTGTTGCGCGTCAACAGACAAAAACTTAAACTGCGAATTGTTGCTTCCCAAGCGACAACGTGCTTCTTCCACCATCCCGCTGGACATATCGGTAAGCGTGATGCGCCAGCTGCTTGGAATTCGTTCGGCGTTTCTTATCCAAAAGGTTCCGTCGCCGCAGCCCAACTCGAGAATGTGGGCTCCCGGTTGCACCTCCAGTTGTTCAAAGATCCAACGATGCCAGCCTTGAGGATTTGTACAGTACTTGTCGTAAAGATGTATCCGAGTTTGCAGGCGGTTCGCTGTCCGATACTGCTCTCCCCAATTGTGCTCACTCTGCACGGTTTGAATAACATCCGCCAAATGGTTCCAATCGGACCCATAGACCGACATTTCCATAGCATCTCGTATTGCATGCACTACGTGCTCCGTATGAGCGATTTTCCTCTGTAGAAGATCGAGTTGTGCTTGCAACGAGTGTCTGATTTCCCCGTTGGATAGCGATTCTGCATCTAAAATGTCCTTTATTTTTTGAAGCGATAACCCTAGATACTTCAACATCTGAATTTGCTGTAATCTTTCCAGGTCTTTCATGTTGTACAATCTTATGGATCCAGCGTGATGACCTTCTGGACTCAGAAGCCCAATTTGATCGTAATATCGCAATGTCCTGACCGTTATCCCTGTGCGTTTGGCAAGCTGTCCTGTCGTCAGACAGTTCTCTTTGTTCATCCATTCCTCACATCCAATTGATTGCTTAGCATGTCGTTCTCAGTCAGTATAGCAAATGACGTAACGTCACCTTCAAGCAAAATTTATGCAATAAGAAACAAGAGAAAACCACCCTAGCAAAATTCATCAGCTCTTCATGGAGGCTATTATGAAAACTTTCATTTACATGGTGAGACATGGCGAATCACCGAAGACGGAAGGAAATGAAAGAACAAGAGGTTTAACTGATAAAGGAAAATCAGATGCTTATCGAATAACTGAATTATTGAAGGGAGAGGGGATCGAGGTTTTTGTTTCAAGTCCATATCAACGAGCAATCCTAACCATTCAAGAGTTAGCTCGATGTTCGGGACAAGAAGTTTTAGTATTCGAGGATCTTAAAGAAAGAATTTTTTCTAATGAAGACAACCGAATGCCCGATGAGGAATTATTCCCTTTGTTAGATAAGTCATTTTCTGATCCAAACTTTGCTTTAACGGGAGGAGAGTCTAATGCAGTTTGTCAGAACCGAAGTATACCAGTCTTAAAAGAATTGTTAAAAATCTATCGAGGACGGAAAGTCGCATTAGGCACTCATGGAGCTGTAATGACTTTGATGATGGGATATTATGACAAACAGTACGATTTGAATTTTTTACTACATACATCCAAACCAGATGTATACAGAATGGAATTCAATGATCAGGAATTAGTAGAGGTTAAAAGATTGTGAAATATCCTGTAATGGAGTATTTCGCAACATCGGGTTGCTGCCCTATGCTTGATGAGTTAATGGTACGAGATGAAATGGTATGGGAACTATTGTTCAAAGAAGGACCATCCTTAGCCAGGATGGTCTTTCTTCAAAACTTGCCGTTACAGTCAGCGCGGTGAAACCGTATCATAAGTAGCGGCAAGTTGGATGCATTTTTGAATTGTCTGGATCACTAAATCTGGATCTGTTAGTTGAGGAAAGTGTCCGCTACGGGAAGCAGGAATATGATAGCCGTGTTTGCTACCCGCTACTTGGTTGGGGAACAGACGGGCAAATAAGTTGGTGTATAACCCACCTAAGGAGTGCCCGACAAGAATATAAGGAGGGGGAAGCTCTATATCGGTAAGCACTTGTAAAAGTGAAGTTAAACCCTCAATCAATAATCACCGCGAAACAAGCAAATCCTCAGCTATTTTTACCAGATCTTCCTTGGTCAGCGGACTGCCCTGGTTATCAGATATGTTGTAGTGTAAACGTCTTTTTTCATCGAGCCATCCCAGCCGGTTTTTTCCTACCTCCAAGGGTTTGCTTGTTTCGCTTGCCCTGATGTAATAGACCTTGCTTCCTTTGATCGTCAGTTCCTCAGCCGAATCCTGTTCATTTTGCATCACAGTCGTCTTCGTGACATCAGGAGCGTATTTGGTGACGGTAATATTTACATAGTCGTTTCCTCTCGCATATCGGGCGAAGGTGAAGTCTGACTTGTCCCAGCTCAGCTTTTGAATAAACAGATTTTCACCTTTTGGTGCGGCTTCGGCTTGATGCATCAGTTTATCCGTTAAAGCCCGATAGTCTTTTTTGTCCAAGACTCCAGGATATGCAGCAACCGGATAGACGTATCCGAAATCAAACCGGTAGCCATTCGGCAGATGAGTGGGATTGTGGAATAGTGGAGCTTCTGTCCGCTTGATTTCGTCCTGCAAGCTGCTGAAGCTTGAAAGTTCATTTGGTTTGTATGCAAACAAGACCGGATTAGACAGGTTTCTATGATTAATAGAATCGTCCTTGACGTAATAGGCGGCATACTCTCCGGGCTGCAAACGGTCTCTCACCCCTTCGCTCCACTGTGTGTGGGTGTATGTGTACGTTTTGGAAGCGTCCGTTTCGGCAGGTGTTTTGGCCGTACTTAATACGACGTCGCCTTTGCTATTACGGAATTCAAGATATTGCGAAGCGGCGTATCCGGTTACAGAGGCGCCCAAAACAAAAAGCAAGATCATTATGGGGGCGGTGATGCGCGGTTGAAGACGCATTTTTACAATGAATCCTTTTTTGGGTTTCGCCTTTTGGTAGACTTGTTCCATCACTTTGTCAGAGACGTCAAAAGCTTGGATTTTTAAGGCACTCTCTGGCTCCGTCAGCATGTCCATGTTTTTTAAGCCCCTGTCTTGCAGATCGGTGTATTTCAGGCCTTGTTCCTGAGTTCTGTCTTGTAGTTCACGCATTTTTGGTCCTCCTTTATGGGCTCCATCATTTTTTTGAGCTTTGTTTTTGTCCTGCCGTATTTTTTCTTGATAGCTTCCTCGCTTTTGTTCATGATTTCCCCGATTTCCCCAAACGATTTTTCTTCAAAAATGCGCAGCACCAGTAGATTTCGCTCCTCTGCATTCAGTTTGTCCAGCGCCCGGCTCAGCGGTTCACTGAAAAGCTGACGTTCCATAACCTGCGCTGCACTGTCTGTAGTCATGTTTGTTGAAGTGAACAGGTTAATTCTAAATTTGCGCTGCAAGTTCTTTCGGTGAATCGAGTTCAGGCAGTGGTGATAAGCCATTTTATATAGCCAGGAGGAGAAGCCCACTGTCGGCTTGTACATGCTGATTTTCTCAAAAGCCTTTACAAAAATATCCTGAACGGCTTCTTCCGCCTCCTGCTCACTTCCTAATAGCCGCCAGCAGTATACAAAAATCTGACGCTGATGCTCCTTTACAATGTAGGCGTAATCCTGGATCTCGCCGGCTTGAACTCGTTTGATTCTGTATTCGATTTCCTCATCCAAAGCTTTAAGCACCTCCTCTGATCAGAAAGAAAACTATATCCGTATAACAAATGAAGATGACCGAAAGGGACACCTTTTCTAAAATTTTTTTAAAGTATTATGTGATCGTTGGGGCTGATTAACAAGTTGTCTTACTAGGATAAGTTATAACAACTATCTAAGAGAATACGATAAAGCTGAACGGTTATCACTCACGTTGTTGGTTTCATAGAGCTTGAAGTGTATTATGGAAATAAATAGAATAATAAAATATGCCTATCAAAAAATAGAAAATAGATTGTGGGAAAAACTTTAGACGTCGCAATAATAAGTAATCTCTGAAACGATTCGGGAGTGCTTTTTCAAAACAGCCTATGCTTACTTAGAACCTATTGTATATGGAATTCTTCATAAGTGCCTTGTCGGGGCGCTTTTACCAATGAGCAGGGCTTTGGGGTTAAAAAAGGTAGAGAATTTTCAGATGCGGTGGTAGTACTTAGTGAAATGGAAGTTACTCATCGAGAAATAGAAAATATGAAGGAGGTATTCCAAGAAGAGTAGGCCAACTCGTAAAAAAATATGAGAGGATACAGTTTCTTATGAATGAAAGTACTAAGAAATATAATTTTGATAATATGATACGTTATCTTAATGATCAAATGGAGTTACTACCTAACTTAGAATCAAAATACATGGGATTAACAATGCCTTTTCCTCAACAAACTGTGCTACGAAATAGGATTATTGAAAGTATTGAAGCATTAATAAGATACGATCAGGATGTTTGTATTGCTGTTCATTTGAATCGGGCTGATGATGGATATATTGAATATAAGAAAATAATTTTAATAGGGAATGATTACTTGCATCTTAGGAGAATCATTGATTTTATGGAAAGACAACACATTAAATTGAATATCAAAGACACCTGTATACTCTACAGAGAATGTACTGCTGACTTGAATATTCATTTGAAAGGCAATCATTCCAGAATAACAAGTCTAAATGACCTATTTGCAGGAGTCGAAATTCATATTGATCATATTCAGGCTGGAATGGGATATAAATATGAAAATAAACAAGTGGATGAAGATATTATTCATTATTGTTGTCATAAAGATGATGAGGAAGGAAAGGAACTTGGATATCAATTATTTATCAAATCGTTAGATTACTTTTCCGTGAAACTATTAGCTGAAGGATTTGTATTAGGGTATCCTGCTGTAGATTCTAAAATTAAAATAATGAAAGCCTCTTGTACAATGTGTTTTTATCGAGATTATTATTATATTAGTGGAGCACATATATCGCTCAAAAACGCTATGCTGAAAGCAGATTGGCAAATATGCGAACCATTGATGCAGATCCATATGACCTGTAACAAGCTATATTTCGAAGGAAACTCTTTTTTTAAAGAGGTAGAAAATCTATATATACTCGAGGATGATAATTGTAAGTTATCATTTAAATCGAAACTTTCCACAATTATTGATATCCTAGAAGAGATGTATGACCATAAAAAAGATGTTTTGGACTTCCACATGAAATTGGACAGCTTTGTGCCAATTGAAGATGATACTCAGTTAAAAGAAAAATTTAAAGTGATTTATGATATCGATAAGTGGAAAGATGAATTAAACGATCAAGAGATAAACTCGGCAATCCCGCCCGTATAGCTAACGAAAACCATCGGCTGTTACGGGCGGGATTACCTCACCCTCTTTTATGCAGCGTATCTTCTACTTGTTCCCTTTGCGTACCTTTAACAGCTTACCCTTTACGGTCGTATTCTTCATAATCTCAAGCACCAGTGGACCTTTACCATTCAGAATCTCAACATCTGTAGCATAATCCAGAATCGTAATGATCCCGATATCGTCTGCGGTGACCCCGTCAAGCTTAGCGATGGTCCCCACGAAGTCGACGGCTCTAAGTTTTTTCTTCTTACCGCCGTTAAAATTCAGCTTCATAATCTGTTGGTTTAATTGCTCGCGCTTATCTTTTTTGAGTGCAGTTTTTACATGCAATTTCTGCTCAAAATTTTCTCTACGGAGATCAACAGCCTCTTCTGAGGGAGCCTTTACTTGCGGAATCGCGAATCCAATATATGCTTCAATATCGGCTAATCGTTTGCTATCCTTAGGAGTGACTAGGGTAATGGCTTTACCCGTCTTGCCTGCACGTCCCGTACGTCCTGTGCGATGAACATAGCTTTCCTTTTCAAGGGGAATATCGTAGTTAATAACATGGGTAATATTCGTGATATCAATACCTCTAGCAGCTACATCAGTCGCAATCAAGTAACGGAATTGTCCCCTTCTGAACGCATTCATCACCTCGAATCGCTCATCTTGCTCCATTCCACCATGAATCCGATCACATGGATATTCGAGATCAGCCAATGCTCTGAATAATGTATCTACATTCTCCTGCGTACGACAGAAAATAATGCAGCTGTCAGGATTCTCAACAATGAGCAGATCTTGCAGCAGTGCCAGCTTGTCCGACTCCTTTACCTGAATAAGAGAGTGATCAATTGTGGCGGTCGTTATACCGGTCGCTTTAATTTCAATTTCAACAGGATTGTTCATATATTTACGCGACAGTTTGGCTACATCCTCAGGAAAAGTAGCGAAGAATAACATCGTAACCCGGTCACTAGGCAGCGCTTGAATGATGGATTGAACCTGCTCGATAAAGCCCATATTCAGCATCTCATCAGCTTCATCAATCACGAGATAGGCAATCCGATCTAACGATAGCGTGCCTCGTTCAATATGATCCAGTACACGTCCTGGCGTACCTACAGCCACATGCGTTCTTTGCTTTAACTCGGCCTTTTGTATATGAAAAGGATGTTTCCCATAAAGGGGCGTTGCTTTTATTCGCTTAAAGCGTCCGATATTCGTGATGTCTTCGGTGACCTGTAACGCGAGTTCACGGGTTGGCGTCAGAATTAAAGCTTGGGGCTTATTCTCATTCCAATCTACTAGCTCACAGAGTGGAATGCCATATGCCGCTGTTTTGCCGCTACCTGTTTGCGATTTGGCGACAAGATCCCTCTTCTCAAGCGCAACTGGAATGACTTCCGTCTGAATCTCTGTTGGCGTCTCATAGCCCAAGCTATTCAGCGCTCTCACAATTTCTTCACTTAATGCGTAATCTGTAAAATGCTTCTGACTCATTTTTAACCTCTTCTGCGCTGTATTTGAATACCATTACATATATAATGTCATCGTGTATCGAACTTATACTCATATAGTATACTCTATATCCGGATTCACTCTAATACATATCGATGATTAACCGTTTGTTTAATCGTATCCTTGGAGCGTTTAACGACCGACAAACTTTACCCCATATGGATCTACGTTGAACAATTTCATGGAGAATTAATTTTGTCTTGCTGTTTTCCAGTAAGGTAACTATAATTTTTTTGGAACGAAAAAACACAGTCTGGTTGGTAGTCCAGACACATGGACGACTCTATAATTTCAAGCGTGCCATGTCAGTAACCTTCCCCCCTCGGGATGTCCATCGTTTCGATTTAAAATGAGGGGGATTACAATGAAGCTTACGGTTTATCAAGATGGTCAGTATTGGGTTGGAGTCGTGGAAGAGCAGGACCAAGGGAAATTGAAGGCAGCTAGGTACACTTTTGGTACAGAGCCTAAGGACGAGGAAATTCTCCATTTTATCCGTGAGGAAATGTGGGAACTTGTTAGTAGACTCTCACAAGAGGTGGCCATAAAGTTGTCTGAAACGAAGAAGGTCAATCCGAAGCGGCTAGCAAGGCAGGCAGCGTATGAATTAAGGAGAAAAGGGGTCTCCTCCTATGCACAAGAGGCCCTAAAGTTAGAGTATGAGAAGCGCAAGCTGGAGAAACGGGCCTACTCTAAACAACAGAGGGAAGCCATGAAGGCACGGGTAAGGGAATTAAAGGAGAAAAAAGCGAAAGAAAAGCATCGCGGACATTAATAAAACTTCTATATTTATCTTCAATTGTATTGGCATGTTTCGATATCCGTATGCGTGAAAACATGTGTTACGCACAAAGGGCACCCAATCGGGTGCCCTTTGAATTGCCGTTAGCGCGGAGAACCGTATCAAAAGTATTGTTACGATGAAAAGTGAACCCAGTCTCTCCCTTGGACAGCACCCATCTTTTTAAAGAAAATTTGTGCGCGTTTATTCTCAGTAGAAGTTATCCAGGTCATATGAGCATACCCATGATTTTGTGAGTACTTTTGACATTCTAAAAAAAGCTGTGATTCCACTTCTGTATCTCTAAATGATTCCATTACAAATAGGTCGTTCATAACTGTGATTTTGTCTGCTTTCATCGTGCTAAAGGTAAAGAATAATGTAGCAAAGCCGATTAATTCTCCATTTTGTTCCGCCACAAATTGTATACCGTTTTGCTGCTCAAAAAGGGTTTGAATCAAATTATGAATTTTTTCGATAGGTGGCCTAGGGTTTTGATAAAAACCAACGATGTACTCATACATTAACTCGGTCAAACTGCTTAAATCATCAGGCTTAGCGTTTCTTATTAAAAATGACATTAGATGTACTCCTTTTCATTAGTTTTGAATTAATATACAACATTAAGTATATATATGCAAAATTAAGATCAGTGAAGGAATCGTTTGAACTCATGTAAATGCGAAAAAGTATGTAATATGAGCGCAACAAAGGCTGCCGAGAAAATGTATCCGGTAGCCTTTGTTGCGCTGAGGGACATGTGCGTCGAGAATACACCCATTCGTTAAAATTGAATTCACTCCGAATTACTTAAGCAGTGTAAGTGTCACCTCTATCGTGTTATCAATAAATGATCGTTCTGGACGAGACTTTATCATTACGGTCAGACCAATTAACGATACGACTAATGCCTGTGATACAGCCTTTGCATCTAGCCCGACCTCAAGTTCACCTGATTGTATACCTCGTTCAATGGTTTCTTGAAATATGACCGCTAGGTACATTTGATGTTCCCTTGTAAGAATTTCAAACTTCTCATCATGAGGTGCAAGTTCAACCATTGTATTGATGCAAAAGCATCCTTTTCTAGGGTTTTCAGTATATTCCTCATCGACCACACCTTCAAAAAAAGTGCGAAATGCTTCTTTTACAGATGGATTGCTTTGAAGTTTGGTTCGGATCAGAGAAGCACGGGACATCATATATTTGCGTAAGGCGGCTTCGAACAATTCTTTTTTGCCTCCAAAAGCTGAGTATATACTGGGTCGTTGAATTGCCATTCTGGAAGTTAAATCACTTAATGAAGTAGCTTCATATCCCTTCTCCCAAAATATTTGCATAGCTGCCTCTAATGCTTTTTCTTCGTCAAATTCGCGGGTTCGTCCCATAATCAATACCTCTCGTTACTCTTGATTTTATTTTTAATTGCTCAATGACTCTGATTATAATTGTCAGCGGCCTTTATTTGCGTACCAAATAGTATGTTATTATCTTATAATTAGCCGTTTAGATTGTCAAATGAAGGTTGGTTTGTCCCGACAAGGGGAGATCAATATTAAGATAAATCAAAGTGGGTTTTACTATATTTATTGACAGTATTCTTTTTGATGAGTTATATTTACTGGGAAAAATATTTTACCGATCAGTATGATATTTTATCGGTATTTGATAGTCATACAAAGAAAGCTATTAGAATAGGAGAGATGGACCATGGAGATAGGTATTACTTCGTTTGTAGAAACAAAACCTGACGTTCAGACAGGTGAAGTGATTAGTCACGCACAGCGGTTGCGTGAAGTTGTCGAGGAAATAGTCCTTGCTGATCAAGTGGGACTTGATGTGTTTGGTGTAGGTGAGCATCATCGGAAGGATTATTCGGCATCTTCACCAGCAGTTGTGCTGTCTGCGGCTGCAGCGCAGACGAAACGGATTCGGCTGACCAGTGCAGTAACAGTGCTTTCTTCAGCTGATCCCGTTCGCGTTTTTCAGGATTTTGCTACGCTGGATGGCATTTCAAATGGACGTGCGGAGATTATGGCGGGTCGGGGTTCCTTTATTGAATCTTTTCCACTGTTTGGCTATGACTTGGAAGACTATGATGAGCTGTTTGAACAACATTTGGAATTGCTCCTTAAGATACGGGAGTCCGAAAAAGTAACCTGGAAGGGCGGGCATCGGCCAGCGATTAACAATTTGGGTGTGTATCCACGGCCGGTTCAAAATCCTTTACCAATATGGGTTGGCAGCGGGGGCAGGCAGGATTCTGCTATCCGGGCAGGTCTGTTAGGACTGCCCTTGATACTGGCGATCATTGGCGGGAATCCGGTAAATTTTGCACCACTTGTCCAGCTTTATAAGAAGGCAGCAGCGCACGCCGGTCATGATGAATCGAAGCTTAGGGTTGGGTCGCACTCGATAGGATTTGTCGGAGAGAATAATGAGCAAGCTGCAGATACATATTTCCCTTCTACGATGGCAGGTATGAATAGATTGGGCAGGGAGCGGGGCTGGGCACATTATGATCGTTCTAGCTACGATGCCGCGCGCAGCTTTGAAGGTGCGCTGTATGTCGGCGATCCAGAGACTGTTGCCCAGAAGATCATTCACCTTCGCAAACATGTAGGTGTTACTCGCTTTATGCTGTATGTTCCGTTAAGCACGATGCCGCATGCCGAAGTGATGAGAGCCATTGAGCTGCTAGGAACAGAGGTAGCACCCCGAGTTCGGAAGGAAATAGCCAAGTGGGAAGCGGAGACGGAGAAAAGGTTATAAAAAAACAAACATAGGAGTGATTTGCGTGGATTTTGAAAATCGTTTGTTACCAGAATTAAGGTCAGTAATCGCAAAATTTCCTGGTTTTCAACTGGAAGAGAATTTAGAGCTGAGTAGAAGCTATTTGTCGAGTCCTCCTATTGAGCAGTCGGAGCACGTACGCACGACAAGCCGGATGATTCCGAGCGTAGCAGGCGAGATATTAGTCAAAATCTACGAACCTGCCCAGCGAACTGACGTTAGGCTTCCGGCCATGCTGTGGACTCACGGGGGAGGCTATGTGATGGGGCATCCTGATATGGACGATGCTTTGTGCGAACGCTTCGTGCAGGCGGCCAAATGCGTCGTCGTATCGGTCGATTACCGACTTGCTCCCGAGCATCCCTACCCAGCTGCCATCGATGACTGTTATGCCGCTTTGACGTGGATGACCGACGAAGCTGAGCTGCTGGGCATCGACTTAGATCGGGTTGCAATTGCCGGAGCCAGTGGGGGCGGCGGTCTGACCGCAGCACTTGCTTTAATGGCCCGTGACAAAGGCGGGCCAGCCCTCATTTTCCAAATGCCGCTGTATCCGATGATCGATGACCGCAGTATTACGGCGTCAAGTCATGAAATTACGGCCGATAACGCACCATGGAACCGGAAGAACAACTTGGCGGCCTGGAACATGTACTTGGGGGATCGTACTGAAGACATCGAGGTGTCCCCATACGCTGTGCCGTCGAGAGCGGAATGCTTGGCTGGGCTACCGCCGACCTATACGTGCATAGGCCAGCTCGATCTGTTCCGAGATGAAACGATCGAATATGTAGCACGCCTTGCCCAAGCGGGGGTGGACGTCGAATTCCATCTGTATCCCGGCACATTCCACAACTTTGAGGGGATGGTTCCGCAAGCAGAAGTAAGCCAACGTGCTAGCCAAAGTTATGTAGATGCAATTGCAAGAGCCCTTAATCCTTAAATTATTAAATGGGCAGTCTCCAAAGTGATATGCTTCCAAAAAAGTAGACAGGTTAAATAATAAAACTTGCTACTGTAAGGGGAGCATATCACTTTTTGCAGTAATCTTTTTTGTCGTTTCAGAGTTGTTTGGGATTTGTCGCGGATGGGCTGATAAATATAGGAAAATACATGATACGAGACTAGATTTTAATCGAAACGATGTGTTAAAGGAGCACCAGGTGTTCAGTCGTCCCGCAATGATGTAAAGTTTTTCGGGTAAAATCTTTACTTTTACATGTAGCGGATAATAACCTTACATTCTTATAATTGGAAATGTAAGCGATTTATTTAGAGGTAAGAATATTAAAAAACTATACGTATGAGGAGGAGATTGTATGTCGAAATTTAAAGTGGGCAAGTTGGTAAGCAGCTTGGCGTTGGCGGGTGTGTTGTTATCATCAGTTCTGATAAACCCGGCTAGTGCCAGTATGGCGAACGGTGGCAAATTCCTCGGGAATATCATTGCTGGAAGTGTCCCTGCAAGTTTCGGAACGTACTGGAACCAGGTGACGCCAGAGAATTCGACCAAATGGGGGTCAGTTGAAGGCAGCCGTAACAACATGAACTGGTCGCAGGCGGATACCGCCTACAATTATGCCCGTAACAATGGCTTCCCGTTCAAATTCCATACATTGGTATGGGGTGCTCAGGAGCCAGGTTGGATTAGCGGACTGTCGGCTGCTGATCAGAAGGCGGAAGTGACCCAGTGGATTAAAGCAGCAGGTCAACGCTATCCGAATGCGGAGTTTATAGATGTGGTGAATGAGCCCCTGCATCAGAAGCCATCCTTCCGCAATGCCATAGGCGGTGACGGGTCGACTGGATGGGATTGGGTCATATGGTCGTTCCAACAGGCAAGACAAGCTTTTCCAAATGCCAAGCTGATGATTAATGAATATGGAATTATCAACGATCCCTCGTTAACCGACCAATATGTCAATATTATTAATCAGCTCAAGAGCAGAGGCCTGATTGACGGAATTGGTATTCAATGCCACCAGTTTAGCATGGACACTGTTTCAGTTAACACGATGAACACTGTACTGAACAAGCTGGCGGCAACAGGATTGCCAATCTATGTGTCCGAACTGGATATAACTGGCGACGACAATACCCAGCTTGCCAGATACAAGGAGAAATTTCCGGTATTATGGAAGCATTCTTCGGTGAAGGGAGTTACGCTCTGGGGGTATATCCAGGGACAAACTTGGAAGCCGAACACACATCTGCTGAATTCTAACGGCACGGAACGTCCCGCGCTCCAATGGCTGAGACAATATGTGCAGAGTTAAACTATAGGTGGCACTTAAAACCCAACAGATGCGAACTTTTGCTAAATGTCTGGGCTGGGTAGATGTTTATTTGGCGAAGTCTTGGTTGAAATGTTATACGCCCAAGGCTTCTTTTTATTTAGCTTAAACGAACGTATCAAAACCTAATCCAACTCAATTAGGCTTACATACCCAATCCATCACTTTAACCCACTTGAAATAAAACCGTCTGGACGGTATAGTAAAGGGGGGTGATCAAAATGAATACAACTAAAAAAACATTGAAAAGAGAATTAATTCTTAAAGCGGCCTCGATGATTGTGCACGAAGAAGGAGTAGAGAAATTAACGTTAGAAGCGGTGGCTAAGAAAGCGGGAATAAGTAAAGGAGGATTGCTTTACCATTTTCCGAATAAAGATGAATTGATTCTGGGAATGGTTGAACAACTATCGACCAGCTTTGTCTCCGAATTTAATGAGAGAGCGGAAAACGATATGCATTCCAAAGGAAGATGGACTCGCGCGTATATGAATACATCATTTTCTGGCGATCGGAATGCAAGTGACCTGTATACCGCTCTCTCAGCAGCACAGTTTACGAACCCTCACATGCTAAAGTTACTTCAGGACGAGTATGAGAATATCCAAAATAAAATTGAAAACGACGAATTGGATCCCGTTCGTTCCACGATAGTCCGATTAGCTATAGACGGTTTGTGGTTTGCCGAAATGTTTGGGCTTGCTCCTCCCAATGAGGGAATGAGGCAAAAAATGATGGAAGAACTGAAGACATATATAAAGGAGAATGAATAATGGCTTATCTTTTCTTGGCAATCTCTATTGTTGGTGAACTTATTGGAACTTCAATGCTTAAAGCTTCAGAAGGTTTTACCAGATTGTATCCGACTCTATTCACAATTGTTGCGTTTGTGATCTCTTTCTTCTTTATCTCTCTATCCCTTAAGACGCTTCCTTTAAATATGACTTATGCCATCTGGTCAGGTGTAGGGGCTGTTGCTACAACGCTTATTTCAGTATTGATTTGGAAAGAAAAAATCAATACAGGAAGTATCACAGGCATTGCTTTAATTGTTATTGGCGTGGTGGTACTGAACCTATTTGGTGCAGGACATGGTGAGGCAAAAGGAACAACAGAAGCAACGAGTTCAATCGTTCAAAAATGAGATGGAATAGTATAGACACAAGAACATTGTGGAGAAAATGTATTCCAAAGGAGAGCCCTAATGAAGGGAAAAAACCACTTCATTAGGGCACTGGAGATTTACTACCACTATCAATCACTGCCAGTTTGTGTGAAAGGATCCTGCTAAATCACTTCGTTCATAAGTATGGGCACCAAAATAATCCCTTTGTGCTTGCAAAAGATTAGCATTTGAAATGCCTGTCCGGTAACTATCGTAATAAGTAAGTGAAGCACTTAAACATGGAAACGAAGTACCAGAATTAATACCCTCACAGACAACTTTTCGTAATCCTTTTTGATACTCTTTAACCTTTTCAGCAAAATACGGGGCGATTAATAGATTAGCCAAATTCGGCTGTTCTTGATATGTTTCGCTTATTACGTTTAAGAATTCGGCACGAATGATGCAACCACCACGGAAAATAAGGGCTATATCCTTTAAAGGTAAATTCCATCCGTAAAGTTCAGAAGTCATTTTATATTGTATAAATCCTTGCGCGTAGGCACAAATTTTACCCATATAAAAAGCTTGTCTAATGTACTCAATCCACACATCTTTATTTAAACTTCGCTGATCAATCCCGGGTCCTGTTAGAATATTTTCTGCATAAACTCGTTCTTCTTTTAAAGAGGAGATGTAACGGGCAAACAATGACTCTGTAATAATGGATGATGGGATCCCATTGTCAATTGCTTGAATGCTTGTCCATTTACCTGTGCCCTTTTGCCCTGTTTTATCAAGAATCACATCGATTAGTGGTAAGCCTGTTACATCATCCTTTTTCCGTAAAATCTCTGCTGTGATTTGGATTAAATAACTTTTCAGCTCCCCTTGATTCCATATTTCAAAGATATCAGCAATTTCATTCACAGATAAACGTAACCTTTTTCTTAAAAATGTATAGGTTTCTGCGATTAACTGCATATCTGCATACTCGATTCCGTTATGTACCATTTTTACAAAGTGACCGGACCCTTTTGGACCCATATAAACACAGCAAGGGTCTCCGTCCACTTGGGCTGCTATTTTTGTTAGAATAGGAGCTGCTTTTTCATATACGTCTTTATCTCCACCAGGCATGATCGAAGGTCCTTTTAAAGCCCCAACTTCGCCGCCGGAAATACCGATTCCTAAATAACCGATTCCTTTTGACTTCAATTCATCATATCTACGTTCCGTATCTTGGTAATGGGAGTTACCACCGTCCATGATCACATCGCCTGCTTCAAGAAAGGGGAGTAATGTATCTATCACCGAATCGATCGGTTTGCCCGCTGTTACCATAAGGAAGATTTTTCTTGGAGTTTCTAAGGAGTAAACAAAATCTTGAATTTCGTAGTAGGGATGGATGGATTGACCTTCATTTTTTTTAACAAGATTATCGGTTAAATCCCTCGTATAATTATAGACAGCTACTTGCTCACCTTTACCAGCCATGTTTAAAGCGATATTACTGCCCATTACCCCTAAACCAATGACACCAATTGTATTGAACATTTCTACCTGCTCCTTTTATTTGAAATGAATAGGCAGTAGATCCTCACTTATAGACTTAGAAGATTCTAAGAAGAGATAAGTGGGATCCACCGCCCGGAAATCATGGTTTATACGAATAAACTTAGTACTAAAATAAATCCTAATCCGGCTACAGAAATGATTGTTTCAAGCAATGTCCATGTTGCAAATGTTTCTTTCATGCTTAAACCAAAATACTCTTTAAACATCCAGAAACCAGCATCGTTAACATGTGAAGCTATTAAACTACCCGCTCCCGTTGCAAGCACGACTAAAGCAAGATTAACGTCGGATTGTCCTAACATCGGAATAACTAAACCAGCGGTTGTTAAAGCCGCAACAGTTGCAGAACCTAAGGAAATACGTAAAATCGCAGCGATGATCCAGGCAAGCAAGATTGGTGATAATGTAGTTCCATTGAATAATTCGGCTACATAGTCACCTACGCCGCCATTAATCAGGACTTGTTTGAAGGCTCCGCCTCCCCCAATGATTAAGAGCATCATCCCAATATGAGTAATAGCAGTTGTACAAGATGCCATTACATTTTTGATTGGAATTTTTCTGGCTATTCCCATTGTATAGACAGCAACCAGTAAGGAAATCAACATGGAAGTTGATGCATCACCAATAAAACGGATCGCTGCTAGTAAACTATTATCTTCAAATCCCAATGTTTTTTGAAGCAAAGTAATAATCGTAGCAATAGACATTAAAATAACAGGAAGCATTGCAGTAAATACACTGATACCAAACCCAGGAGTTTCCTCGGATTTAAAAACTTTTTGTTCACCTAAAGAGGCAATATTACCGGTTTTCGTAAATGATGCAGGTACGAGTTTTTTGGCAAGCTTAGTAAATACAGGTCCAGCTAAAATAACTGTTGGAATGGCAATAATGAAACCGTAAAGTAAAACCTCACCAAGGTTCGCGCCATATTCACCAGCAATAACTGTCGGTCCTGGGTGTGGAGGTAAGAAACCGTGTGTTACGGATAAAGCTGCTACCATCGGAATACCGAGATATAAGATAGAAACCTTTAATTCTTTTGAAATGGCAAATACGATTGGAATTAACAATACTAATCCTACTTCAAAAAATAACGCCACACCGATAATGAATGAAGCAGCTACGACCGCCCATTGAATATTTTTTTCGCCAAATTTGTCAACGAGGGTCATGGCAATTCTTTGAGCACCACCAGAATCAGCGATCAACTTACCTAACATCGCTCCAAGTCCAAAGATTAATGCTAAGTGACCAAGTGTTCCGCCTAATCCGGCTTCAATGGTTTTGACAATTTCCTCTAATGGCATTCCAAGTGCTAAAGCCACACCGAACGATACAATGATTAATGAAATAAAGGTGTTTAATTTGAAGCCCATTATTAAAACTAATAGTGCTAAAATTCCAACCGCTACAACGACTAATGGCATTGTAATTACCCCCTGTATTTATCTTTTTAGTGTTTGATTAAGCCTCTTTGATAATTGGCAATCCGTGTATAATCGTCTTCTAATACTCTGGATAGGTTAATGAAAATCGGCAGTAATTTCCTATACTCCTTTGTTGCCTCTTCTTTTGGTGTATGTTTGTTGGTACTGCCAACCATTTCAGAAACGACTTCAAATGATTGGATTTTTCCGGTGGCATACAAGCCTAAAATACAAGCTCCTAGACAAGAACTTTCGTAGCTTTCCGGAACGACGACTTCAGATGCGAATATATCAGACATCATTTGCCGCCAAACATCTGACCTTGCGAAGCCCCCTGTAGCTTGAATTCGGGTCACAGGACCGTCCATGCATTCGGTTAATGCTAAAAATACGGTGTATAAATTGTAAATGACTCCTTCCAGGGCTGCGCGAATCATATGTTCTTTCTTATGTGACATCGTTAAACCGAAGAATGAGCCACGTACGTCTGGATTCCATAAGGGCGCACGTTCACCAGCGAGGTATGGGTGGAATAATAACCCATCAGATCCTGGTCTTACACGTTCAGCAATCTTGGTTAATACATCATATGGATCAATTCCTAGTCTTTTCGCTGTTTCTACTTCTGATGAGGCAAGTTCGTCACGGATCCAGCGAAGGACCATCCCGCCATTGTTTACCGGCCCGCCAATGACCCAATGCTTTTCCGTTAAGGCATAACAAAATATTCTTCCCTTTTCGTCTGTTTGCGGCTTGTCAATAATGGTTCGAATGGCACCGCTTGTCCCAATTGTGACGGCAACTTCGCCTTTGCGTATCGCATTTACACCTAGATTAGAAAGAACCCCATCGCTGGCTCCAATGACAAACGATGTTTGTGGATCGATACCCATCTCTTTTGCTAAATCTGAATTACAGTTGGTAAATATCTTGGTTGTTGGTACAAGCTCAGATAATTGGGAAGGTGTTATACCAGCAATTTTTAATGCTTCTTCATCCCAATCTAGGTTTTCGAGATTCATCATACCCATGGCTGAAGCCAGGGAATGATCAACAACATATTGATCAAAGAACTTTTTAAAAATATACTCTTTAATTCCAATATATTTTTTAACCTTGATAGCGGTTTCAGGAAGATCATTCACAATCCAAGCTATTTTAGTTAATGGTGACATGGGATGAATGGGTGTTCCTGTTCGTTTATAGACTTCTTGGCCATTCAACTCATCTTTTATTTTATGTGCCCATGCTTCACTTCGATTATCTGCCCAAGTGATACAAGACGTAAGTGGTAGGTCATTTTCATCCATCGCAATGACACTATGCATGGCACTGCTAAATGAAACAAACGATAGCTTTTTTTGTGAGTGATGTTTCATTATATTCGAAATGGCCTGTAGGACTGCTTGAAAGATCTCTTCAGGGTTTTGTTCAGCTGTCGCTATATCCGGTGTATAAAGCGGGTACCCAATATTTTCTTGTTGGATGACTTCGCCTTTTTCACTAAATAAAACGGCTTTCGTACTTGTGGTTCCGATATCTACACCTAACATATAGTTAGTCATTTTGTTGCACGACTCCTTTAGACAGCATTTGTTGGGACATCCACAGGTCTTCTACTTTACCTTGAACATCATCAAAGTTTTCATGTAAAGACTTAATCATGAGGTCTCTATCTTTTGCTTTGATCGCTTCAATATAAAGCTCGTGATTTTTTACAATCCGTGTAAAGTCTTCATACTTTTCTTTGAAACGCATACGCATCGACAAAAGAATGAGGCTTTCCATAACGGGCTTCAAATTATTCCAGATCATCAGGATGTATGAATGATTAACTGCACGAATAATCGTTTCATGGAACAAGACATCTTGATATGAAAACTCATCAGCATCACTATATTTGATTGCGACTTTCATCATTTCGAGTATTTTACTAAGTTCCTTGGCTAAATCATTAGTGTCCATTTTTACAAGCCGTTCAAATACAAACGATTCTATGAGTAGACGAACATCATAAATTTCTTCTATTTCTTTTTCTGACAAACCAATAACAACTGCTCCCATTCTTTCTAATCGGATGATATTTTCGGATGCCAATATTTTTAACGCTTCACGAATGGGTGAGCGACTTACAGCAAAATCTGCAGCTAATTTATTTTCTGATAGTATGGTACCGCTTTCAATTTCGCCAGAAATAATACGCATTCTAAGCTCGGATGTTACACGATCACCAGCAGAGGCCTTTAAAAGCCATTTGGAGGGATATAGGAATTCCCTTGATTCCACCATAAATTCACCTTCTTAATTAATCAAGTATACTTGTATACAAGTATTATAATCTGAATTTTTAATTTTGCAAGCGTATTCATTAAATTGGTATCTGGACGCCTGGTTTACGAATATTATTCGCAACAAGTGTTTAATATGAGGATATAAATTTTTCATAAGTCTAGCTTCCTGAAGGGGAATATGGGCTTTTTATATGTGCAAATGCACAATCAATTTCGTCTGTTCTTCAATATTTTTCACGTCCCGCAATCGATATAATGAAAGCGTAATCAAAAATGGCCCGGGGGGTTAGACAGATGGAAGGATTGACGATCAGTTGGATAGGAGCTCTGGCAGGGCTGGCTATTGCAATTATTCTGATATTAAGAAAGCTGAATCCGGTTTACGCTTTATTTTTGGGAGCTATTGTAGGCGCTTTATTGGGCGGAGCCAATCTGGAGCAGACGATCAGCGTATTAATTAGCGGTACGCAAAGTGTGATGGGGACGGTCATTCGTGTGCTCGCCGCAGGTGTATTGGCAGGGGTGATGATGGAATCCGGGGCGGCGGAGACGATTGCGCAAGCTATTGTAAAGAAGTTTGGCGGTAGTAAAGCGATACTCGCACTAGCCTTGGCGACGATGATTATTACGGCGGTAGGCGTATTTATTCCCGTCGCAGTATTGATTGTGGCACCTATTGCATTGTCGGTTGGTAACAAAATGGGGATTTCCAAGCTGGCGCTCCTGCTGGCCTTGTCCGGAGGCGGAAAGGCGGGGAACATCATCTCTCCGAATCCCAATACGATTGCGGCAGCGCGTGGATTTAATCTGGATTTAAGCCACGTTATGTTAGCGGGTGTGGTTCCTGCGATATGCGGTTTAATCATGACTGTTCTGGTGGCGTCTATGTTGAAAACCAAAGGTGTAAAGGTGTCCGACCAGGATATCACGGACAGTGATGTCGATACATCGAAGTACCCAGCGTTGGGACGGGCGATTGTAGCTCCGCTGGTGGCTGTTATTTTGCTGATGATTAACCCGATTGGCTCTATCTCCGGCATTGAAGCACTTTCGAATTTCAAGGTAGACGCGATGTACATTTTGCCGATCGCCGGGATGGTGGGTATGCTGGCAATGGGGCAAGGGCGGAATATCCTGAAGTATTCGGCCTCCGGCTTGAATAAAATGACGGCGACCGTGCTAATTTTGATCGGTGCGGGCGGGATTGCGGGTCTGATCTCTGCCTCTAATTTGTCTGCTCAGGTGGTTGGCCTGATTGAAGCTTCGGGGGTTTCCGGTACATTTTTGGCACCGCTTGCAGGTATTCTGATGGCGGCTGCCACGGCGTCGACCTCGACGGGAGTTATTTTGGCGACAGGCTCGTTTGGGGAAGCGATTCTGAACATGGGGACAGCCCCGTTGGCCGCTGCTGTGATGGTGCATACAGGAGCTACAGTCATTGATTCCTTGCCGCAGGGCAACTATTTTCACGTTACGGCAGATAGTATGAAAATGAGCATTAAACAACGGATGGGACTTATCCCTTACGAAGCTATTGTGGGTGGAACAATGGCAATTGTAGCGACATTAATGTATGGATTTTTACTTTAATATTCACGATGGGGTGAGAAGATGAGAGAGAAAACATTTGTGCTGGCACCGGATTCTTTTAAAGAAAGTATGACGGCTAAAGAAGTGTGTATCGCGATGGAGAAAGGACTGCGCAAGGTCTATCCGGCAGCCCATTATGTCCACGTTCCGATGGCGGACGGCGGTGAAGGTACGGTACAGTCACTGGTGGATGCGACAGGTGGCCAAATTCGTTATATCGAGGTGACCGGGCCGCTCGGAGAACCCACAACTGCTGCATACGGCTTGCTGGGAGACGGCACCACTGCGGCAATCGAGATGGCATCCGCCAGCGGAATTCATCTGGTCAACAAGAATAACAAAAACCCGCTAAAGACAACAACTTACGGCACGGGAGAGTTAATCCGTGAATGTTTGAATCAGGGAATTCGAAAAATTATCATCGGCATTGGCGGAAGCGCGACGAATGATGGCGGTACAGGAATGGCGGAAGCGCTGGGCGCCAGATTTCTGGATGCGCAAGGGAATACTCTTCCGCGCGGCGGCGGTAGTCTGGGCGAGCTGGCCAGTGTTGATATTTCATCACTGGATGACCGCTTGCAGCGGGTACAATTAATTGTAGCCTGTGATGTTACGAATCCGCTGTGCGGAGAGCATGGGGCATCCCATGTATTTGGCCCGCAAAAAGGGGCAACTTCGGAGATGGTGCAGCAATTGGATGCCAATCTTGCCCATTACGCGGATGTGGTAAAGCGGCAGTTGGGCAAGGATGTGCGCGATCTTCCAGGTGCGGGCGCAGCAGGCGGATTGGGTGCAGGCTTATTGATTTTTACTCAGGCGACGCTGCAAAAAGGCATTGAAATTGTGATTGAATACACCGGCTTAAAACAGAAGCTGGCGACTGCCGATATTGTTTTGACGGGGGAGGGCGGTATTGATTTTCAGACCAAATTCGGTAAAACTCCGTATGGAGTAGCTCAGGCGGCCAAACAGTCTGGCAAAAAGGTCATTGCGGTCGCAGGTTATATCGGGGAAGGGATAGACACGCTGTACAAAGAAGGAATAGATGCGGTGTTTGGCATCGTGCCGGGAGCCTCGGAGCTGGGTAAGCTGCTGGTCGAAGGGCCGCAAAACGTAGAGCGTACGTGCGAGAATATCGCAAGAGTGCTTCAATTCAGCGAGGAATGAGCAGATTGAAAAGCGGGGTATAACACAAATACGGCATAATACAAATACGATATAATACGAGCGCTCGCCTGTAATCCCGCTCTTTCTTAGCCAAAGGAGATTGGCTGAGAAATTCGGGAGTGACGGCGAGCGAAAATACGATATTAACGCAGTATGATTTAGCATAATACAGCAGTTATTGATACAGTGCCAATAAGCCGTGCGTAAGCTCAAAAAGCTGAAGGAGATTCCGGGGATCTTTGCCGGTCAAGGTATGGATGCGCTTCAGGCGGTATTGCAGCGTATTCCGATGAATATTTAATTCATCTGCGGTGAAGGAGACACTGCCGCTATGGTTAATAAAGCTTCGCAGCGTATCCAGCAAATCCACGGTATCTTCCAGCTTGCTAACCAGCTGGATCGTGTTCGTCAGGTTCGTTTGACTTAATTTGACCAGAAATTCGACTTCTGCAAAAGAAATGATTTGCACAGGCGGGCGCAGAGCCAGTAAAACATTCATGGCTGACTTGGCTTGCATATAAACATCCGCAATGTTGTGCTCTTGTCTGCTGACGGCAATCAGCACACCGGGATGGCTGCTTACAAGTGGCTCCAGCAGCTTGTCTATCTCATCCTGATTTTGCATCAGGATGAGATAGCTGTTTTCCTCCATACGAAAGGACGGATGCTGCATGAATATATTGGACAACTCGGCTAAATTAGCAGGGTCAGCAGGAAGATACTTTACATATACGGCCGAAGTTTTTAGAAGCAAATCAATGTGATATTGAGCCGCTTCTTTTTTTATTTTTTGAGTGTAGGCTCCCTGATGATTTAACAGCATTTCCAGCACAGATTTTTTGCGATTGGCTTCGTGGGCCAGATGCTCCAAGGAGATTCGCTGTTCAATCAGGAGCGACACCGTAGTTTTAACAATATTGCAAAAAGGACGCACTTCATCTGGATTGCCTGTAATGCCAATGACACCAACTAGCTCATGATGAATGACGATCGGCTCATTGGTTCCCTTTTTCTCATAGTGGCCGTCTTGCCACACTTCAATCATTTTCCCGGTTTCGAGCGCCTGAACAGCTCCTTGGTGAATGGTTCCGATTCGTTCACTCTCGCCGCTGCCAATGATGATGCCTCGTTCATTCATAATATTGATATTGTATGGAATATCCTTCATCATTTTGTCTACGATGTCTTGGGCTTGTTTTTCGGAGAGCTGAAACAGATCAGGATTCCTCCTTTATCTATAGTGATGTAGTATATTTTAATGTACTGCATTCGTGAAAGGGCTTCCAATTTGTTGTGCATTTGAACAATATGATAAAGCAGGTTACCGAACATGTCAGCCTATTTTATCATAGATATGAAATTGTTTGCTCATCCAGTTACTTCATTGATTCGACGGCTTGCGTTAACGGAGTTTGAGGAAAACAATAAAACAATGCTAAAGGTCGCACTTTTTGAAGTGCGGCTTTTTGATGTTCAATGGATATGTATTATTTTGTTGATTAAGTCCACTAAAAGCACTATTATAAATGTGGACAATGTCCTCTGAAAAAATTGGAAATGGGTCTAGATAAAAATAGTAGTCTAAATAACGTAATAAAAAGAGGGATTAATCATGGGAATAGAGATCAGAGAGGCATATGACAATCTTGAAGACGTGAAGCTGCTCTTTAAAGAATATACAGAGATGCTTGGGGTTGATTTGAGTTTTCAGCAATTTGAAGAAGAAATAAACGGGTTGCCAGGCACGCTGTCTAATGACGTGCCTCGCGAAAGCTATAGGCAATATCATGTAGTTCTTTCTTTAAACGGCCATCCTTAGACGCGGGCGCATATCCAAGCACCTGGTGGTAATCCTTTTCGGTCTCAATAATCGCTACATGGGTGACATACTTGTCCTCAGCTTTCTTACCTTTAATCGTGAACTCAATGGCAGGATATCCATGAATGGTTGTGTTAGAGACAGGTCCTACACTGGACAGGTTCCACTCTTTGGTTAAACTATCTTCAGCTTTCTTACCATACTGTTGGAGAGTTATATTGCCCAATGCCTTTTTAGAGTGGGACAGTACCACAACGGACTTTTGAATGTACGGATTGAATATTGCAATATCCGCTTTTCCTTCACGGTCCGGGTCTGTTGACCAGTCCAGCGGTGCCGTGATTTGAAATCGTCCATCTTTACTTACATAGCTTTGCTCTTTCTTGCTCACCGGGGCTTCAGGAGGCACATAACTGTTTGCCAGTATAAAAATAGCATTTACAAATGAGGCTCCCAAGATCACCATTGCGGTAAAAAATATAAAGAGCGAACGTTTCATTGTCTTTTTGCTAATCGGCTCTAAATCCCGAACCTTTACAACATATGTACCCGCTGCTAAATCACCAATTCGTTGTCTTGATGCAGTCACTAACACACTGATACCAGCAGGTATCCCACCCATTAGCAACGGATTGGTATCTATTAGCCTGAGCAGCGTACGAATGAGTGATTTAAGAAAACCAGGAGGCTTTCCGTCCCCGTTAACCACCTTAATACGAAAAACGAACTTACCAAGCGTATAGCCTGTATAACCTTCCAAAAGCAAATAATAGGATAAGAAAGCTATGAGCAGAATACAACGGGATGCAATCGCTAAAGGCAAAAACCATCTGTCCGTTATTTGAATGACAGAAATAAAAAAACAAATATACCCGATTACAAAAAATATGAAATCAAAAACCGTTGCCCCCCACCGTCTATACAGAGTAGAGTTCCCGTACGTTTTTGATATTTCGGTCATCCTATTGGTGTCTGCCCCATAATTTTGACCATGGCGAATGTACATCTGTCTTGCTGTTTCCTGCGGATTGTGTGATATGTGCTGTTCGTCCAAAAATTACACCTCATTTTAATAATCAATAATTAAAAAAACACACTCCTTATATTAACGGTCATTTTACAATCCATGTTTAGGAAAACATTCTATAAACAAAGAAATTATTATAAATATCCCTTATGAACGAAACGAAAAGAGAAATTCTATTGAATTTGATTTTCTCATTACTATCGCGTCTTGCGGATTTCATAACTGGGATCAACGTCATCACCGGGCAGAAATGGACTATGAATTGTCCAGTGCGTATTGGGGGTGAGGTTTAATGTCGGAGGCACTTGCAGCGGTGATCGACTATGGGTTTAATACCCTACCGTTGAACCGAATCCAGGCGCTAGTAGAGCCAGAGAATACACAATCCTTGCGTTTGCTGGATAGGAAGAAGGTTGATCATTGTATAACATGATCGACCTTCTTTTTGATTTAAATGTGGTGAACTATTATCGTTGAAGCGGTATACACATTTCATATTGCTCAATGGGGTCTTTCGAGAGACCTATTTTTTGGATAAAGCCTTCAAGAGAGTCATTGTCGGGCAGGCTGATGTACACCTTCTCAACCTTTTGGATCTCTGCTGCTCTATGAAGGAGGGCGCGTCCAAGTCCTTGGTTGCGATGCTTAGGATCGACCCAAAGAAAGTTGATTTTACCTTGAGCACTCATGGCCAACATGCCGAGGCGGGTTTGATTCACTTCGTAGATGCCGAGAAAAGCATCCTGTGTACTGGTGGCGTAATAAGGCGTGTCACTTTGCCAATGGATGTGACAGTCGGTGAGGGTTTTACGAAAAGCTGCGACATCATCAAATGTAATTTTCTTAAAAGTGTATGAAGATGAGAGGGCAGTGGGTGGGGCGGAAGGTAGCGTGCCGTTGTAGTATTTCAGTATATAGCGTGTCTGGTAGCCGTGCTTCTCATATAATTTGACGGCCCGATGATTATCCTTGATGACTTCGAGCCAGAGCTGCTGGCAGTCCGCGGAGAGGGCTGTTTGTTTATGTAATTCTAGCAACTTGTTGCTAATACCCTGACCACGGTAAGCCGGGGCGATACATAGCGTGCCGCAACGCATGGTCTTATACCCATCGAATTGCCGGATACCGCCGAGAATTAAGCCGATCGGTTGATCCTCATCCATGGCAAGGAAAGAGTGATTGCGAGTATTACCCTCTGCACCAAAAAAACGTGCTGCGAAATCGTCCTGATCCGTGGTCAGGCGAATGGAATAATCTGAGAACCCGAGCGAAAATGCCTGGAAAATGTGTTCCATGCTGATGTCATTGTCATTGCATCTCATATAGGTGATCACTGTTATTCCCCCTAGAAATTCATGATATATTTGGATTATAGGGAATTATGGGGGCTCCATCAATCTCCTACTGAAAATGAAAATAACCCCTTAAAAAAGGGGTTTGGTGCTGGGTGTGGTAGGGTTGCAATTCGTGTCGCTAAGATCAGGATTGGTAGAGAGGTCACGATAATGGTTGAGCTTATATTCAATTATTTTTTGGGTTTCCATAAGTCTGGAAATTTCTTGTTGAATCTTCTGATTATGTTTTTCAAGTAAGGAATGTCTGATAGGGATAGTGCTGTTGCCTTGCATCGAAAGTTCTCGATAATGCTTCATTTCCTCTATGGTCATCCCAGTGGCTTTTAATCGGGTTAAAAAAATAATCCCCTGAATCTGGTCTCTACTGTAGAACCTGTGTCCGTTAGCCTTTCGTTCTGCATAAGGCAGCAAGCCAATTCGCTCATAATAACGTATGGTATCCTCTGTTAAACCTGTTAGTTCTGCAGCTTGACTAATAGAGGTTATGGTCTCCGGAATTTCCTGCAAAGTATCCCACTCCTTAGTTGTAACGATTACCAAGGTACTTCTCCGTTCGCGTCGAAAAACCCTCCTGTCGGCCCATCCTCATTTAAAGTGGCTAAACGAACAACGACAGCAGCAGCTTGTTGTACCGAACCCGGTCCTGTAAAGCCATTTAAGTCGGTGGCGGTAAAGCCAGGGTCAGCCGAATTAATTTTGAGAGGTGAGTCTTTGAATTCTTTGGCAAGCGTGATGGTTAGCATATTAACCGCTGCTTTGCTGCTATTGTAGGCAAGCAAATTAAATCTGGCATGCTCGTGCTCAGGATCGCTATTATAGGTTAACGAACCAAGGCCACTCGTTAAGTTAACGATTCTACCGCATGGAGATTTTTTCAATAAAGGCAGCAAGGCTTGCGTCACCGCGACCAAACCGAAGAAGTTGGTTTCATACGTATCTCTTAAATCGTCCAAAGGTAATTGACTTGGAGGAGTGGCTCCTCCCAGAGATACTCCGGCATTGTTGATTAGTACATCAAGGGAACTGAATTCTTGTTTGATCTGATGGATTGCGGAATCAATCGTACTTTGATTCGTCACGTCTAACAAAATCAATCGGGCTTCTACTCCCTCATTAGCCAACTTAGCTACCGCTTCCCGGCCGCTCTGCTCACTCCGTGAGCCTAGCAGGATTGTAAAACCCATGACCCCCAATTGTCTGGCCGTTTCGTACCCGATGCCTTTGTTAGCCCCAGTAATAAGAACTGTTTTCCCAATATTCATGAGCGGTTCCTCTTTTCATCATTCTTAAATTTGGCGGCCACCATGCTTTAAATGTACTACTTGGAGTGCACTTAAAGTCAACACATAACCAGCAAAAATATAGCCTGAAATTGCCCTAGACTTCTTTTATTTTGGAAAATGGGGAAAATTAATAATGTACTGTATCAACTTTTGATACCCTAACAGTGCCCAATAATAACTTTCAGATTGCCAAAGGGATCGTATATGATATATATATACAACAGGATGATGTATACGCTTACTTAGCTCTCCATAACAAATTGAACATGGGAGAATGGAATGAATAAAAGGCAAACAGAGATTTTCCGCAAGTTGTTAACTGAACCAGACCGGTTATGGTTAGTGCAAGATCTGGCCGATCAGACAGACTGCTCTGAAAAGACGATTCGAAATGATCTGAAGGTAATTGAAGAATATATAATCAAGCACTCCAATGCCAATCTGGTGAGAAGGCCGGGACGCGGCATTTATCTGGAGATGAGTGAAACGGAACAGGCTGATTTATTCGACCGACTGTATGCAGGCGAAAGTACAGCCCAGCATGAATCGGATGAGGAGAGGGTGCTGCATCTCGCCTATCGGCTCTTGATGAATGCCAAGCCTGTAACTATTCAGGATCTGGCTTCACAGTATTATGTGAACAAGACGGTGATCCGTAGAGATATGGAGAAGATCGATGGCTGGCTGCACAGCTTTGATCTTGCCTTGATTACCAAGCAGCGTGTAGGTTTGACAATTCAAGGCTCTGAGAAGAATAAGCGGATAGCTTTGGCGCGGATGAACCAGCTGATTGACAGTCCTGAGTTAACGGGACAGATGATGCGCAAACAGTTTGAACCGCACGAGATTACAACCGTATATCATGAGTTAAAAATATTTCAAAAACGTCATGAGCTCAGTTTTACCGATGAAACTTTAGAAGGGCTAATGCAGCATATTCTCTTAATGGTTAAACGGACTAAGCTCGGACAGCCCATCTCGCTTTCCGAGCAGGACATTGCTTTTTTACAGAAAAAAATTGAATTTACATGGGCTACGTCATTTTTACAGCAGTTGCAAAAGCTGTTTTCCGTACCTTTTTCCAAGGAAGAAACGGCCTATCTAACCCTGCATTTACTGGGCGGGAAGTTCCGTTACCAGCAGGAGGAAGGAAGGGGGAAACAGAGCGATCTGGCAGACAGCCATCCGCTCTTGCCTGAATTGGTTGAGCAGTTGATCCGGCGGATGTCGGAGCTGAATATGATTGCCTTTTACAAGGACCAGGTGTTGCTGAACGGGTTGAAAGTCCATTTATATACAACCCTGAATCGTCTCCATTATGGTCTGACTGTATCCAATCCAATGCTGTCCGAGATCAAGAAGATGTACCCCTACATGTTCGACCGGGTCATCATTACACTAGAAGAAGTGGGGCGAATGATCCGGTTATCATTCCCCGAAGAGGAAGCAGCGTATTTGACCCTGCACTTCCAGGCCTCCGTGGAGCGGCTTCATCAGAAGGAGAGCCATCCCCAGAAGGCTATCATCGTGTGTCACATGGGCATAGGCATGTCCCAACTGCTGCGTACCAAGGTTGAACGTAAATTTCCGGCTGTACATGTGGAGACAACCCTTTCGAAGGCGGAAGTCCAGGACTATCTTGCAGCCCAAGAGGTGGATCTTGTCATTACAACCGTAGCTCTCCCTGAGATAAAAGTTCCGCATATTCTCGTCTCTCCATTGCTGGATGCCAAGGATGAGCGTCAGCTGGAGCAAGTGATTAGACGACTGGATGAGCCGGAACACAGGGCGGCAGATGAATCTGTATTTTTTAAATATACAACACCTTTTTTGGTCTTTCCCCAGCAGGAAGTGCAGCGTCCGGAGCAATTGATTTCCAAGCTGGCGCAAATACTGGAGGACAAAGGATATGTTGAGACAGGTTATGTGGACAGTGTACTGGCGCGAGAAAAAATGTCGGCTACGACGATCGGGGGAGGTATTGCTATCCCGCATGGCGGGTCTGAGTGGATAAGACAGTCCTCCATAGTAATTGCTACCTTAAGGCAGCCGCTCACCTGGGGAACCGAGAAAGTAGAGCTTGTGTTCTTGCTTGCGGTTAAACAGGATGGACGGGAAGAGATGCGGCAGTTATTTAAGGAGTTGTCCCTGATCAGTGAGCAGCCGGCTTTGGTCCATGCATTATCTAGGGAGACCGATGCGATGAGATTATTAGGGAAGCTAAAGGGATAAAGTAAAATTAAAAGCTGTACCTGGAGCAGGACTTATAGATGAGTCCTGTTTTTTGTTGGTATAAATCCGTTTTTCCGAAAGTTCCGGTAAAAAGTTCGTCCGATAACAGTAAAATAGGCGTTTATACTATCAATGTAAGCGGAAACATCAGAGAGAAGGGGAATGACTATGAAAATATTGGCGATTACCTCATGTCCTAATGGAATTGCACATACGTATATGGCAGCTGAAAATCTGCAAAAGGCAGCAGTAAAGCTGGGCATCGAGATGAAGGTCGAGACACAAGGCTCCATTGGAGTGGAAAATCAACTAACCGAGCAGGAGATCCGTGAAGCGGATGGCATTATTATTGCTGCGGATAAGACGGTGGTAAAAGACCGCTTCGTCGGTAAAAAACTGCTGGTCGTTGGAGTACAGGATGGCATTCGCCGTCCAGAAGAATTGATCCAACGGGTCATGAAAGGCGATGTGCCTGTGTACCAGGCAGAGTCACGTTCTGCCGAAGGTAGCACACAGGAGAAAAAACCGAAACAAAACCCCATCTACCGCCACTTGATGAATGGAGTATCCTATATGGTGCCCTTTATCGTCATCGGAGGATTGCTTATTGCCATTGCTTTGACAATTGGCGGTGAGAAGACACCAGGCGGTCTGGTTATTCCGGACGGTTCATTTTGGAAGACGATTCAGGATATCGGCTCGGCTTCGTTCACCTTTATGATACCGATCCTCGCCGGATTTATCGCGATGAGCATTGCGGATAGACCGGGGCTTGCACCGGGTATGGTTGGCGGATTCATTGCTGCGAACGGCAGTTTTTATGGAAGTGAGGCAGGAGCCGGATTTATCGGCGGAATTATCGCCGGTTTCCTGGCGGGTTATGTTGCACTTGGTATTCGGAAAATTAAGGTTGGCCGAGCGTTACAGCCGATCATGCCCATTATTATTATCCCTGTATTGGCATCTTTAATTGTAGGATTAATCTTTGTCTTTGTGATCGGTGCTCCAGTCGCACAATTGTTTGAAACTCTAACTGGTTGGCTTGCAGGTATGCAAGGTACAAGTTCAATTCTACTGGCACTGATTTTAGGTGCAATGATCTCCTTCGATATGGGCGGCCCTGTGAACAAAGTCGCATTTTTATTCGGTTCGGCCATGATCGGCGAAGGGAATTATGAAATTATGGGCCCTATCGCCGTTGCGATTTGTATCCCGCCGATTGGGATGGGACTTGCAGCGATGATCAACAAACGTAAATTTGCACCTGCGGAACGCGAGGCTGGAAAAGCAACATTCACTATGGGGTTGTTCGGTATTACCGAAGGTGCGATTCCATTCGCGGCGCAAGATCCACTGCGTGTTATTCCTAGCATTATGGTAGGATCAATGGTCGGTTCAGTAATTGCGATGTTGGGAAATGTAGGTGACAAGGTAGCTCACGGTGGACCGATTGTAGCCGTACTTGGTGCAGTTGACAATGTGTTTATATTCTTCATCGCCGTTATTGTCGGCGCAGCCGTGTCGGTTGTCATGGTGAGCCTGCTGAAAAAAGATATTGCAGTAGATCCCGCTGTTGCTGGAGAAGCGATGTCTGGAAATTCTGCCGCAGTAGCTGGAAAATCTGCGATCACTACAACTGCGGCGGAGTCATCGCCTTCAACAACCGTCATAAATAATGGGTCAGCGGTGCCTGAACAAGCTGTTCACATTGAGAAACTGACGGATATTGTAACGATGGATCTGATTAATCTGGATCTGGAAGGAACGACACAAGATGCTGTGATTGATGAAATGATCGGAGCACTTGAGAGAACTGGAGCCGTAAGCTCTGCCAGTGACCTCAAACAGGCGATATTAGCCAGAGAGGAAGAAAGCTCTACAGGCATCGGAATGAATATTGCCATTCCTCATGGCAAATCGAATGCTGTCCTGAAGCCAAGCGTGGTCTTCGGCATCAAGCAGGGCGGTGTTGACTGGAAAAGTGCAGACGGAAGTGAAGCAAAACTGATCTTCATGATTGCCGTACCACGCAATAGCAAGGACAACACGCATCTGAAGGTGTTGCAAATGCTGTCCCGTAAGCTGATGGACGATCATTTTAGAGAAGCACTCCTGGCGGTTACAACGAAGGAAGAAGCTTATCAATTGCTGGATCAGGTGCATTAATTCAATGCGCTAAGAACTTGAATCAAAGAAGAGAGGCTCCCGAAGTTACAGCCGGGAGCCTCTTCTCGTCGAGATAAGAGCATATGGACACTATGGAATAATATTAATCCAAGAAATGGTGAGTTATATTGTGCATATACACTTCATCGCCCGAATTTTCTTTCATATCAATAAGAGTATTTGCATCTTTCCCGACGATATATCTTAACTTGGTAGTGCCATCCATTGCTGCTTGATAAATAGTTTCAGCAACAAGTACTGGGGACGAGGCATATGTGGGGTCTTTTTCCATTTCCGCCAATTTACCTAGAAACGCAGAAGTAAACGGCTTGTAATCCATTAAAGAATCATCAAAAAAGAATTCCATTGATCTTCCGCCAAAGTCTGTTTGGATAGCTCCTGGTTCAATCAACTTTACTTTAATGTTTTGTGATGCTAATTCATAGGATAAAGATTCAGAAAAGCCCTCAACTGCGAATTTGGTTGAATGATAGAGTGACATAGTTGGAAAAGTAACTTTGCCTCCCATAGAGGAAATATTAATCAACAAGCCATCTTGATGAGATCTAAAATGTGGCAAGATTGCTTTCGTCATATTTATCATACCAAAAACGTTCACTTCAAATTGTCTTCTAATCTGTTCATCCGTAGCTGCTTCAAGAATTCCCATGGTACCATATCCTGCGTTATTCAGAAGCACGTCAATTTTACCGAACCGCTGAATTGCCTTTGCTACGGCGTTTTGAATCGTCTCTTTTTTTTCAACATCCAGCTCTAGTACCATAATATGATTTGATTTAATAAACTCAGTTTCTTTTTCAGGTGTACGCATCGTAGCTACTACATTCCATCCTCTTTCTGCAAAGTAGGTAACGGTAGCTCTTCCGATTCCTGATGAGGCTCCTGTGATAAAAATCGTTTTCATTAAAGTCCCTCCACATTAGGTTTTATTAGTTCGCTGCTGTTGTCGTTCCAATTGTTCAATATCTAGTAATCCTTGGGCAATGGTTTCAAGTTTAGCGCTATATTCTTTGATTCCAATTTGGATACATATAATCTGCGTCGGATGCATGTCATTTTTATAAAGCTCATATTTCTTGCACAATGCATCTAACTTTTTTTGCGTATCCTCCAGTATTTGCTTCAACCAGGTAATTACCTTGTCATACCCGACGAATTCACCAAAGTAAAGCCTCATCATAAAATCCGATTTTTTCGTACTATCTTCATCCAGAGGTCCTTGTAAATAGGTGTTAAAGGATTCTCGGCCTTTATCTGTTATGGTTAAAACATTTTTGTTAGGCTTGCCATCCTGAATTACCAATTCTCTGGCAATCAAACCCTCCTTTTCCATCCGGGTAAGCGTAGGGTAAATGGTTCCGTAGCTTGCACTATAAAAATATGAAAATACATCCCCCCAGAGTTGTTTTATTTCGTATCCAGTTAGCGATTCTTTCATAAGCATGCCTAGAATAACATCCTGACTGTTCATTACGTCCCTCCTTGTCTTTTCGTTGGAAAACATAAATATAATTTCAGATGCTGATGTGCTGTATTTCATATATCGATTGTTAATATATCAGTTTGATATATGTAGTGTCAATATAAAAATGCTAAAATTTCCATGCAGGCGAGCCGTGTCGCCGCTTCTTATGCTCCACGGATGGCCGGCCGAGGCATGCCTTCGCGCCTCGCGAATGGGCGGCTCCGCAGTATTAATGTATTGTCAGCGGCGTTCACCGCGTGACATGAGCATGATGCCAAGGAAGACAAACCCTGCACCCGCCAGATGGGCAAATGAGAAGGGTTCCCGGAGGATGACATAGGACAGTAGCAGTGTACTGACTGGAATACACCCGGTGTATACCGCTGCCGTACTGGCTGAGACCCTTGATACACCCCGGAACCATAATACGTAGGCCAATGCTGTGACAAAAATACCATAATATAAGACAAGCCCAATCTCCCCTGCACCTACGTGGTTAAAGTCGAACTGCTGTGCCTCCCCAAAGGAACAAGCCAGAAACATGAGTAAAGAAAAGAGCGTTATATACATAGTTCCAAGCAGGGAGGAAACATGGCTGGATAGCATCTTGCGCAGCACCGTCAGTGCCGCTTCTCCGAACACGGCAGACAGAACAAGCAGCATGCCAATGAATGAGGTTGCATGGGGAGCAGAAAAACCGAACGCGGTAATGTGAGGCAATTGCAGCACCAAAACGCCGAGCAGTGAACAGGCGATCCCGAGTCCGGGGCGCAGCGTAATCTTCTCTCTCAGCAGCACATACGAAAGAAGGGCAACGATAGCTGGGGTCAAGCTTGTCAGAATTCCGCTTTCGGAAGCAGAGGCATAGGCCAGTCCGTAAAGCATAAGGACACGGAAGAGAAACATGCCGATCAGGGCCTGAATGAACAGGATTAAGGCATCCCGTTTGCTGATCCTTAGTGAATATTTCTTGATGAATACAATGGGTACCAAGAACAGAAGGGCAACGGCCAGGCTGGCCGATTGCGATAAAAAAACAGGCAGCCGCATCACGACCAGTTTACCGACTACCACAGAACTGCCGACAATGGAGGTTGCGATCACTAATTCCATGTAAGTCGAAAAGGTTGGTTTGTTCATTTCATCTCACCTCTTGTACAGATATTAATATATACTGTAGCAATAGAAACTGGGCACTTGTAGATCCAGTTAAAGAGGTTTTTGACAGTACCGCTTGAGGGGGCAGCCTATGTGGGTACCTATCGATAAGAATGTGACAGTTCCGATGCTGCGTCAGGTGTATCAAGCGATACGGGACCGTATTTTAGCCGGAGAACTGCATGCAGGATATAAACTTCCTTCGACCCGGGTGCTGGCCTTACAGTTGAATGTTTCCCGGAATGTTATCCTCGAAGCTTATGAAATGCTGCTAGCCGAAGGTTTAGCCTTTGCGCGCCCGGGTTCAGGTACCTATGTAGCCGAGGGCGCCGTCCTTCCGGGTTATGTATCCGCACCACCTATCGAAGCGTCTGCGTCCGCTATGAATACTCAATATTCAAATGAGGTATCAGTAATTTCCTTCCGGACGGGCCTTCCTGCGTTGGAATTGTTCCCACGCAAATCATGGGCCGACTTGCTTCAGAGCGTATGCAAAGAGGCTCCCGATCTGGCACTGGGTTATGGCGACTCTGCTGGAGAGCCCGAGCTGCGAAGGGAGCTGGCCGACTATTTGGTTCACACCAGAGGAGTGAAAGCCAGACCGGAACATATTGTAATCACTAGCGGAGCAGTACAAGCGATTCAGCTTGTCACCCGTCTGCTGCTGTCAGCTGGGGACGAAGCCCTGGTAGAGGAACCGACAAACGAAGATTTAAAAAGCATTCTGTCGGCTACAGGAGCAACACTCCGGAGCATGCCTGTTGATGATTCGGGAGTTATAACAGCCGATCTGCCACAAAAAAGGCACCCCAAACTGGCATATCTGACACCCTCGCACCAGTTCCCGCTGGGAGGTATCTTGCCGATCCAAAGGCGGATCGAGCTTATCCAGTATGCAGCCCGGACAGGATGCCTGCTGCTCGAAGATGATTATGACAGTGAGTTCCGGTACGATGGGGCGCCCGTTCACTCCTTGCAGAGTTTGGACCCAGAACGGGTGCTATACGTTGGGACGTTTAGCAAGATTTTGTTCCCCGCACTGCGGATCGGCTATATTGTTCTTCCTCCATCATATGTCGCTGATTTTATCCGGTTAAAGCAACTGGCAGATTACCAGACAGCGAGCTTGGAGCAAATTGTGTTGAGCCGGTATATCAGGAAACGGCTCCTTCATAAACATGTACATAAAATGAAGAAGGTGTACGCCAAGCGTCGTCAGGTCCTTGTTGATAGCCTGGAGCAGCATTTTACAGGGCAATACCGGGTATGTGGTCGATCGGCTGGTTTACATTTGGTAGCAGAGTTTCGGTTCCCGTTCCGAGAGGATTTGCCAAAATGTCTCCGCAGCGAAAACGTATTTGCGGCACAGCTGGAAGGGAACCGACTGCTCATGGGCTATGGGCATCTACATGAAAGCGATATTCGTGAAGGGGTTAGCAGGATTAGGAATGCTCTGCAACGGTAGTACACGCAAAAGCAGTCCATCCTCAGGTGAGGATAGGCTGCCCTTTTCATAGTAAGATATCGTTTTCTAAGGGGATAAGGAAGTAGTACTTACCCCGGCTAACTACTACATAAAGTCAAAAAAATAACGAATCACGTGAAAAAAGACGGGCGAGGTGTAGGTCAAGCTATCCACCTGGCTTAAGTAGCTTTTTTTCAAAGCATCGAACTTATCATCATCGCCGATTAATAAATCTCGCTTCAGCACGGAAACCGTTAAGCTGCCGAAAAAACCGCTCAAGCTGATCAGCATGCCGAAAATAATTCCAAATTTCAAGTCAAACGGCGTCAGGTAGGGATAGATGAGATAGGAAGCTGCTATGGTTACGGGAAAAGCGAATGCAAAGCCTTCCCAAGTTAAATTGGGGTTGGATGTCGGGACGATTTTCCGCTTCCCGAAATAGAGTGATGCCAGATAGTGTGCGACATCATTGAGCTGCGTCAGTACCACTAGAAAAAGTACAAGTTTCGCTCCGTATTGCGGCGTAGCAAACTGAAAATAGGCCAGGTGACTCAGCCCGAAAACCATCAGCATGAGTCCCCATTGGGTCGAGCTGACACTGCGCAGGAAACCAACCGTTCCTTTATTGATCAATCGCGGAAGCGGTAGCAGCAAGAATACATAGATAGGGATAAAGACGATAAACATCCCGTACCACCCGATATAAATCCAATAAAACTGTACGGGAATCGCCAAGTACGCCCATAGAAACAATCTACGATCGGCTTTTCTGGATCTGATCATGGAAAAGTATTCTTTTAGCGCAAAAAAGGTGAGCGTCATCAAGGAAAGCAGTGAAACGATCGGATTGAAAAGAGTTGCCGAGCAAAAGATAAAGAACATGCCCCACCAGGTCTTGATGCGAAGTCCAATAGCTGCATAGTCTTTGTCAGGCTGTGTTTTGACTACCACTATATAAACCAGATGGATCACCCATAAGGCTGTAAAAATGAGGATTAACGTTAATAGCGAACTGTCCATTGCCACTCACCAACTTATCGTGAAATAGGATTCCATTAAAGCATTCCTATGTTATTATGAAGGAATAATTCAAACTTGATAAGGGGAAATTTAGTAAATGGTAGCTGATCAATCCGTCTTTATCTTGCTTACCAATACGGGAACGTTTCTTACGAGAGTCATTAAAAGCTATACAAGAGCGCCATACAATCACGCCTCCATTTCCTTTAACCGGGAACTTTCGGAGTTATACAGTTTCGGGAGAAAGACCCCCAATAACCCTCTGGATGGCGGTTTCGTGAAAGAGGATATTAAGACAGGTACATACAGCAGATTTCCGAATACAACATGTGTCATCTACGAGCTTCAAGTAACCGACCGTGAAGTCGAAAAAATGAAGCGGGTCTTACACGTCTTTATCCGAAGTCGCCAAAAATATATGTATAACTTACTGGGTTTGATTGGTGTTGCACTCAAAGAACCAGTCGAGTTCAGCAATTCTTATTTTTGTTCGCAATTCGTCGCAGAAATTTTACAGCGCTCCGGCATAAAAATATGGAACAAGTTGCCCGCCCTTATTACGCCAGATGATTTTCGGCAAAGTGACCGATTCCATTTGATCTACGAAGGAAAATTGAGCAAGTATGAGCCTCAACCCTGAGGACAAGCAACGTATTACTTAGACCTCCTCCGGTACAATCACCTCGATATGACGCGGTAAAATACGAAGCTCGATAGGTAAAAACGGCCCTTCCTCACCATCTACATTCGTACTGACCG
The DNA here is from genome assembly GCF_059772165.1 of Paenibacillus sp. TY11. Taxonomy (NCBI): domain Bacteria; kingdom Bacillati; phylum Bacillota; class Bacilli; order Caryophanales; family Paenibacillaceae; genus Paenibacillus; species Paenibacillus sp. TY11. The sequence continues at coordinate 326,474 of NZ_JCBAIQ010000001.1, read as the reverse complement.
ATTCTGCGGAGCTGACACTGACATGCTTTGCGGTAAAGTAAACGACATCTTTATGATCCTTCAGGTTCCCTAAAAATAAGGATATGCTGGCCGTCACGGTATTCAATATATTGAGGTTTTTGAAAATAAAGCAGTGAAGCAGACCATCGTCAACAGCAGCGTCGGGCGCCAGTTTCTCGAATCGGCCGACTGAGTTGGTTAGAGCAGCAGCAGACCTTTAGACTCTAGATTAGACATTCGTAATATTTTTAGTTACTATAGAAAAGTAAATAAAACCCGAATGGAGGATTTCATATGAAAATCGCATTAACAGGAGCAACGGGGCAACTGGGTTCCATCGTGGTAGATACGTTGCTTACATCCGTCCCGGCAAAAGACCTTATTGTTAGCGTAAGAAATCCGGAAAAAACAGAGAGCTTACGTGCTCGTGGCGTTGACGTTCGTCATGGCGATTTTGATAAACCAGAAACGCTGGATCAAGCATTTGCTGGAGTAGACCGACTGCTGATTATATCCGCAGACGGGGATAATGATACCCGAATCCGCCAGCATAAGGCGGCTGTTGATGCTGCTGTACGCGCGGGAGTAGGCTTCATCGCTTATACCAGCGCTGCCAATGCCGCTGACAGCACTCTGTTCCTTGCACCCGTACATCGTATCACGGAGGAGTTCATTCGCGAATCGGGCATTCCTTACTCCTTCTTGCGTAATAATTGGTATCTTGAGAATGAAGCAGGCACGATCCAATCGGTACTCGCGGGGGCCCCTTGGCTAACCTCGGCAGGGTCCGGTAAAGTAGGTTGGGCCACCCGTGCCGACTATGCGCAGGCGGCTGCAACCGTTTTGTCTGGCGAAGGGCATGAGAATACAATATACGAGCTCTCCGGTAAGCCGATTACCCAAGAAGAGTTTGCAGCGATACTCGCTGAGGTTCTGGGTAAGGACGTTCCTGTACAGCAGGTGGACGATGCTGCGTATGCCGATATTATGCTCGGTGCGGGAGTACCGGAAGGTGCAATCCCTATTGTTGTCGGTATTCAACAAGCGATTCGCGAAGGAGCCTTGGATGTTGTAAGCAACGATTTCGAGAAGCTGTTGCAACGCCCCCTTACGCCGCTTAGCCAGGGAATTAGTGAACTGATAAAGCAAACAAAAGCATAACAAACGTGCCGTAGAGTACAATTTCAACATATGATACTGCTCATGATTAAAAACGGATGCTGCCTAGAAAGGTCAGCATCCGTTTTAGTTACATGTTCGCCCCCTGGGCATTTTCAGAGACAGGGCGCTTACGTATCGGTACAATGCTCAGATTAATTTCATCCATGAGTGGAATCGTTACTGATTATCCAATATACTTGTAGGGAACTCCAAGGAAGGCTTGAAGCAAGCTTGGTTTATATAGGAAGATTAGCACAGTAGTAGAATTTGAAAATGAATGGAGTACATAATACCATGTCCAATTTGCCAAATTGTCCCGAATGTAATTCAGAGTACACTTATGAGGATCGCAGTCTTTTCATTTGCCCGGAATGCGCTCATGAGTGGTCTTCCGAGTCAGAATCCGTAAGTAACGAAGATGTAAAAGTCGTTAAAGATGCGAATGGCAACGTCCTGAAGGATGGTGACTCTGTAACTGTCATTAAAGACCTAAAAGTTAAGGGAAGCTCATCCGTCTTGAAAATCGGCACCAAAGTAAAAAACATCCGTCTGGTGGAAGGCGACCACGATATTGACTGCAAAATTGATGGTTTTGGAGCAATGAAGCTAAAATCGGAATTTGTAAAAAAGAATTAATATGTAAGAGGGTAAAGGATTTTGTACAGTTTTGCAGAGAAACCTTTCAGCTCAATGAGGATTAAAAAAGGAGAAGCTGAGGGCTTCTCCTTTTTTATGTTTATAACGGTGCCAGCCATACGGTTCCGGTTCCCCTGTACACATTAACCAGCCCTTCGCCGGAAGCGGCGGAGCCCATTTTGGTTTTTCCGGATTTTTCGACGGTGAACTGTAGGGTATTGGACCACATGAGGGCAAAGTTGCCATCCACCTTCAGGATATCATTTTGCAATTCTATAATGATCGCTTCTTCTGAAGGGATCGGCGCTTGTAGTGCCAGAACTCCTTTTCCCCGGGCGCTTAGGTTAAATAATCCTTCCCCACCTAATGCGGCAGAGGAAAGATTACTACGCGCAACGACAGATATGTCCAGCGTCGTGTCGCAAGCCAAAAACAAGCCGTCTTCGATGGCAATGTCATCATTATCAACATCAATAAGCCAAATATATTGGTAGGTAGGCTCCAGCATAATGGTACCTGTGCCTTTATAGTGAGGTTTAATGGCACCTGTTCCCGTCACAGCACCGGACACCAAGTTTCGCATTAAGCCTCCTACACCTTTTACGCCGGTAGTCATTTCCATGTTACCCACAGTATATTGCATGGCTCCCGCCTTCATCATAATTTCGCTATTGTTGATTTCGATCATGAGCTGTTTGCGGCGCATGTTACTTTTACTCATATAGTAATTGTCTTTCGCAGCTGCAACCGAGGTGCAACTCAAATCTGTTATGTATTCCAGTACCGTAAATCCACCTAATTGGTCAGTGATGGCAACATTGCTGTTATCCTTTAAATTATTAATGACAAAAGCCATAAATGTATGCGCCTCCTTGTTGTATTCATGTTGTGGGGACTGTTGTGGGGATGGAAATCTTCTTTATTCCATAAAATATTCGACATAGAGACTTCTTTTCCTGCGGCGAATCTTGACACTCCCCTTGGCTGATTTTCAGACTCAGAAAAGGAGAGCTTGAAAAACATGTGAAAAAGGTTCAATATAAAGATATCGGTTTTTAAAATGGTTTGCTTCGAAAGCAGCCGAATGAGAACGAGACATGGAAATAGGGGGTAGGACCAGTGGAGATAGGTATAAGCACGTTTGCAGAAACAACGCCAGATCCCCAAACGGGTGAGGTCATCAGTCACGCACAACGAATACGTGAAGTTGTCGAGGAGATTGTGCTTGCAGATCAGGTAGGGCTGGATGTGTACGGCGTGGGGGAGCATCATCGTAAAGATTATGCGGCCTCTGCTCCGGCTGTTATACTGGCTGCTGCAGCGGCACAGACCCAACGAATTCGGCTAACCAGTGCGGTTACGGTGCTTTCATCGGATGATCCGGTGCGTGTGTTTCAGGATTTTGCTACGCTGGACGGCATTTCGAATGGACGAGCTGAAATTATGGCAGGCCGGGGTTCTTTTATCGAATCGTTCCCTTTGTTTGGGTATGATTTGGATAACTACGATGAGTTATTCGATGAAAAGCTGGAGCTGTTATTGAAAATACGGGAATCGGAGAAAGTCACCTGGAAAGGCGGGCATCGGCCTGCAATTCACAATTTGGGCGTGTATCCGCGTCCGGTTCAAAATCCTTTGCCCGTATGGATTGGGAGCGGGGGCAATCAGGAATCTGTGGTTCGTGCGGGCTTGCTCGGATTGCCGTTGGTTCTGGCCATTATTGGAGGCAGTCCTGTACAGTTTGCACCACTGGTGGAGCTGTATAAAAAAGCAGCTAGGCATGCCGGTCATGATGCGTCGCTGCTTCCGGTTGCATCCCACTCGCATGGTTTTATTGCAGAGACTACTGAGCTTGCAGCGGACAAGTTCTTCCCTTCCACTCAGCAGAGCATGAATGTGCTTGGGCGTGAACGTGGTTGGGGTCCTTACACTCGTTCCAGCTTCGATGCTGCACGCAGCTTTGAAGGAGCGTTGTATGTAGGCGATCCTGAAACGGTTGCCAAGAAAATCATTCATCTGCGTAAACAGGTAGGCATTACACGTTTTCTGTTGCACGTGCCCGTCGGCACGATGCCGCATGATGATGTCATGAGAGCTATTGAGCTATTGGGGACAGAGGTAGCGCCACGGGTTCGCGAAGAGATATCCAAGTGGGAATCCGAGAGTAAATAAGCGGATTTATCTCATAGATAAAAGAGAAAGGAGCAGACCATGGGGGGAGGTCGCTCCTTTTTTGGTTTCTAAAAAAATCTGTATATACGAGATGAAAAGGTAGTTTTTTATTTTGTCCGTTTTTTGTGCGAAATACGTTTCTGCAAGAGGGCTTTTCCTTGTTTTAATCTCTTAGGTTTTGCAGGAACTCTGCGCAAAATAGGCTTTTCTTGTGTTGCTTTGGAAGGCAGCGTCATGCGGAGTGTGGATGATGCAGGTTTTCTTTGACTGCTGCTCGTTATAAAGTTGATGGTGTAGTTCAAGACGAGCGGACTAACTGCGATTCTCCGCAGTCCCACGCTTCTACAAGTGGTACAGCCTGTATCCCAGCACCAATCGAAGGCCGTCTCAGGAACTTGAGTGAAGTATGAACCCCGCCATTGGCGTCCAAAATCATCTTCAGCGTAATAAAAGAACGTATTACCTCCTGCGAAGCCGCTCCAAACCTGAATAGTCTGCCCGGGGTTAACACGGTACCAGCCTGCTTTAGAGTAGTTAACAGGACTACAGCTGAAGTCCGGGTAGGCAAAGACTACAAAGATAGCCGCATTAGTACTGTTGCGAAAATTGAGACCCATTGTCGTCACTTCTTTCCTCATATAGTAATATACCAATCTTACGGTGTATCCTATGAGGTTCTTTGAAAGAATGAAACGGACAGAAGTCTCTTAATTGCTAAAATTGAACCATTTGCTGATGTCTATTTTGTTATATTCATTCATAGATCGCCATTCGTTCGATTCTGGTTGATAGGTATAATCTTTTTGCCAGGTCATGATGTTTTCCCCGATTGCCCGTATGGAAGAGGCGATATAGGAGACTTCCTGATTCGTCATTATGGGATGGAGGGACAGGCGCACCCAGCCTGGTTTTCGCGATAAATCCCCCGCATGGATCAAGTTTGCCATTTGATTAGAGGTCTGTTGATCGATGCCCAGCAAATAATGTCCGTAGGGTCCTGCACAAGAGCAGCCGCCCCGGACCTGAATGCCAAACCGATCATTCAGTAGTTTTACAATCAGGTTATAGTGAATACGGTCGACAACGAAAGAAATGATTCCCAGACGATCTTGGCTGTTTCCTCCTAAAATGTGCAGGCCTGGAATGGTGCTCAAGCTCTTTAGTAATAATGAGGTCAGTTCCTTTTTGCGCTCCAACATGCGGTTTTGTCCCATCTGTTCTTTTAGCCGAATGCAGAGTGCCGTTCGAATGGCTTGTAGAAAAGCAGGAGTTCCTCCATCCTCACGTGCTTCGATATTATCTTTATACTCGTATCCACCCCAAGGATTGGTCCAGCTTACCGTGCCGCCTCCGGGCTGATCCGGAGCACAATTGAGGCATAGCCTTGAATCCATAATTAAAACGCCGCTTGTACCGGGACCACCAAGAAATTTATGGGGAGAAAATACAATCCCGTCCAGTTTCTGAAGGGGATCTGTGGGGTGCATGTTGATCTCGGCATAAGGTGCGCTTGCCGAAAAATCAACGAAACAAACGCCGCCATGTTCGTGCATTTTGCGGGATAGCTGGTAAATCGGCACTTCCAACCCTGTAACATTGGAGCAGGCTGTAAAAGCGCCAATCTTGATAGGGCGATGCTGGAATTGAAGCAGCAGTCGTTCGAGATGAGTTGGGTCGACAATTCCGCCGGGACCCGGAGGAAGGCACACGACGTCTCCAATGGTTTCTGCCCAGGAAATATGATTGGAATGATGCTCCATGTGTGTAACGAAAATAATGGGGCGTTCTTTTTCGGCGATGGGGTAGAGGCGCTTTAATTTTTCATGTATTTTCAGTCCTAACAGCCGCTGAAGCTTATTTACCGCACCCGTCATACCAGACCCGGCGAATAGAATGATATCATGTTCATTGGCATGAACGTGGTTCTTAATGACTTGTTTCGCCTCTTCGTAGGCTTGGGTCATCAGAGTACCCGTCAAATTAGATTCCGTATGCGTGTTCGCCACAAAAGGGCCTAATTCATTAGCTATTTTCGACTCGATGGGTCCATACAGACGGCCGCTGGCTGCCCAATCCGCATAAATCAGCTTTTTTTGCCCATATGGAGATTCAAAGGTCTGGTGATATCCGATTGTACTTTCGCGATACCTTTGGAAATAAGCCTCGTTAGAAGGCTGATACCTACAATTACTGCTTCCAATTCGAGCCATGAGCATACGGCGCCTCCCAAGTCGTTCTGTCTTCTTAGGGTACGTAGGTAGGCCCGAATGGGTTAAAAAAAATAGGCGAGTGTCATCATTTAGTCACAATAAAAGCCTCATCCAACAGCCGGATAAGGCACAAGTCTATCCTATATAAACAACTGCATATCGGATTCGAGCGCATCCTTTAAATACGTTTTGGCCTCGATAATTTCCAGTTCTGGTATGAATTCTTCCGGTTTAAAACCCATAATTTCCACCGATAGCTTACAGGCATAAAATTTGACGTTCTTTTTCCGTGCCCCCTTCAAAAAGTGAATCAGCTTCGGGGCTTCGTTATCTTCGATCATTTCTGTCAGCATTAGCTTGCCAAGACCGCTAAAATTCATTTTGGACAATGGCAGATCCTCGGGTCCTTTTGGACTCATCCAGCCCATGATTTTCTCGTAAATCGTCTTGTCCTCAAGCGTCATTTTCTCGGGATCACGAACCAGAGATAACCCCCAGAATGCAAAAAACATCGTCACGTCCACATCCAGCTCCCGAGCTGTATTCGCCAGAATCAGTCCAGCCATCGCCTTATCATAATCGCCGCTGAACATAAGCAGATTCATCCTTTTGTCCACAATTCCCGCCTCCATTACCAACAGATATAATCAGTATGGATTTGGGAATGAGAAGTATACCCAGTTCACATATTGATCATAATTTGCGGTCGGATGCTTGGTAAGAAGAGTTCCTAATTTTGAAAATAAAAATTACTTCTGTATATGTTCCTCGTATTCGCCTTCGTTCCCTACAAAGAAACTTAACCTCTCCTGTATACCCTTCGGGAATTAGAAAAATATAATGCTCCCGATCTTGCTTGGACCAAACAATCAGTAAGCTTACAGCAAGAAAGCAATCCTATATTACTTTGAATGGGCATGAATTGGATGTGCCTTATGGCTCTCAAGGTTTATTTGAGACTTATAAGTATGTAGATAAAGAATTTCTTACTCTCGTAAAGTAGCCCCATCGTTACCAATGTCATATCTACAAGCCGCTTCCATTCGGTATAATCTCAAGGGAATTCAAGACACAAGCCTGAGATCGGGAGGATCATGAGAAAGTGAGTATAGAGAACCAATATAAAGCACTTGAACTGGAAAAGCCGGGTATCTACGAGCTGGAGGGACTGGAAGTCGGGGTCACCTCCAATTGCAACTTCAAGTGTGATTACTGCTGCGCGTATCAAAGGAACGATGGGCAATGCATTAGCAGCAAAGAGGTCATTGATATTATTGATGACATTCCAACGTTAAAACGTGTGCGACTGTCCGGGGGAGAAGTGACCTTGAAGTATGAGGATTGTCTGGACATCGTGGCTCACTGTTCAAGCAAGGGCATCGCTACCCAGCTCAACACCAATGCCAGCTTGCTCAGCCCAGAACGAATTGAGAAACTACGTGATGCAGGACTTTCCAACATTCATATCTCTTTCAACTTCACGGATGCCGATAAATATGCAACCTATTATCATGTTCATCCTCGCGTGTATGAGAAAATTGTGCAGAACATTCGGTTATGTACCGAAGCTAAGCTGGAAACGGTGCTGGAGACGTTGCTGTTTGCGGAGACGCAGAATAACATGCCAGCGATTAGTGAAAAGGTATATGAACTCGGTGTGCGTATCCATGAAATCCAAAACAGCATCGTAATGGATCATACCAACTGGAACGCTATTTCTACCAAGGAAGCGCTTGTTCGTTCCGTTCATGACCTGATTGCACATAAAAAGGACGATACTGTGTTGTATTTCACCTGTATGGACCGTTTTGCAGAAGCACTGGGCTTCAAGGAGCAGCCGGGTGTTTATTTTTCCAACTGTGTTGATGGTAAAAAACAGCTCCATCTTCACGGGAACGGGGACATCCTGATCTGTGAGCTATGCCATCCTGTGGTCATCGGCAATATTTATAATGGAACATCCTTAAAGGATATTTACAAAAATAAACCGAAGCAGCTTCAGGAGTTTCTTGACAAACTGCCTTGTCCTGCCTATGATGCGCTTTTTCCTGTAGGAAGCAAGTAGATATGATTTGAGATTGTGAGGCTATAAGCATCTACCACCCTAACAGTCAGGGTGGTGGATATCCTTCATGTAACTCCATGAATCCTTTATTATTTCTGGATTTTACAAAATCCTCATTTGTTTTAATGAAAGGGTTTACATGCTAAAATATAAAAATATGATCTTCTTATGAAAGAAGGAGTAGATATGAAATATAGAAATGTAGGCAACAGCGGTCTTAAAATTAGTGAAATCGGTCTGGGGAGCTGGTTAACGTACGGTACAGCCGCAGAACAGGAAGCAGCCCATGCCTGTGTTGCCAAAGCCGTTGAACTTGGGATCAATTTCTTTGATACTGCGAACGCGTATAACCGGGGAGAAGGTGAAAAGGCTATGGGAGCCGCCTTGAAGCCTTATCGAAGAGAGAGCTATGTGTTATCTACCAAGGTTTATTTCCCTATGGATTCCGGCCCCAATGACAGGGGACTGTCACGCAAGCACATTATGGAGCAATGCGAAGCGAGTCTTCAACGCCTTGGCACGGATTATATCGACATTTACTTCTGCCATCGTTATGATCCGGACACTCCTTTGGAAGAGACGCTGCGGGCGCTCGATGACCTTCAGGCTCAGGGCAAAATTCTGTATGCTGCTGTCAGTGAATGGAGTGCTGCACAGCTCACGGGAGCCTATGGCATTGGAAAAAGGCTGAATCTGCGGCCGCTCATTGCCAATCAGCCGATTTATAATATGTTCGAACGTTATATCGAACATGAGGTACTCCCCGTATCCGGGCAGGTAGGCATCGGCCAAATTGTATTTTCGCCTCTGGCCCAAGGTATCCTCACAGGTAAATACAAACCGGGACAACCTTTACCGACAGGTAGTCGCGGAGCTGATGCCTCTGTTAATAATGTCATCAGCAGTTACTTGAACGATACTGTTCTAAACTGTGTCCAGGAGCTGGATAAGCTGGCGAAGGATTTGGGTGTCACCCTGTCACAGCTCGCGCTTGCCTGGATTCTGAGAGAACCGGCTATCAGCGCTGCACTCATTGGGGCCACCAAACCGGCACAGATCGAAGAAAATGTGAAAGCCGTCGAGGTGACGCTTCAACCGGAGACATGCGCGGAAATTGAGCGGATTCTGAAGCAAGCAGAGGAATTCGAGCCGTTGCGTTAAGCATTCACACGAGCCTCTGTAGAGGAGAACCATCAATACAAAAGTCTCGCTCTTCCTGTCCGTAACAGAGAAGGGCGAGACTTTTTAACTTGCTTCAAGCATAGCATAAATACCCGAAATCACACTAAACACAATCCCGCTCACTACAACCAGGATGTGCTTCTTGTTCAGGTCCAGCGAATCAAAAAAGAAGGGCAACAGCCATTTTAGACTGACGACAGCCCATAGACCTTCCAGCAATCCTAGCGTCAACACCTTTTGCCCCCATAGAACCTTCATTTGCGGTGTTAGCGGACCTGCAAGCATCAGATCACCTGAAGCACGGATATTCCAGGAAACAATGACCACGAATACAACAAGAGTTAATAATGTGGACATAATATAGGTGATATCTTTTTTAGCCTCTTTCGTGAGCTTTGGCGATTTTTTAAACTCAGGAAAGCCTATTAGGAAAAAAACGATTCCCATGAAAATAGCTACGCCTACAAAGGAACCGAGTATAATATTGGCTACGATGCCGATGCCATTGATGATGAATAGTAAAATAAGCTCTCCCCCTTTGGGGTTACAATGATAGTTATTTAATTGTACACGCAGGAACGAAAATGCTCAAATAATTGGAAAAGCCCTGGTGCTAACACCGGGGCTTTTTTTGGACCTTTGGCTGATTATAACGCTGATTTAATTACCTTTTTATAATACAGAATGGATAGCAATCCGAAAATGGAGTATAAGGCGGTGTATAGCACCATAACGAGGATCATGGGCATCCAAACTTCTGTTCCAAACAAGAACCAGCCGGATTGGACGGCGAAATAGCTGTGTGACAGGCCAATCACTAATGGAATGCCGAAGTTAAAGAGTTGTTTTATTTTAATGCCTCTAAGCAGGTCACCTTGTGTGAAGCCCAATTTTCTCAACACCGTATAATTGGCTTTTTCGTCTTCGCTCTCATCCATTTGCTTAAAGTAAAGGATACAGCCTGATGTAATGAGAAAGGTGAGTCCTAAAAAGCCGACAACAAACATGATCACTCCCATGTTTCTCTTCTGATTACTGCTCATTTCAAGGCGTGATGATTGTAGATCATTAAAATTCGCAGCTGCAAAGAGACGACTGGCTTCTTCAATCTGTTCTGCGTTTATCATATCAATTCCAATATATAAGGATGATTTCTTTTGAATCTCAGGATTTACATCTTTCTTTAACCGCTCAAATATGGTTTCGTCTACAATGGCAGTGGGTAGGCCCCCGGCTGTAAAATAGTAGGGAATAACATACTCCTTTTTTAGACCCAAATATTGTTGATGTATGACTTCTTTTTTTCCCTTCAAATCCAATGGACCAAAGTTTTTCAAGGACATAAATTTCTGTAACATATCATTATAGCCCGTTAAAATCGCTTGACCTGGAGATACATCCGTACCCTCCACAGATTGATCGCTTATGACAGGCAGCGTCATGGAATTCGCACCGATATTTAATCCTTCCAGAGGAGTCTCTATGATTTGCGCTGTGTCTACACTGACTTGTATGACTTCAATTTTCTTTTCACGATACTTTATATCATGCTCATGAAGTAACGTTTTGAATTTCTCTGCATCCGGTACATTCGTCATTGCAAAATGGGAAGGCACATTGTCCTCAGCTGCTTTATCCGCAGAATAATAGGCGATATAGCTTAAGGAGAGTAAACCGATGGCAAGTGCCGATACCGTCGTAATAATGGTCAGTAATAAAGCATTCGATTTCATGCGGAACATAATGGATGACAGAGACAGCACCTCATTGATGTTTAAATAGCCGCCTTTACTTTTTCTGATGATATTTGAAATAAAGCGGATGGATCCTTTATAAAAAAGAAGTGTTCCGATGATGACAGTGCCCAAAATAAACACCATAGCCATAAATAATTCATTCATGGATGTAAAGTCTCCACCAAACAATTTGGAAGAAACATAGTATCCTACAGCGATGAATGAAACTCCAATGATCCCGATGATCATCTCATAGATAGATATTTTCTTGATTTTCCCTTCGGTGGTTGAGGTCACTCTGAACAAAGACAAAATACTCTGTCTTTTGATAAAGGAATAATTCATGAGCATGATCAACAGGTAGATGATACAAAAAACGATGAGTGTTTGAATAAGTGCTTGGTTAGAGAAATATAGAGTGGCAATGGCTTCGACGCCCGTCGTCTTAAATAAAATCATGATCACTAATTTGGAAAAGGAAAATCCAACTCCGATTCCAATAAACAGGGAACTGAAGTATAGAATTAAGTTTTCAGCACTCAGGATGCGAAAAATTTTATTTTTGGTCATTCCGATTAATTGAAATAAGCCAATTTCTTTGCTGCGCCTTTTTATAAAAATATTATTAGCATACAACAGGAAGATGCAGACAATGGCGACCAGCAGGACGGATGCTGCACGTATGGAAGCCGCGCCCTTAACCGACCCCTTCACTTCGTCCATGGAGGGATCATATTGTAATGTGACAAAAGCGAAATAGAGCGCAACACTAAAAATGAGGGCAAAGACATACAGGTAATAATTTTTCAGGTTTTTTTTCAAGTTCTTTAGGATGAGTTGATTAATGTTCATATTGGACCCCACCTAAGACCCCTTGGGTTTTCATGATATCCTGGAAGAAGCTTTGTCTTTCCTGCGCGCCTTTATGAAGCTGCGTATACATTTGCCCATCCTTAATAAAAATGACCCGACTGCAATGGCTGGCTGCGACAGGATCATGCGTGACCATAATAATGGTTGCCTTGCGTTTTTGGTTCAACTGGCCCAGCTTGTTTAATAAATCGGAAGCCGATTTGGAATCCAGCGCACCCGTAGGTTCATCGGCAAAAATAATACTGGGCTCATGAATAAACGCTCTGGCCGCAGATGTACGCTGTTTCTGTCCACCCGAGATTTCATTGGGGTACTTATCTTTCAACTCATAAATTCCCAGTTCTGTAGCCACGTCCTGAAATCTTCGGTTGGCCTCTTTTTTAGGCGTTTTGGTGATGGATAAGGGTAAAAGAATATTCTCCTTCACGGTTAGCGTATCCAGCAGATTATACTCTTGAAAAATAAACCCTAAATGCTTTTTGCGGAATTCAGCCAGTTGCTTTTCCTTCATTTTCGTCATTTCGATGTCATTGATTTTAATAGACCCGTGGCTCACGTGATCAATGGAGGAAAGGACATTCAGCAGTGTGGTTTTACCTGAACCAGAGGCTCCCATAATACTGACAAATTCGCCTTCTTCAATAAGGATATCAATTCCCTTTAATACCTCCTGCATATTTAACTTATTACCGTAGCTTTTATGAATTTTATGGGCTTCTAAAATATTCACTTCGATGCACTCCTTATGGTCTTGTAGCTTTATTATAAAAATAGGGCCGTTGTTTTTCCTTTGATTGGGCGAACAATACATAAAAGCATGTGACATCTCTGTCACATGCTCACCATACTCACGAAATCATTTCGTTTGGGGAAAATTAAAGTGAAGGTCGTACCAGCGTTCGGTTTGGAGTGCACATCTATATGTATAAGCAAGGACTTTGCTGCCTTTTTCGTTAAATATAACCCCATGCCCGTTGAAGTATGATCAGAATGTTGGGTCGTGGATGTAAAACCTTTCTCGAAAATACGGGGTATATCCTTCGGATCAATACCGCGACCAAAGTCTTTGACCTCAAACCGTATTCGATCCTTTTGTTCATAGCTGTGAATGATAATATCACTGGCATCGCTATATTTGATGGCATTAGTTAAGAGCTGTCTGACGATAAAAGCAAGCCATTTGGCATCACTCAGAACTTCCATTTGCTCAAGTTGGATATCAAAACCGATCCCTTTTTGGATGCACCATGACTGTAAGGCTTTGATCTCTTTAAAAACCAGAGATTTTAAATCCACTTGCTCGACATACAAATCATTTTCAATAAAAGATATGCGTTTTTGATGGAGCTGCTGGTCCAGCAGTAAGTGAATTCGTAGCCATTCATAGGTTAACTGAGCCTTTAGGGATTTGTCGTCCAATCGCTCAATCATCAAATGCATGGCGGTCAAAGGTGTTTTTACCTCATGAATCCAGGATAATAGTTCATCTTTTTCGTGTTCAAGTGTCAATTGGTTTTGCGAGATGATCTGTTGTAACCGTTCGGTCTGGTCAGTGATTTTTTGTTCAATGATTTGCTCAAACGGACTCTCCGGTTCGCCTATACCCGTTAATTCGAGAGGGCTCTCCCATTCTTCTAGTGTTGTATAGAATTTGGTTTCCTTGGGATAGCGAATGATTAAAAAAACCAAGAAAATCATCATAGATAAGAAGACGATATAAAGGATCGGCATCAACGGGATTGCCGCATCCACATAAGCAATGAACAGGATCAGGAATTGCTGACACAGAAATAGTAGAATCCAGCTCCGCCTTTCCATTAGATATTTTCTAATCATAAGCAGGTGCCTCTTCTGTAGCCATGTAGCCTTGCCCCACCTTCGTTTCAATGAAACGGCCCAAATCCAGCTCGTCCAGTTTTTTTCGCAGGCGATTCAAGTTGACGGTCAGGGTATTGTCGCTGACAAAACGTTCATCATCCCATAGGCTTTTAATTAATTCCTCCCGAGACACAATTTTATTCTTTTGCTCAATCAGCAGCTTTAAAATATAAATTTCGTTCTTGGTTAATTCGATGGAGCCAGTCTCATTGGCAACTACATTCTTTTCGTAATCGACCGTGGCGCCACACCATGTTTTGAGGGAGACGGGTTCTGTATTGTAATTATACACGCGGCGAAGTGTCGCCTGTAATTTTGCAATGAGTACATCAAAATGAAACGGTTTTTGAATAAAATCATCCGCTCCAAGCTGCATCGACATCACCATATCCGTAGGGTGATCACGCGATGATAAAAAAATGATAGGGACGTTAGAGTGGGATCGAATCATTCGACACCAATGAAATCCATCAAATTTCGGCAATTGAATATCAATCACGACCAGATCAGGTTTTATCATTGTGAATTCCTGAATGACTTTACTAAAGTCCTGGATGCCATACACATCATAGGCCCATTGAGTTAACCTGTCCTTAATTTCATGGAACAAAGTCTGATCATCTTCAATTAGCAAGATTTTGAACAACGATTTCACCACTTTTTACTTTTTTTAGGATTTTGCAAAATTAGATTCCAGTCGCTCCAAAGTTCAATATATAGACGAACTAGAGCATTTCGATCTATATATTGTTCATTAGAAGTCACTTATTGGATTTTTGCAAACTCCTCTTTTATAAAGTGTATAGCAAAAAATGATTATGTGCTATATGTGTGGACTCAACTTGATATTGCGATAATCTACTGTTAATAGTTGAGGTTTATAGTTGGGTTTATATTTACTATCTCATATATATTAAAGGATGGATGCAATGATGGGAATTCACACGTATTTTCGGTCGCTAAATGAGCTGGAAAGAATCATACGTTGTCCGGGCAAGTTTAAATTTGAGGAACACAGCGTATCGGCTCATTCCTGGAAAGTGGTACAATATGCCAAAACGCTGGCTGATATTGAAGAGAGAAACGGTGTCAGTATTGACTGGAAAAAGCTTTATGAGATCACAAGCAGCCACGATTACGGGGAGATTTTTATTGGAGACATTAAAACGCCTGTTAAGCATTCCTCCAAGGAGCTTCGGTTATTAATCCAGCAGGTCGAAGAAGGTATGATTGAGTATTTTATTGAAGAGAACATTCCGGCGGATTTTAAAGCCATTTTCCGCAGACAGCTAAGGGAAGGTAAAGATGATTCTGTAGAAGGTTTAATCCTTGAAGTTGCTGACAAAATGGATCAGGTGTATGAAGCGTTTGCCGAATTACAGCGGGGAAATACCGAAAAAGAATTTATAGTCATGTATCGTAATGCGCTTGTTAAAATCAAAAACATTCAATTAAAATGCGTTGATTATTTTCTAGAAAATATTTTGCCGGATATGGTTAAGGAAGAAACGCCCTCATCCATTGATATTAAAAGGATTACGGAAGAAGCCTTAGCTCTTTAAATGAATTTCCTCACCGTCCAGAAGCTACAGAAGCGCTTCTGTTCATACATAATGATTTTACTTTTAAAACTAGACACCGCTTGACTTCAAGTTAACTTTAAGTAGTAACATACTGGATGTGACGTGGTGATTAGGAAATACGACAACTATTCTGACAAATTAGGAGTGATAGAAATTGAAAAAGAAACAACTGGGTAACAGCGACCTTCAAGTATCTGCACTGGGTCTGGGCTGCATGGGAATGTCCGAATATTATGGTGAGCTGGATGATCAGGAGTCGATCAAAACGCTTCATCGTGCGCTGGAGTTAGGGATAAACTTCTGGGATACTGCCGATGTCTACGGTGTGGGAAAAAATGAAAAACTAATTAGCCAAGTCCTGCGGAGCCGCCGTGATGAAGTAGTATTGGCCACTAAATTTTCCATTATGCGCGGAGCAGATGGCGCATTTATGGGTGTAAGTGGCCGTCCCGAATATGTAAAAGAGGCATGTGATCGCAGCCTGCAAAGACTGGGTGTAGATGTGATTGATTTGTACTACCAGCACCGTGTCGATCCGAATGTACCTATCGAAGAAACGGTGGGTGCGATGAGCGATTTGGTTCAGGCAGGAAAAGTCCGCTATCTGGGACTATCCGAAGCTTCTCCTGCGCTCATTCGACGTGCTCACAAGGTACACCCGATTACAGCGCTGCAAACAGAATACTCCTTATGGAGCCGGGAAGCGGAAGATGAAGTTATACCGACGTGTAAGGAACTGGGCATCGAATTTGTGGCCTACAGTCCACTTGGACGCGGCTTTTTGAGCGGGCAAATTCAGAAGTTTGATGATTTTGCAGAAGATGATTTTCGTCGTTCTGTACCACGTTTTCAACCGGAGAATTTCCAGAAAAATCTGGATCTCGTGCAGCATGTTAAGGACCTTGCTGTTCAAAAAGGGATCAAGCCTTCTCAACTGGCCTTGGCTTGGCTGCTTGCGCAAGAGGGAATTGTACCGATTCCAGGCACCAAACGGGTCACGTATTTAGAGGAAAATGCAGGAGCAGTCGATGTTGTTTTATCCGCACAGGAAATGGAAGCTATTAACGCAATCATTCCAAAAGGAATGGCAGTGGGCCTTCGTTATCCAGCAGAGCGGATGCCAAATTGGCAAGCCGAATAATTTAGATAACATGATAAACCAAAAAGCCGTCCTTAACGCGGATCGGCGCGAAAGGCGGCTTTGCGGGCTTACATATACAGCTAAGGGCGTGGTTTGAAGATGCCGAAGGGACGTCCTACAGGCAGGAATGTACGACCAAAATGTGCATTCAGAACGGCGGCTCCTGTACCGTACAGTGAGAGCAGGCCGATGCCCATTTCAGCATAAGCGGCGATGGTATGGAATACCTCTGGGGCAACGCCGAATGCATCGAAGCTAAGACCGAGGAACAGAAAATCAATCAACACAAAAATAAAGAATAGAACCTTATGCGTCTCCATCGCTCCAATGGTCATGAAGAGCGTAAAGATGAGATAGCCCGCAAAAGCAAAGCCGAGCTGTTTGCCATCTACAGCAGACGCCAGCTCTGAGCCGAATACGCCCATTTTAATCATCCAGCTACTGGCTACGGCTAACCAGAAGAAGGCGTAAGCACCAAATGCCGTCATGCCAAAGGTGTTGTTATGCTTTGCATCCTGAATGCAGGCAAACAGCTGTGCAAAGGCACCGAGAAAAATAGCCCAAGGGATGATGAAGCTCAAGCCTTCAGTGAGACCAAGTTTTTGGGATGAAGCCACAAGCGTTACGATAGCCAAGCCAAACAGGCCAATCGCGCTCGGATCGGCCGTTATGATTTTTACGTTAGAATGAGATTCATTTTGCATGAAAAAATAGAAGCCTCCAATAATGTTCAAGTACGCGTCAATCTGCCGATGCCAGAATCACACTGACATATTGTAACGGAAACCGACGTACTCGCATAGTAGGTAATTCATAAAATTCCTACCGATTGCGGTTGCCTGTATTGACGTTATTACGCCCGCCCTCAATACTGACTGATTTGCCTGAAGTATCTGTGATGTTGTCCTTAATTTCATTGGAGTTGGAATTGGTAACCCGTATTCCTATGTTGGAGAATCCGGAGTGTGTAGTCATCTCGTTACCAATAATTTTGTTATTGTTTGCGTCAGCAAGGCGAATCACTGCTTCTGGATTAAGTGAAGAATTGGTTTGAATAAATTCATTGTCGGTAAAAGTATTGCCATCCGATTGGACTAGAAGACCTTGCAGGGATGCATTTTTTACAGTATTTCCGTATACATGGTTATCTGTTGCTCCAGTCAGGACAAAGATCCCGCGCGGGTAATTTTCAATCACATTATTGTTTACAGTATTGTGGGCACCATTATTAGGGATACGAATGCCTGCGTATCCGTCAGATTGATGGGTCTTGTTGATAATTTGGTTCCCGGTCACTGTCGTGTAGGTTGCGCGTGACAAATTGATTCCACTGCCACCGCCCGAATTAGTAATCTGGTTATTCGTAATTTTGACGTTGCGGAACTCACCTGCCGGGAAGCTCTCGTGTCCGGTGGCAATAGCATGTCCATTATTCCGGTCAAAGCGGCTATTGGTAATCTCTGAATCTCTCGTTCTGCGGAGAAGAGCTCCGATCGTTGTATCGCAAATTTCCACGCGATCCAGCGTGAAGTGAGAGACGGCCACTTCCATAATAATACCGCCTACCTGACTTTCGCCACGGGCTTCACGGTTCGCACGGTCTGCGTCAATGGTGAGATTGGATAACTTCACGTCTAGTCGGTCAGAATTGTTTCGTACAATCGGATCCCCAACGACGTATTGGCTTTTAGACCCTGTCTTTTTGAAAATCGTTTTTCCCATTCCGTCACCGTTCAGACTAACCCCGGCATATAAACGAATAGATTCGTCAACCAAGTACGTGCCTTTTGGGAAATAGACGGTTCCCTCCATTCCCCGGTCATAGAAATACTTCAATGCATTCTGAATTTCCTTTGACTGTGAGGTATTCGAGTTGGCTTTAACGCCAAAATCCTTGGCATTAATTACATTGTCAGCTGCTCGGGCTACATGGATGTCTCCCATAGAATTTTGAATAACGAACGCAATGATAGCTAGGAGTAGGAAGCTAAACCTGACCTTCCGATTAAAGACATTTGACATGGTACATATTCCTCGCCACAAAATAGTTGAATTAATTACATATTTATCCTTTATACTTTAGGTCAAAATGGGTTTTATTTCAATCCTTGAGTATCTCTGTCTAGCGATTGGGCAAGGATTATTAAAGGATTATTAAATGGTGTTACCGCAGAATTTGTGATAATATTTACACCTATATAGAATGAGGAAGTGACATAGTGATTAATATAACGATTCCGACTCCGGATATCACGATTACCAAACAGGTTAACCCTGAGCTCAGCCATATTTACGGATTTACAGATTTTCACCTGATCCCTAGAGATAAGGCGGGTATCTTTATGTTCTACAACGCGCAGGAGGAATTGCTGTTCGTTGGTAAAGCAAGAAAGCTGAGACAAAGAATCAAAAAGCATTTTGAAGATACCGTATCGCCGATCAAGGACAACCGGAACGAAGTGGCGATTATCGAGGTTTGTATTGTGGAAGATGCGGTAGAGCGAGAAATTTATGAAACCTACATCATCAATTCACAAAAGGCTAAATATAACGTCGAAAAAGTGTTTTTTAAGTAACGAAGTAACTACCGTATGAAAAAAAGAGCAATAAGTCGCAGTGATTGCACTGCCCTTATTGCTCTTTTGTATTACTGTATTTTAGATCCTTCCAGAGAGGGTGCCGTGGTATGAACAAAACAGACCGTTTGCTAGCTATCTTGCTAGAGTTGCAGCGTAAGGATATTTTACGAGCTGAGGATTTGGCGGCCATATTCGAAACGAGTGTGAGAACCATCTATCGGGATATTCAGGCTCTAAGTGAATCGGGCGTACCGATTGTAGGAGCACCGGGCATTGGATATTCCTTGATGGAGGGGTACTTCCTGCCTCCCGTGAGCTTTACCGCAGAAGAGGCTGTGGCGTTGTTAATCGGGACGGATTTTGTCGAACAAAAGTTTGATACAAACTATGGCAATAAGGCGCAAGCTTCACGCAGGAAAATTGAAGCTATTTTACCGGAGAGCGTCCGCAGGGAAGTTTCCCGGGTGCGTACGACCATCAGACTGCTCGCGGTGGGTAAAGGGGCAAACCATAGAGAGAAAACCTATTTGGAAACGCTGCGTCTCGCTGTATTGGAAAAACGAAAGGTACAGTTTGGCTACTCCAAAAGAATGCCAGAGGCTGACGGGAATCGTCAAAGTGTGCGTGTGGTCGCTCCCTACGGTCTGGTATTGCTTCATGGTTCGTGGGTTTTAATCGGGCAATGCGAATTGCGGCAGCAGCTACGGCACTTCCGTTTGTCACGTATGGACGAACTTATCGTGCTGGAGGACAGCTATCCGTTACCTGTCGATTTTAATTTGCAGGATTACAAGCAAACCGATGACCGCCATGTAAGTGTTCGCATACTAGCTCGTTCGAGTATCGCAGATAAAGTGAAGGAAGCGAACAATTTTTACATGGAGGCCATAGAGGAGCGTGCGGATGGACTGCATGTACTCTTCCGCGTCAGACAGCCGGAGGAATTACTGCAATGGATACTCGGGTGGGGCGCAGATGTGGTTGTGCTGGAGCCTGAATCGCTTCGGGAGCGGGTACGTGCGGAAGTGGAAAAAATGTTGAAATGCTACTGACATAATGCTGTCAGTAGCATTTTTGTATAGTAAAGCTACTTGAAGGAGAGGGGCAGTTAATAGTATATGAATACAACAACCGAAACATTGCAGCGTTTTGAAGAAACGGTACAACACTATCTTCTTGAATTGGACAGCTTTAGCCTGGAGCAATTGCAGTACACACCGCAGGAGGGCGAATGGTCACTTGGACAAATGTACCTTCATTTGGTGAACTCTGCTCTTTATATGCATCTTAGGAACATTGATCTTTGTCTAAAGTCTGATGGGGAGACGGGGGCTAAAACGGAGGCAGGCACGGCCGTTTTTAATCTGGGAGGCTTTCCGCCAATACGTATCCAAGTCCCACCATCCCCGCAGTACACTCCCCCACAACCGACTAGCAAAGAAGAGATTGTGGAGGGATTAAACGCTGTGATCCGCAAAATGAGAGAGATTGAGCCGACCGTTGGGAAATCAACAGGGCCGTCTACCGTATCTCATCCTAGTTTCGGCGCGTTGAATGCTGGAGAGTGGTTTACGCTCATCGAGATGCATTATCGTCATCATCTTTTGCAGAAGGAGCGCTTGAAGCACGCAATAGCCGATTAATCGTCTCCCGGCGCAGCCCGATGAACTGTCCGATTTCCTCCTGCGTCAGCACGTCCGTTAGCGTTGCGGGTGCGATGTAGGAGTGGAACCAGCGTTGAAGCTTCCGAAGCTTCTCGGCAGGTGATACCTCGGTGAGCTGGTCAATTCGTTGCTGCATCATGCGTAACTTGTCCTGTAGCTGCAAAGCGATAGCCCGACATTGCGCCGGATCTTGCTCTAGCGACTGATACCATTCTTTTTGCGACAGAACCTCAACCTCAGAGGTTACCAGCGCCATCGCTGTACCATAATAAGGATTGGGACTGATCAGGGAGTGGTGCGGGATGATTTCATCGGGCACAATCACATTAACTAAAATTTGCGAGCCGTCTTCATGGACTCGGATAATTTTTAACAAGCCACTCTTTAAGTGATATAAAGGGCCGGATTCCCCTTGTCGAAATAGGGTCTCGCCTTTGTGTAATATCATGAACGTGTACAGCCTCCATTTCATGTATTCCAGCTTTTAGATAAACCCGCCATTGACGCGGAGCGTCTGCCCGGTAACCCACTGTGATTTGGCGCTGACTAGGAACTCAATCACATCAGCGATATCTTCTGGTTCACCGAGACGACCCATAGCATTCATTTTCTTCATGCCTTCGATCTGCTGTTCGGTTTTTCCTGCTTGAAAAAGCTCGGTGTTCACAGGACCGGGAGCCACGGCGTTGATCGTAATTTGCTTGCTTCCGAACTCCTTGGCAAGCTGACGGGTAAATTGCTCCACCGCGCCTTTCGTACCCGCGTATACGCTATAGGTCGGAAACATTTGTCCGATCACGGACGTGGACAGGTTCACGATTCTTCCGTAGTTCTCCATGTATTTCATCGCTTGCTGACAGGCAAAGAAGGTACCCTTTACATTCAGTGCAAATTGTTTGTCAAAATCAGCTTCGGTCACCTCAGCCAGAGGTTTGGTGATCATCAGCCCAGCGTTGTTAACCAGGATATCCACTTTGCCGAATTCAGCAATCGTATTTGTAAATAATGCTTCAATATCACTCATCTTGCCCAGATCAGCGTGGAGCGCTATGGCTTTTCCGCCTTTTTGAATAATGCCCTCCACGACTTCTTTGGCTTTGTCCGGACTGCTGGCATAATTGATGACTACATTAGCACCCAGATCAGCTAGTTGCTTGGCAATGACACGTCCAATTCCTCTGGAGGACCCGGTGATAATCGCTGTTTTTCCGTTCAAATGCGTCATATGTGTTTAGCCTTCTTTCCATATATTTTTTAAAAGATTCCTTTTTCTAAAAGCATCCACACATCCGAAAACTCCTGATCAATCGCAGGACTCTTCCATTCGTAAGCATGAGCGGGATGATGAAACCGGGCTGTGGCATAGAAAAGGGTACGCGCCAGTTGGGCTGGGTGATCCGATGTGATGCCTCCGCGTGCAATGATATCAGCGAGCTGATCCACAATGTGGGCGATATGCTGGTCGATTAAATCAGCGGCTTGCTCGGTGACCCTCGTATACATCTCGAACATTTCCTCGTCGTCGCGGGCATAATACTGTTTGAGTTCAACCAAGGTCTGTATATATCGTTTTAAATGTGGCGTTCCCAGTATAGATGAATTCTGACAGACCTCCGTTAACGGGCCAATAATCTTTTCATTCAGCCATTTTTCGGTCACGCCTTCAAGGAGCTCAGCTTTACTTTTAAAGTGTCGGTAAATGGTGCCATGACTTACTCCCAATACTTTGGCAACATCGGTCACGGAGGTTTTGGCTACACCAAAACGCCTAAGTGTGTCTTCTGTAGCAATGAGAATCTGTTCCTTGGTTAATATATCTGAGGATTTTTCCATAGAGACACGGCTAAGTTGCCGTGTGAGTCACCTCCTTGAATTCAGGATAACACAAAGAGTATCAAATGACAAATATACATATTTGTCATTTGATACTCTTTTCTGAAATAATCCAAAGAAGTGAACAGAAAAACTACAATAGCGATTCGATGACAGGATCAATGGCACAGGGCTCCGTTGTTACTTCAAACCTTCCTTTTACATAGCCATCGCGATCGACCAGGAATTTAGAAAAATTCCACTTGATACCGTCGCCAGCGTATATTTCCGGATACTTATCCTGCAGGAAATCCTCCATCCATTGACCGTCTTTAGTTAGGGTATCGAAGCCTTGAAACGGTGCCTGTTGGGTCAGATATTGAAATAAAGGATGAGGAGATGAGCCTCTTACATCCGTCTTCTCAAATAGTGGGAAGGTTACTCCATGGTTAATTTGGCAGAATCCCTGAACCTCCGAATTGCTACCCGGCTCTTTTTCATTGAATTGGTTACAAGGAAACGCAAGGATTTCAAAACCTTGTTCCCTCCGTCTTTCGTAGAGCTTCTGCAGATCAGCGAATTGACTAGAGAAGCTACACTTGCTGGCTGTGTTTACAATGAGAAGAACCTTTCCTCTGTAGTCTGAGAATTCAATCGGTTTCCCGTTAATTGAGGTTGCCTGAAAATCATAAATAGACATGTTACGTTCCTCCTCACGTTATTTTTAATACATCATATATCCAAAATTATTATTGGTCTAATATATTATTGGAATCAAATTTATAGGTATTTACAATAACTTCGTCATGCAAAGAACACATTGTCCATCTCTCTCTTGAAATCAAAGAAGACTCGACCTAGAGAAAGTAGGAGATTTGCCTCTTTCATAGCAAACTGTGGCATTCGCCGTTACCAAGATAGAATATAGATGCATATTCATGTAATGTGTGCAAAAACCCAACAGAATAGAGGGATATTCGTGCCCATTGGAAAGATGATTCAATACAAGGAAATGCGACAACATCCCGTTTTACGTTCTCATTTGCCTGAAACCCGCTGGATTAGTAATGCAAGGACTTTACGGATGCTGGATACCTATCGCACCGTCTTCATCAAGCCTAATTATGGGAGTGGAGGGACTGGCATCATCCGTGCGAAAAAGCTGGGGAGGAAATATGAGGTTCGTTGCGGCTCCAGTCGCAGAGTCGTTAGATCCCACGCCGTAAAAAGAGCAATTAGAACCTATCGGAGGCCTCATCGTCGTTATTTGGTACAGCAAGGACTTAAGTTAGCCAAGTACAAAGGTTCGATTTTTGATGCCAGAGTGTACATGCAGAAGCCGGAATCGGAATGGGTCATTTCAGGAATAACCGGCCGTGTGGCTGCACCTCAAAAAGTCGTTACTAACTATCGGAGGGGAGGACATGCGGCGCCGTTGTCCAAAGTGCTTTTAAGGGTCTTTAAAAATGACAGAACGAAAATGAAAGACATTCTGGACCAGATCATCGAGCTTTCTAGAATGATTGCCGACACGATAGATAAAAATCATCCGGTTCGCGAGCTGGGCATCGATCTTGCTATTGAGAAGAGCGGCCAAATCTGGATTATCGAGGCCAATCCGCATCCCGGACATATGTTGTTCAGGCAGCTCCCCAATCATAAGATGATTCGCAACATTTTGAGAAACAAACGTCGTATTCATCATTAGGATAAAGTTTTTGAAATCATTCATTGATAAGAAAAGGAGGAGAACGCCCAAGCAAAGGTGCGGGAGCGTTCTCCGTTTTTTTATGCTCTATGGCAGCACTCTCATATTGATGATGGCCGATAAGAAATTATACAGTTACTTACATGGATGGGGTAATAGCATACATAGTACATTTGACAAGGGAGTGCCTACTTATTCAGGAACTATAAAGCTGTTTGACAACGGGGTAGTGATTTATGAAGGGACAGCTAAAAATGGGTTAAGTATCCCTAGATATTAATGCAAGATTGCTATAAACCAAGCATAAGGAGACTTCAGGAGAACCAATTTTACATCGGTTCCTTGAGCCTCTTTTTTTGAGGCAGTATGCTGTAGTAGTAAATGGGGAGCTAGGCATAAAGTTCACAAAATGTTCACTTATGTGGAGGTTTGGACTATTTATATAATTACCAAGGTAAACAGAAGGGATGATGGAATTGCCAACAACGAAGAAAGAAAATTTTTATTTTGGTTTAATGATGTGCTTGGGGATGGTCGTATTCATGACATTTTATAATCTATATACAAATGGCTTGATTGGCACAATATCTCTAAAAGTAATGCTTCTTCAATTTATTTTATGTTTTATCACTGCTTTCGTATTGGAATTATTTATTGTCGGTCCAGTAGCAAAGAAAATAGCTTTTTCATTATCATACGACAAATCTAAAAAGGTATTAGTGATTCTATCCCTTTCATGTTGTATGGTCATTGGAATGGTTCTTTGTATGTCACTTTATGGATTGGGGACTGCTTACTTTTTTAATAGTCTTCCGGGAGACTCATTACTTAAAAATTACTTTTCTTTAGTTTTTAAGAATTTTATTTTTGCTTTCCCTCTACAACTCTTAATTGTAGGACCGCTTGTTCGGTATTTATTTGTTAAATTCGTGAAAAATACAAGAATTGGGATGTCTTTAGCAAAAACGTAAGTTAATGACGGTATACGATAGTTCAACAACCGCCTTCTTGCTGGGAAGGCAGTTTGTTTTTTACCCAGAAGTCCCAGTGTCTTTACAGCGTTTGTCCGCTGTCTACGGTAATAATCTGGCCTGTTATGGCCTCCTGCTCTAATGCAGAGCACACCATGCTGGCAATATCTTCAGGCGTGGAAATGCGCTGTAGCAGCAAATGAGGAAACAGTTGCTTCATTTGTTCTTCCCTGCCGGCCCACCATCTTGTCGCTACCGCCCCCGGTACGATGCAATTGACTCGAATATCCGGCGCCAAGGCCCGTGCTAAAGATTTGGTCAGCCCGTGGACGGCTGCTTTGGATACCGCATAGGGAAGCGAGGAACCTAGCCCCGTTTGTCCTGCTATACTTCCCAGATTGACGATAGCTCCTTGTTTATTACGCATCATAAAAGGAGCTACGGCTCTGGCACAGTAAAACATGCCTTTCACATTTACATCAAAAAGATCATCCCACACTTCTTCCGTGGCTGCCTCCAGATCATCCATAGGAATGTGATGTGTAATGCTGGCGTTATTCACCAGTACATCAACTGTA
This sequence comes from Paenibacillus sp. TY11, assembly GCF_059772165.1. Classification (NCBI taxonomy): domain Bacteria; kingdom Bacillati; phylum Bacillota; class Bacilli; order Caryophanales; family Paenibacillaceae; genus Paenibacillus; species Paenibacillus sp. TY11. The sequence continues at coordinate 300,525 of NZ_JCBAIQ010000001.1, read as the reverse complement.
CCGAATTGCTGGACAATCTGGTCGACCATAGTTCGAACCTCCTTATCTCGGGAAACATCTGCCTGTAATGCGATAGCACGTCCTCCCTTTTCAAGTATCATACGTACGGTGTCCTCTGCATCGTTTTTAGAGCGCGAATAGTTTACGACCACCGTAGCCCTTCGATCTGCCAACGCCATACATACGGCTCTCCCAATTCCTGTACCTCCACCTGTAACCAGTGCTACTTTTTGATGTAAATCCATGTATATCCGCTCCTTCTCTAACCAGTTAATTTCGCGTTTGAAAAATAATATGATCTGATATGTATCATTGTAGAGGATGTATTATATTCTGTATAATTGAATTAACTGAACTTATAATTCAATAAAATTGAATTAAATGTGCAATTAGGAGTATGAGAATGGATATTAAAACACTCAAAACATTTCAAATGATTGTGAATTACGGAAGTTTTATTCGTGCAGCGGAAGAGTTGAATTATGCACAATCTACCGTGACGATGCAAATACAGAAGCTGGAATCCGATATGGGAATTCAACTGATTGAACGGGGCAAGAAAATAAAGTTAACTAAAGCGGGCAGGATGTTTTACGAGCAAAGTCTATATATTGTAAAGGACATGGAGCAATTACAAAAAAATATGGAGGATCTGCAAAGGGGAAACGCAGGCCATATTCGTATAGGAGTGACCGAACCGACCGCCAGTTACCGACTACCAGGAATTCTAAAACAATTCTTAACCCATTATCCGAACATTCGGATTTCTGTCGAGTTTGGGAATACCCCCACGTTAAGCGAGTGTGTTCTCAAGGGGGATATTGATTTAGCGCTATGTTCCGCACCGGATCTAGGTACAGAGCTATATTTTGAACCTTTATTTATGGAGAACTTTGTAGTTTTGATGCCTGAAAATCACCCGCTTGGGCAAAAAGAAAACATTGGGCCTGAGGATTTACAGGGACATCGGTTGCTTATTACGTCGGCCACCTGTCCGTATCGTCGCAAACTTGAAATGGTTATGAAGGAATATGCTATAACCACGATAGACACGATGGAGATTGGCAGTATGACAGCTCTAAAATTTTATGTAGAGAACGGATTGGGTATTGCCCTTGTGCCGCAAATTTTAGTGAATCCAGTTCCGACAGGAACAACGATGAGAGAACTAAGTGGCAGCTTGATAGATATGACTTTCGGTCTTCTTTGCAAAGCAACAGACTATCCGCTAAAGCTGGCAAGTTCAAGGCTATATTCTGTGTTGAAGCAGGAGCTCGGGGAATTGTCCTCGGTTCATTAAGCTAGAATAGGGGGGGGATGCAGGAAGATGTGCTTTCTGTCACCGTATGATGTAAATGATACGATGTAAAACCGACCGCAATAGGCAGCCGGTTCGTTTGTTTACTTTTTCATAATCGGAATCCAAACTTCACTTCGGTAGTCTTCGGCATGAGCATCTCCCATACTATACACTTCCAGCTCCGGGCCGCCTGAATGCTCATAATTGCTAGCAGGGAACCATTCCTGAAAAATTCTTTGCCATACATTCTGGATCGAATGAGGCATAGGGCCAATGGATGTAAACACTCCGTAAAGGCCGTTTTCTCTACAATTTTGTAATCCATTTCCTGATCTCCCTTCAACGATAGATGGAAGGTGATGCGTGGAAAGGCTTTCAGGTTCACCCCAGGGCTTCTGGCCTCAGTGGGAGAAATACCGTGTACCTTTCGGAACGCTTTAGAAAAAGATTCGGGGGAATCATATCCGTATTTGAACGCTACATCGAGCACCTTGGCGGAAGAAAGACTCAATTCCTGAGCAGCCAGGGTCAATCGACGTTTACGCACATATTCTGCTACCGTGACGCCGGTTAGCATATGAAACATACGCTGAAAGTGAAAGGGAGACGAATAGGCTGCTTTTGCAATTTCATCAATTCGAGTGGCTGCTGCATTCTTTCTTCCATCAGATCCAGTGCGTTCTTGATCCGAAGTAACCATTCCAACTTGCATCACCTTCCTTGGTTGTAATCATATCATTGGTGGTGTCTGTAATCCTGTCATTGCGTGCTTTTGTGGAACAGGATACCATCAGCCTGCCCCCTTGTGTTCATAATTAAAATTTGGGACAATAGAAGAAGCGTTTGAATAGCGTAGACTGCTTAAACATGCTATGATGCAATGATAGTTGAGACGAATGGTGATGGCTGTAATTTATATAGAGAAAGACGAATTTTAACGTTTTGAAAAGAGGATCGAACATGAAAAAAGAATCCATTTATGGATTAACGCTAGATCAATTGACAGCATGGCTCATAGAGCATGGACATAAGAAATCCCGGGCATTGCAGGTATGGGACGCATTGTACCGGAAGCGGGTTACTGATTTTGCAGCGATGGCAGAGGTTCATGAGAATTGTACTCGCCTATTGGCAGAGCACTTTTCCATTGAAACACTAGAGGAACACGTGAAGCAACAGTCAGCAGACGGGACGGTCAAGTTTTTGTTCCGGCTTCAGGATGGTAATTTGATAGAGACTGTATTGATGCGGCATAAGTTTGGACTGTCTGTATGTGTGACGACACAGGTGGGCTGTAACATTGGATGCAGCTTCTGTGCGAGCGGACTGTTGAAGAAGAGTCGTGACCTGTCCAGCGGTGAAATTGTAGAGCAAATTATGAAGGTGCAGCTGTATCTGGACAAGGAACGTCCGGGCGACCGGGTCAGTCACGTCGTTGTGATGGGAATTGGCGAACCATTTGATAACTTCGTGAACCTGTCCGATTTCATTCGGGTCATTAAGGATCACAAAGGGCTGGCGATTGGGCCGCGGCATATTACCGTTTCCACAAGCGGACTTGCCGATAAAATCATTGAATTTGCAGATTCCGATCTGCACGTCAATCTTGCGATCTCCCTCCACGCTCCGAATAATGAGATTCGTACTCGCATTATGAAGATCAACCGGGCGATTCCGATTGAGAAACTAATGCAGGCGATTGATTATTATTTGGACAAAACGAATCGTCGGATTACACTGGAATACATCTTGCTGAAGGATGTTAATGACGGTAAGGAGCATGCGCTGGAACTGGCTGAGCTGGTGGGCCATCGTCGGAATCTGGCCAATGTAAACCTCATTCCGTACAATCCGGTGGATGAGCATAGCCAATACCAGCGGAGCGAATCGGAGTCGATTACTGGCTTCTATGATGTTCTGAAAAAACAAGGCATTAGCTGTAGTGTTCGGCTGGAGCATGGAGTCGACATTGACGCGGCCTGCGGACAGCTACGCAGCAAGCAAATCCGTAAAGATGCCAATGGCAGCCGCAATTCGGAGCGCGAAGCCATTAGTTAAATGCACAAGCGTACTCTCTAACAGGAGTACGCTTTTTTGTACCACGAGCCACAGCGCGAAACGTTATTCGAAAATGTGAAAATAGTCACGTAATAGTTGCTGCTTTTACGTTATAGTGAGTGGTTAGTGGAGGGGTTATATGGCTAACGTAATTTCAAATGTGGCGCTCGTTCCGGGCATTTATGTGATGAAAATAGAGGGGAACTTTAGAGGGAGCATGGGGCAGTTTTACATGCTGCGCAGCGGGACAGGTTACCCACTGCTGCCCAGACCCATCAGCATTTATGATATCGGAGAAGAGAGCATTTCCTTTTTATACCGGGTTGTTGGAGAGGGGACAAATCTGTTTTCCCAGCTACAGCCTGGTCAGGAGATTCAGTTGGAAGGGCCTTTCGGAAACGGTTTTCCGCAAGTAGAGGGCAGTTTGGCTTTAATTGGCGGTGGCATGGGTACAGCTCCATTGCTGTTGGCTGCAAAGTATTACCCGCATGCGCACGTTTATCTGGGGTTTGCACAGCAAGCCTTCGGAGTTGAGGCATTCGAAGCTGTGGCGGCATCTGTGCAGGTCAAGGTAGGGGGAAGCATCGTCGAACAGGTCGATCCAGTTCACTATGCGAGTATGTTTTCCTGCGGGCCAACTCCGATGTTACAAGCCCTCGCAATGAAAACGGTGGGTACGTCGTCCCGTTTATATATCTCAACAGAAAGACACATGGCCTGTGGTATTGGTGCATGTTTGGGCTGCACCATGCGTACCCGTGGAGGCAATCGGAGGGTATGTAAGGAAGGGCCAGTATTCCCGGTGGAGGAGGTGGAGTTTGATGATCTCCATGGCGTGTAATATTGCGGGTGTACCGTTCAAAAACCCAATCATCATGGCTTCCGGTACGTTTGGATTCGGGCGTGAGTATGCGGAATTCTATTCTCCCGAACTTTTGGGTGGCATCGTCGGGAAGGGACTAACCCTTCATCCGAAGGCTGGTAATACTGGATCACGGATACACGAGACAGCATCCGGTATGCTCAATAGTGTAGGATTGGAAAATCCGGGTGTGGCGGCCTTTTTGAAGGATGAGCTGGATGACATGACACGTTGGAACACGGCTGTTATTGCCAATGTGGGCGGCTCCAATCTGGAGGAATACGTTCAGGCTGTAGCCATGATTACGGAAAATGCGCAAAAACGTCGCACAATGAACCGCAGGGGCGTCGATATGCTGGAATTGAACATTTCATGTCCCAATGTTAAGCAGGGTGGAATGCAATTTGGTATCCAGACGGAGGTAGCGCGGGAGGTCGTGCGGCAGGTGCGCAATGTGACGGCGCTTCCGTTGGTCGTCAAGCTATCCCCAAATGCTGAGAACATTACGCAGATGGCGGTCATGTGCGAGGAAGAAGGCGCGGACGGAGTTTCGCTGATCAATACATTTTCTGCAATGAAAATTGATATACGTCGGCGTCGCAGTGTTTTTGCCAATATGTATGCAGGTCTTTCCGGCCCGGCAATCAAGCCGATTGCCTTACGCATGGTTCATCAGGTGGCGCAGGCGGTGTCGATTCCCGTGATCGGGATGGGCGGGATCAGCTCGGTGGAGGATATTATTGAATTCACCATGGCAGGGGCTGCTGCAATTCAGGTGGGAACGTACAATTTTGTCCATTTGCATGCAGGGGCTGAGTTGGTATACGGCCTTGAACAATGGATGGAGCGGGAAAAGGTGCAGTCATTGGATGAGATACGGGGAATTTTGTGAATTTGGAACCTTTTTGCATACACTAAATTATATAAACCGGCTTGTCTTTAAAAGACAAGTCGGTTTTATATTTATTTACTGAAACAGCCCGTGCGTGACTAATGAGTGATATCGCACTTATTCAAAATGAACGAGATTTGATTTTCCAGCCGATGAATGGCTTCCTTGGATGCCTGGTCGTTCGCACCTTGTTCCTGAAGCGCGGCAAGCTCCTGCTTGAGCTGATGAAGGTCTTGTCCTGCATTGGCGCAGTTGTAATTACTTTCGAGATTTTCAATCATCCGATGTCCTCCATTTCGTTAGGTATACGTCCTTATTATGGAGAATTGGTTCTTCCTTATTCAGCATATTGTTTTATTTCAGATAGAGGCTGCGTTTGTTGTCGTTGGAGGTTTATACAGCTTGTAGATTAAAGAAGGAAATTGTCAAACGGTGTCGAATATCAAGGGATTATAGGAGCAGAAGACATGCTCTTCTTCCCAATGGAGAGCTTGAGAAAGAAGCTAGGTGATGGGGTTGCGGTTAAAAGGTAAGTCGAAACCGAGACGACAATTCAAATTTTCGCTACAGTTCATGATAATTATTTTGGTTGTTTTAGTTATCATTATTTCCTTAATTATATCCTTGCTTCTCATTCGTAATTTCGTGATTAACAAGCACTTTGATAATACGGAGGAAAAACTTTCCGGTATTGCCAAGGTGATTGCAAGTGACAGCGATGTTATTCGAAATGTCGAGCAGGGAGTTCCTGTGAAGCAGATTCAGGACTATTCTCTTAGAGTAATGAATAACGTTAATGTTGATTTTGTTGTCATTCTGAACCGCGATTTAATTCGGCTATCCCATCCGAATGCAACGATGATTGGCAAACCGTTTTCTGATCTGAATGATGCCAGAAGAACGCTATCTGGTCAGGGGCATTTTTCTGAAAATATAGGTATTTTAGGCAAAGGCTATCGATATTTTGCGCCGATATTTAATAAACAGAATGAGGTCATTGGCATTGTATGTGTAGGGCTGACCATGAGAACCCTAAATCATGATTTGATGCAGGCGCAGTATACCATTTTTGGAGGGCTGATGCTGGGGCTCTTTAGTGGAGTTCTGGGCGCGATCATTCTGGCTCAGAAAATCAAAACAATTTTATTTGGGCTTGAGCCGCAAGAGATAGCAACACGATTGCGCGAAAAAGAAATTATTGAAAATGAGGTCGCTGAAGGAATTATTGCCATTTCGGCTGACAAGAAAATTATGCTCATGAACAAAGAAGCTCAGGCCAAGTATCAACTGGCAAACCAAGACATGAAAGCCCCAATTGGCGAGCAGCTAGATACCAACTTTTATAACGTACTCTTCAAGAGAGTGTTTGATGATAAAAAGAAAATCAAGGATCGTTCGTTTTATGTGAATGGTATAGAAGTCATTGCGACAGTAACCCCTATCTATATAGAAAATGAGTTTTTTGGGGCAGTTGCAACGCTGCGCGACCAATCCGAGATGATTCATCTTAGCAACCAGTTAAGTGGTACAAAATATTATATTAACTCTCTTCGCGGACAGACTCATGAGTTTATGAACAAAATGCACGTAATATCCGGGCTGATTGAGATGAGGCAATATGCGGAGGTCAGTCAATATATTCAGCAGCTAAATCACCGGTATCAAGATGAGGTAGGCTTTCTGACTGAGAGAATTAAAGTTCCGGCATTAGCAGGTTTTATTATGGGTAAAATCAATGAAGCACGCGAACAGAATATTTCGGTTCATCTTGCAGAAAGCTCGAATGTCTCTAATGTAGAGATGCAGGATATCGTTCATGATGTCATACACATCCTGGGCAATTTTTTTGACAACGCCATAGACTCCATTTTACAAAAAAAACAACCTGGAAAAATTGAGTTGAAATTGAACTATGAGTCTGAGGGAAATGTATTCATTCTGAAAGTGAAAGATAATGGGTTGGGGATTGATTTTGAAATGCAAAAAAGAATATTTGAGCATGGCTTCTCAACCAAAGGAGAAGACAGAGGCTACGGCTTGAATCTGGTTAAAACCATGGTGGACAATCATCAGGGAATCATTGAGCTTGACAGCCAACCGGGCCTGGGAACCAGTATATATGTAGAGTTGCCCTGTGCATTGGAGGTGACAAATAAATGAAGGTTCTGATTGTTGAGGATGATCCAATGGTTGCTGAGCTCAATCAACAGTTTATTGAGCGCATGGACAATTTGGATGTTGTATGTAGGGCAGATACCGTCAAGAAAGCACAGGATTGTCTTCAAAAATGGACACCGGATCTGGTGCTGCTGGACGTTTATTTACCTGGAAAAAGCGGATTAACTTTATTATCACATATGCAGGAGCATCAGTATCATGCGTCGGTTATTTTAATTACGGCTGCAAAAGATATTCAAACGGTGAAGGAAGCTGTTTTTTATGGAGTTGCAGACTATTTAATTAAACCCTTTACATTCGAACGCTTTAAGCTGGCTGTTGAGAAAATCCAGCGTTTGGCCACTGTGATGGAGGAAGGGACCGGAATTAATCAAGCCGTTATTGACCATTATTTTAATAAAGAAGAGCACGCGGGTGTGGAAAAGAAAAAACCTGTTGAACATCCATCGCATAATCTATCGAAAAACCTGTCTAAAAATTTGTCCAAACTGACCATGACCACGATACTAAAGAGTATTCAAGAGCTGGACGGACCATTCTCGGTTGAAACGTTAGCCAGAGAAGTGGACTTGTCCCGTATCACGGTAAAAAAATATATTCAGTTCCTGGTGGACGATGGCTTTCTAGTTGAATCGATAGAATACCACAAGGTTGGTAGGCCGCTAATGCTCTATCAGTTGAATCCTGATTTAAAAGAACCGCCATTTCCATTGTAATCTGGAAATAGCGGTTCTTTTTTTGTTCAACAAGAGTGCCGAGCTTCCTAATTATTTCATAGAGAGAACAGGAAGTGGGACTAGGTTATCCGAAGAATGAGTTGTAACGATATCATGGAAGTTGTCGTAGCTGGTTTCAATCATGTTGGATAGTGCTGTAACGGTATTCGAACCGGCATGAGGCGTAACCAAAACTCTTGGATACAGCTCGAGAAGCTTCTGGATCGTCGGATCCGGGAGCATTTGCCATGGTTCAAATGCTTTAAAGAATAATTCATCTTCTTTAGGGAAGACATCCGTAGCGAAGCCTTCCAGATGGTTACTGAGCAAAGCGTCCAAAATGGCTTGGTTATCTTGTAATTCTCCACGTGATGTATTAATGAGAATAGATCCCTTTTTCATTTTTGCTAAAAAGCTGGCGTTAATCATTTTGTCGTTCTGTCCCGGCAGATAAGGAACATGCACACTAACGACATCACTCTCTGCCAGTAATTCATCCAAGGTTGTGAATGGAATGACATCCTTGGCCGCTTCCGATTGGTACACATCATAACCAATAACAGAGGCTCCCAATCCTTTAAACAATTTGGCCTCCGTCAGACCAATGCGACCAACCCCGATAATCCCAACTTTACAGTTATGGATCTCTTTGCTGAATGTATGCTCATCCACAATAAAATTTTTGAACGAGCTTTTGGTAGTCATATAAGCGGTGTGTCGGAACAGCATCATTGCTAAAGTTAGGGAGAGCTCGGCGATGGCATTCGGAGAGTAAGATGGCACGCGTGCCACCTTCATTCCGAATTCGCTGCAGGCATCCAGATCAATGTGGTTGATTCCGACTGTTCTGGTGAAAACATATTGAATGCCGTATTCATTGAATTTTGTGATATTTTCCCGATTGGCAGCACAGTTTCCTCTTAGCAGAACGGCATCGTGATGCTGCGCCAATTCTGCATTGCTGGTGTTTAACAACTCTTCTACCAGCGTTAGTTGGAAGTTATATTTATTGAGATCCTGGAAATAGGGTTTCTCATAAGAACGGACACCATAGCAAATGATTTTTAACATGTTGTTTTCCCCCTGATTTAGAAAATGCCAATTTTATCAATGACATTGAGTGTAATGATCCACACTGGAATCATGACGACAGAAGTGATAGTAGATAGAAGCGATGCATTGGAAGTTAATATGGCTTCCTTATCAAAACTGATGGCATAGGCTGCGGCTACGGTAGCTGTAGGAGTAGCCATCATGATGACAATAGTAGCTAAAGCGACTGAATCGACTGACAGAATATGAGATACAGTCAACAAAGCCAGCAAGACGATGTTAACAATAGGTACAAGCCAAACCTTAACGATGCTGTAATACCAAGAGGTCTTGTCAGTAGCTGCCGACTTGAAGCTGATTTCCCCCAATGTCGAACCAATCGATAACCAGGCTAATGGAGAGGCTAGTCCGGCAAGGTAGGTCATGGGCTTGAACAACCAGACAGCGGTTTGATCAATTCTTAGAAAAGCGAACTGCTGAATGGCCCCATCTTCTGTAGCTACGCTCATCTGTGGCAAATAACCCTGAAACAACCAAACAAACAGGCCTAGAAACGTGGCGATAACGATTGGATTTAAAAACATGGTTTTGAGATTTTTAAGCTCCATTTTTAAGCCGCTCATTTTGATATAGCCATAGGAGTATAAGAAAATGCGGTACCCTATATTAAAAATGGAACTGTACATAACTCCGGTAGGACCGTAAATGGCCCCGACAATTGGAATTCCGAAAAAAGTAGTAGAACCGAAAATGGTTAACACCCGTAAAACATCCTGTTTATCCTTGTCGTAGCTTAGGAAGAAAGGTTTTGAAATAAAGATGAGAATAATATAAATTAGAATCCCCCATATTAAAACATTCATTCCTTGTTTTAACATTGTAGGATTAATATCCTGCATGAAAGAATTAAAGGCTAGTGCTGGTAGAGCCACGGTTAGAACAACCTTGGATAATAGCTTTCCTACTGCTGCGGTAAAAATCCCCTTCTTGCGGCAAAAGAAACCAAGAAGGATAATAAAAACGGTGGAAGCGATAGAACTGACAATTTTGTTATCTGTTAAGGTCGCTGTAATCATCTCTAGTAAAGACATAGATAAAACCCTCTCTTGTACCTTTTTTCACAAATGTGACTATGCAATTCCCTGATCTTTTGGCCAAAGTAGTTGGTTTGCACTTTTATAGTAAAATGACTTTGTGAAAAAAAGAACAATATCTAATTAATTTAACTTATGAAACTAATTTAAAAAATTTATACGTTACATCAGATGGGCAAATGAAATGAGAGGGTACGTCTTCACGGAGTGATTATTCTTAGCTTTATAAGGTGCTCATCAACATACGTGTTATAATAAAAATCATTAAACCCAACTTGATTAGTGGGTTAAATAGAAAAGACGAGCAGGAGGGCCTCATGAATCCGATACAACATATACTGGACGAATTTCAGCTGATCGTGCTGGACGGCGCAATGGCGACCGAGCTTGAGCGTCATGGTTATGATCTGAATGATAGCTTATGGTCAGCTAAAATCCTCCATGAGCACCCGGAGTCGATCAAGCGCGTACATAGGGATTATTTTGAAGCTGGTGCAGACTGCGCGATTACTGCGAGCTATCAGGCTACCGTTGAAGGCTATGTTAAACGAGGCCTAAGCGAAAGTGAGGCGCTGAAGCTGATTCAGTCATCGGTGCGGATTGCTGTGCAGGCACGAGATGAGTTTTGGGCCGACGTGACGGCTACTACAAGTCAGCAGCATCGCCCCAAGCCGCTAGTCGCGGCCTCTGTCGGCCCCTACGGGGCGTTTTTGGCGGATGGTTCAGAGTATCGTGGTGATTACAAGCTGAGCGAGGAACAGCTCGTGGAGTTTCACAGGCCGCGAATGAAAGCTCTGATCGAGGCGGGGGCAGACATTTTAGCTTGTGAAACGATACCTTGTCTGGTTGAAGCCAAGGCTATCGCCCGATTGCTGAAGGAATTCCCCGGGACGTATGCCTGGATCAGCTTTAGTGCAAAGGACGGGCAGCACATCAGCAATGGCGAGTCTGCCGCCGCGTGCGCTGAGTGGCTGAATGAGCACGAGCAAGTGGCCGCTGTGGGGATCAACTGCACTTTGCCGAAATTCGTTCCATCGCTTATTCACGAAATACGCAACCATACAGATAAGCCTGTGGTGTTATACCCCAATCTGGGGGAGGAATATGATCCGGTCACCAAGACATGGCACGGTAGCACTTGTACAGAGACGTTCGGACAGAGTGCCCGCCAATGGTATGAAGCAGGAGCACGTCTGATTGGCGGTTGTTGCCGGACTCAGCCACAGGATATTAAAGAAATAGTGGCCTGGTCGAGAGACGTCTAAACGGGGAGAGGCGTAGCGTAGGGATAAAGGCTATCTATAAGAGGTAACTCGATGGTCCGAAAAAGAACAAGCAGGCTGAACCATGTTGTGCTCCAGCAATGGAGCGGCTTGGTTCAGCCTGCTTTTTGTAATGATAAATCTTTTGGACCCTGCTTCGTTGACTATCTGCGCCGATCCGGTCAGCTTTCCGCCAAACGTTCCAGCAGTGCGTCTCCATTGCGGCTCACTCGAATATGAGCAAAATGTGCGTTCTGTTCTACAGTACGTCCGGTTCCCTCAGGGATGAAATAATTCTCAATACCGTACAGAATACGAGAACCATACCATTGTCCATTTAGAATGACCTCATGACTGGCAAGTTTTTCACCATCTTGATATAGGCGATCCGCGACGTATACTCCTTGGCTATCTGGTGTGAGAACGACTTTGACCTTGCCTCGGCTCCATTCCTCCTCCTGAAGAGGGGTCTTGGAAGGCGGGGTAGATATGTCGTAATTCAGGGCCACATAATCGCCTTGTAGCAGGGAGCGCGGGTCTACAGGAGCCAGTTTGAGCTTAATAGAAGCCCCTGTGGCGAGCAGGGTTTCACTTCTCGCCGTCTGATAGCCGATGATCCCCAGCTGTAGCACGATGACAATAGCGATGAGTAACGGGCTTAAGCGCATAAAGCTAAAGCTGCGGTGATCGGCATCGAATGCTGCTTTGCCGCTATGGGCCATTCGCCGATCCGCCCACCAGGTAATTCCGAGCGCAATGATCCCCAGTAGCGCCAGCGTAAAAGATTTATACAGTAGCGTCCACAATAAATCATAGTATTTGAAGCCGATAAAAATAAACCAGAATATTACGCTTGTGATGGCCTCCGATTTTTGTTTCAGACGGATAAAGGCAAAGACCATCCCTGTAACGATAACAAAATAAAAAATGTTAATGAACATATAAGAGTGTGGAACGACATCCTCGAAAAACGTAGCCCAAAACAGGAACAACAAGCTGAAAAATAATGAGCTATCTCGAAGATGTTCTCTTAATCCCGTTTTGAATACGAAGTAACTTACCCCATATAACACGGCATTGAGGATGAAAAGAGAGAAGATGATGAACTCATAGGTCCAGTTCCAACCATCCCACTCCTGATACCGCTGAAATAAAATGGTCGCCAGATTCAGGTTTACAAAAGTATAGGCAAAAAATTGCTGCCTTTTCCCCTTGGAGCGAAACCATCCGGCGATGGAAACGATCAGAAATAATACCGAAAGCAACGTCTGATCTGACCATAGAATGGCCGCCAAGCCTGTAATATAGCTGATCGTCAACAGGGTATAACGTATTACAGAATCCAGCTTGGATTCGGGAATGACAATCATCGAAATCATAAGCAGCAACGACACACCCAACAGTACATATTCGGTGTGGTTTACATTTGTGCTAATGGTAATCAGCCCAATCAAGGATATACTGCCAATCAGCACTCCAACCACTTTGATCACGCGGGATACAGTTTTGCTGATCCATTCACTGCCACGCTCCTCGGGAACGGTCATATCAGTCTTTGATGTACTAGTGTCCGTTGTCCCTGCTTCCGGCAGTGTTTTCCCCAAACGATTCAAATAGCGGAAAAACCACACGTTACCCGTCAGCAGCAACGCCACAAAAATCAAACCAAAAGCAAAAAACAGAGATGAGGAGTACGCCTCAGCCAGCTCTATAAATTTAAAGACAGCAAACGCTGAGAGCGCCAATGCATTCAAGGTCAGTAGCGTTTTATTTAGCCGCGCCTTGATAAATATATAAAATCCTAAAGCAATCACAGCAATATGCGGTACATTCATGATCAGGCCATACTCATCAAATGCAAAAGAATTGGTCATCGCTAACATGGCTATATGGAAAACCGTAAAGCTCATATATTGTAGTGGAGCAGAATGTATACGATGGAGGAACGTCAATAAAAATAGCAGCAGATTGACTATTGCGAACATTCCGGCAATGGACAACGATTCCAGCTCGCTATAAGCCGCGCTTTGCATCGTAGGGTAAAAATAAAGCCACAAACCAAGATGAATCAGTACATAAGACAGCATATAAAAAGGATTGTAGCGAGTGATCCAGCTAAGCAGTAGAGCCGGCACCGACCAAATGAAAAACAATCCGTAGCTGTCCGCATGGGAATTGTAAATTTGACCGAGCAATGCCACGGAAACGCCAAAGGCTATACAGCCAGCCACCAAAAACATATTAGACAGAAAAGCTTGTTGACCGGGAACAGCACGTATCCGTGCAAATACAAAAGACAAGCCATAGAACAGAACAATAAGCGCAGCAGCAAGTACAATCTTGAATGTCCGATCCAGTCCGCCCCAATTGGAGGCGAAAAAATAAATAATCGCGGCAAGTATCAGTGAGATGCCCAGCAGATAACCCGTACGTATCGCATTGAATCGCAGCATGGATTTCACGTACCTTTCCTGTTGGTTTGATGCCTATTATAACGTTGAAAGGGCTCAGAACCAAGTACAAATTAGGATCAGGTCATAAAAAAAGGAGAGCCGCCGTATATGGTGGTTCTCCTTTATCGTTACTGGATTTCAATTAAGCGTTGACGGTACGGATCTCTTGCCGGGACTGATGCCGGAAGCGATACTCACGTGGTGGAATTCCTGTTGTTTTCTTAAATGCCTTGGAAAAGGTGGACATATCGGTATAACCGATGGACTGGGCAATGATCGACAAATTATAAGTCGTCTGTTCCAGTAATCTTTTGGCTTCGTTAATTTTGAGATTTTGCAAATACTTGGCGGGGGAGATGAGGAAGGTGGAATGAAATTTACGCGAAAAATGCGCACGATCCACACCTACATGCTCGGCAATTTGCTCAATTCTAACACGGTCACAATAATGCATTTCAATGTAATCTTTCCCCTGATGGAGCCAATAATCAGAGCAGGCAAAGCTGCGCAGTACGTCAGATGTGTTGCGGGACAACTCCTCGAAGATCTGGTGCAGTGTAATCAAGCGGGCCAGATCGCTGCCCCGTCTACTGTTGTCGTTTACGATGGAAAACAGATTGGAGATAAGTTCGAGGATTTCCTCGCTCACTGCGTTAGCCATAAATGGCGTAGAGGGATTAATCCCGATCCGCTCCAGCAGCGCCAGGGATTTGGGTCCCTCAAAAGCAATCCATACCTTTTGCAACGGGTGCTCCTGATCGGTGTAATATTCATGTGCAAGATGCGGAAAAAAACAGAATAAATCAGACTTTTGGACGCGGTATTTTTTTTGCTTATAAATAAACTCAGCCTGGCCTTCAAGTACAAAAATGAAATAAAAATAAGGAACAGCCTTGGGACCGACATGACAGCTTGTTTTCGAAATATCCATTCCAAGTCTGACTGGCCATATGGCGCTGGATTTTTCCAGTTCGGTAGCTGTGAAATAATGGTCTTCCACGATGTCGAAGTGATCTTCATTCTTTACTCTTTTCATAACTTGTCACCTCTCCTTAGGTGGAGATAAGGGAATTTTGATTTTATTTTATATAAAGGAAAGTATAATTACAAGTTAATTCATTGGAATTTAGGGTTATTAAATTGAAATAAAGCTCCAAGGCCTGATGAAGACAAGCCGTGGAGCTTTTATAGTTGAACTTATATGTTCAGCTTGCGTTTATACGTTCAGGATTCCTTCTTTGGGAGTGACATTAAAGGCTTTGGCCAGATCGGCCAATTCCTGATCCGTAATCCGTTGCTGAATATCATGGTGAGCAATGAGCATATAAATTTGCGCCGCTTTTTCAATCGTTTCAATCAGGCCAAACGCTTCATCAATGGAGCTGCCTGTTCCGAAAATGCCGTGATGAGGCCATAATACAGCGTGATGATCCTTCATTTTTTTTGCTGTTTCGCGACCGATTTCGCTGGAACCCGGCACCATCCAAGGGATTACACCGATGCCATCTGGGAAGACCACGATACATTCGGTACACATTTCCCACAGCGTTTTGGTAAATTGGTTTTCATCCAGATTATGAATGAACGTCATGGCAATGACATGAGTGGCATGATTATGGATCACGACACGATGGTTAGGGTCGACCTTCAAGCGCTCAATGTGGCTCATAAAATGAGACGGCAATTCGCTGGTAGGTACCGCGTCATGCTTGAGGCCCCACAAGACTTCCAATTGCTCGCCATCCTGCGAGACACGAAGGACTCCTAAATTGGCTTCCGGATCGGCAATTACGTTTTTAAAATATTTTCCTGATCCGGTGACGATAAAATATTTGCCTGCCAGTTCATTCACTGGAAAAGCAGGTTTAATCGTCCGAATGACTTGATGAATATCAAGATATTTGGCAACCTCGGTTTCATCCAGAATATAACTGACATTCCCGCCGTTGCGTTCATCCCAGCCGAATTTCCACATGTTTTGCGTAATTTCCGCCATCTCGCGAACAAATGGGATATCGAGTCCCGATTTTCGTTCCTTTTGATTCCCCAGCACAGTAGTCATGGATGATCTCTCCCTTTGGATGATAGAAATATAAGCTTATCAATGCAGTAGTTACCGTTTTAGCAGTTACCGTTTTAGGAGTATGTGCTGTTCATACTTCTTCACTTCGGTCAGCCATTCCTCACGAACGGGAACGCCGTTTTGAGCGCAATAGTAATCCCATACGGCACCAAACGGATACGATTTAAACTCTTCGACCAGGGCAAGACGAGTGGTGAAGTCCCGTTCCTCTTCCGCCTGCTTTAATGCTTCAATCGGTTCGAGCATAGCGCGAAGGAGCGCTTTGATCGTGTTGCGTGTTCCGATGACCCATGCAGCCACATGATTGATGCTGCCGTCAAAGAAATCAAGACCGATATGGGTTCGGGGAAGCAGTTCCCCACGAACCAGCTCACGGGCAATGTCGAGCAATTCGTCGTCCATCGTCACGACATGGTCACTGTCCCAACGAACCGGTCTGCTGACGTGGAGTAATAATTGATCGGTGAACATCAGCACAGAGGACAGTTTGTTCGAAATGACTTCCGTCGGATGGAAGTGACCGGAATCGAGACAGATAGACTTACCCCGCGTCAGGGCGTAGCCCATATAAAACTCATGGGAGCCTACGACATAGCTTTCGGAGCCGATGCCGAACAGCTTGCTTTCAACCGCATCGATGTTGTATTCTTCGCTGATTTTCTCGCTGAAAATCTCGTCCAGAGCATCTCGCAGACGTTCTCTTGGAGCCAGGCGGTCAACCGGAGTATCTTTATAACCATCCGGCATCCAGTGGTTTGTGACACAGGGTTGACCGAGCTCCTTTCCAAAATGCTCTGCAATCCTGCGTGATTTTTTGCAGTGTGTGATCCAGAAATCGCGAATTTCCGGGTCCTTGTGGCTCAGTGTGAAGCCGTCTTCCGCTTTGGGATGGGAGAACAGGGTTGGATTAAAATCAAGCCCAAGCCCTTGCTGTTTGGCCCAGTCTACCCAGTTCTGAAAATGGCGGGGCTCCAGTTGATCCAAATCTACTTGTTCTGTGGTATCCGCATAGATCGCGTGCAGATTGACCTTGTGTTTACCCGGAATGAGCGATAGGGCCTTTTCTAAATCCTGACGTAGCTCATCCGGCGTGCCTGCTCTGCCCGGGTAGCTGCCCGTTACGGCAATCCCCCCGCTAAGCTGTTTATCTTTGAACAGGAATCCCTGAACATCATCTCCCTGCCAGCAGTGTAAGGATATTTTGATCTCTGAAAGCTTGCGTAAAACGTCATCCACCTGAATATCGTGGCGGGCATACAGCTTTTTCGCTTCGTTATAACTGGCTTCAATGGATTCATTCATGGCTTTACTCCTTTATTAAGATTTCTGAATAGAGGACATCGTCTGTCTCTTTAGGTGTTCCCAGCGATCCAGCAGCTCTTTCGAGCCTTCCAGCAATTGCGGCTTATAGAGGCGAGTCGGGAAGGATTGAGCAATGACTCTGCCAGCAGCTTTGAGGTCTTCAAGAGCACCGGAGCTGATTAATTGCACGATAATATTACCGATAGCTGTAGATTCAGAAGGACCCGCCAGAACCTCAATTTCCAAAAGATCGGCTGTTAGCTGGCATAGTAATTCGTTGTTGGCGCCTCCGCCGACAATGTGCAATTTGGAAACCGTTTCGTCTGTTAAACGTTGTAGCTCATGTAAGGCATCCCGGTAGCTTAAGGCCAGACTGTCGAAAATACAGCGGGCGAGTGAACCCGGCGTCCGGGGGATGGGCTGGCCCGTTTCTTCACAGAATCGCTGGATTTCAAGGGTCATACTATCCGGATTCAAGAATGAGGACCGGTTGCAGAGGACGAGACTGACAAACGGTGTCTCTGCTGAAGCCAGTTGGGCCAATTCGGCAAAGCTATGTGCGAAACCGGCCTCTCTTCTAACCTCCTGAATCATCCATAATCCCATGATATTTTTCAGAAAACGGTACGTATCGTAAGCGCCCCATTCATTGGTGTAGTTCGCCTGCATGGCTGCCTTCGTATTCAAGGCTTGGGATCGTTCCATACCCAGTAACGACCATGTTCCACTACTGATATAAGCCCAGGATTCTTCCCGTTGTGATGGAACACCTACAACCGCCGAGGCGGTATCGTGTGTAGGTACAAGGATGAGTTGACAGTCTGGAAGATCGTACTTTTGAACAAGCTCCGGCAGGAGAGTACCCAGAACCCGTCCAGGCTCAGCCAGCTCCGAAAATTGATTGCGCCGAAGCCGGAGCAGGGAGAGCAGGTCTTCATCAAACTCTCGGGTGTTCACGTTTAGAAGTTGCATCGTGGATGCATTTGTCATTTCATTGATCATGATACCTGTAAGGCGATAGTACAGATAATCGGGTACCATCAATATTTTATCCGCCTGGGCAAGCTGTTCCCGATCATGGACGAACAGTTGATACAGCGTATTAAAGTTTAGTTCCTGAATACCTGTTTTCTCATATACATCTTCTCGGCTAATGAGCTGGTGCAGCTTGTCGGGCGTATGAAGGGTGCGTGCATCGCGGTATGCGTATACCTCATGAATGCGATGACCTTCCTTATTAAGCAACACGTAATCTACAGCCCATGTATCAATGCCGAGCGTATAGGAATCAATCCCGCTTTGTTTAGCTTTTTGCAGTCCATGGATAATCTCATCAAACAGATCGTCGACATTCCAGTAATCGTGTCCGTTCCTTTCAGTAAAGGAGTTGTTGAACCGATGAAGCTCTTGCAAGTGAATCTGTTCACCTTGTAGAGTTGCACTCACGAGCCTTCCGCTTGAAGCTCCAATATCAACAGCAAGATAGTTATTCATATCTAATCTCCTTGCATGGATGAAATCCCGGCAGCCTGAAAGTCTGCCTTTTATTCTTAACTAACTCCATACTACTTCCGTTTATCTGTGTAGTCAACATAAACGGAAGTATAATTTTTGGTTTTATTTTTGTTTTTAAAATTACAAATAAAATTAAATGTTGTTTTGTGTGGTTTTTCGTTTTTTAACATCTGTTTTCTACAATATATATACCTTAAACGGAGGCCGATGTGATTTTACGATATTCAAATTGTGGAAGGTTCTCCAGATGCCGCTGTTTATATGAAAAATAGTCTTGAAACCGCCCGCCAGAGGGTGTAGTATACAAGATATCAATTTCATATGACTCGTATAATATTGGGGATATGGCCCAAAAGTTTCTACCGGATGACCACTGTAATCGTCCGACTATGAGTGATAGCGCATCGGCTTCGGATGAATGCGGGCATTTATTTGTGCGCCAATCCGTCAGGGATTACAACCCCAAGGACAGGCTTCACTTGAGAAACTACTCAAGGGAGCCTGTCCTTTTTTGGTTTTGGCAGGTTTTATTCTATTTTAAAGTACAGAAGGAGCGATATTCGCATAATGAAAGCTTTGGAGGAACGTATTCGTCAAGAGGGACAGATTTTATCCGACACCGTATTAAAGGTAGATTCATTTTTGAATCATCAGGTAGATACAGCATTAGCATTGGAGATTGGTAAGGAGTTCGCACGCCTTTTCGGCAGTGCCCCCATTACCAAGGTGCTTACAATTGAAGCCAGTGGTATTCAATTTGCCATGGCTACTGCTATTGCCTTGGGGGTCCCGTTCATTTATGCAAAGAAAAAGAAGGCGATCACGCTGAATGAGCAGGTATACTTCGCTGAGGTTCATTCGTTCACTCGGCAGGAAACCTATCAGGTAAGCATTTCCCAAAAATATCTCGATGCCAGCGACCATGTGCTGATCGTAGATGATTTTCTGGCTACTGGCGCAGCATTGGTCGGACTTACGGATATTGTAAAGGAAGCAGGAGCGGAGCTGGCCGGGGTTGGCTGCGTGATCGAGAAGAGCTTTCAGGAAGGCCGTGGACTGTTGGAGCAAAGAAACATTGCCGTACGCTCTCTTGCGCGTATCGCTTCCATGGCACCGGGCGAGGTTCATTTTATAGAAGAAGCGGGTGCGGTGATTCCTTCCGTTAAGGAGAATGTGGGATGTTAAGTAAACAAAAGTTATTCGCACTGGGATTCCAGCATGTCATGGCGATGTACGCCGGAGCGATTGCTGTACCTCTAATTGTAGGGGGAGCATTGCACCTGACGCCAGCTCAGATGGCCTATCTGGTGGCTGCCGATCTGTTCACTTGCGGGATTGCTACGTTATTGCAGATTATGGGCACACGTTTTTTCGGTAGCAGACTGCCTGTCATTTTAGGTTGTACGTTTACGGCAGTAGGACCCATTATCGCGATTGCTTCGACCTCAAATTTGGCGACCGCGTACGGTGCCATCATTTTGTCCGGTATATTCGTAGTGCTTGCGGCACCGTTGTATGGCAAGCTGTTACGCTTTTTCCCAACGGTGGTTACAGGCTCAGTCGTTACGATTATCGGTCTATCCCTCATTCCGGTGGCAATGAACAATGTAGCAGGGGGCCAGGGCAGTGCGGATTTTGGACAGCCACGTAATTTGCTGCTGGCATTAGTTACACTACTGGTTATCCTGCTTGTGAATCGGTTGGCAAAGGGCTTTTTACGCTCAATTTCCGTGCTCATTGGTCTGTTTGCAGGTACGGTGGTTGCTTATGCGATGGGAATGGTGCATTTTGCTCCAGTGGCAGATGCGTCATGGGTGAGTATTGCGCAGCCGTTTTACTTTGGTAAGCCTGAGTTTAGCATTATGGCAGTATGTACGATGATTATCGTGAATATTGTCAGCATGGTTGAGTCTACGGGCGTTTATCTGGCAGTAGGCAAGGCGATTGATCAGAAGGTGGAGCAGAAGCAGATCGTCAATGGTTTGCGTTCCGAAGGACTTGCGATTATGCTTGGGGGTATTTTTAATGCGTTTCCTTACACTGCCTTCTCGCAAAATGTCGGTCTGATCTCACTCACACGCGTCAAATCGCGTAACGTTATTTTTGCTGCGGGTGGTATCATGGTTGTTCTTGGTTTGCTGCCTAAGCTGGCTGCCTTAACGACAGTGATTCCTAACGCCGTGCTGGGTGGGGCAATGATCGTCATGTTCGGCTCGGTCGCTGCATCAGGCATGTCCATTTTGTCAGAAGTGGATCTACGGAAGGAAAGCAATCTGCTGATCGCAGCATGCAGCATTGCCGTGGGCCTAGGCTCTGCTGTTCTGCCACAAATGTTCGACCAGCTGCCGAGCTTTGCCAAAATGCTGCTGCAAAATGGCATCGTTTCAGGTTCGCTTACAGCGATTGTCTTGAACATCGTTTTGACGAGAAAACAAGGCGAATCGGTCAAAAGCGTGACGGTTCAGGAGGTTCCGCAGAAGGTTTGATGATTAGGAATAGGTAAAGAGAGCCGGAGAGCGGTTGTATGCCTCTTTTCCGGCTTTTTGACATGGAGTTATCCAGAACTGGTTATTTATTAAGCAGCATGAAGTTATTGATAAAACGCTGTTTTCAAAAGGAATACATCCTTTCTGAGATGAGAAATTTATTAGTATCCGACTGCGCATTGGCGCTAAAGTTAACTCTTAGTTGGTTTATGTACTAGAAGAATTTGCCAGAGTCGTAAGCGAGGCCATGGTATAATCTACCTTATGGATTTTGAATAGTGGTGGATGTTTTCGGACCACGGTGCAGCTTCCCGAAAGGGGGTGAAGCCGATGGTCAACCTTGTGTCGTGCTACGATGTGTTGCGTTGGATGGTTACGTTACTAAGCCTGGTGTTTAGTATTCGTAAACTTTATCGCTGGCTGCGTCGGAAATTTCGGGACAAACGAAAACCCACCGCGTAATTAGGTTAGGCGCCTAACGGTGGGTTTAGCTAAGTATTTAGCGCGCCGTGGTGATCCACAGCCTTTCAAGTCCTAAGAGTCTTTGCCGTTGGCGCGGCGAAGGCTCCTTTTAGTATACGGACACGATGGTATCTCTATACCTAATTTTAACACTTCAATTACGTGCACGCAACGTAAAGACATAATCTCCAATTGCGTGCATGCAATTGAAGGTTATGTCTTGTTTCTTACCCTATCGTTCAAATTTAAATTATTTCGCAGCATTTGTTGACAAGCCAGTAGCAACAAAATAAGATCGTAATCAAAAGGAATAAAGGAAGAAAACAGGTGTGAGCCGGACTACTCTATATACGGGGTTTTGTTGAGACTATGTAGATGGTTATTAAGCGTGTTCACTTAAAAGGGAAGTTCGGTAGATTCCGACACGGACCCGCCACTGTATACAGACATCAGCAGGGTACTGCTGGAGCTTTCAGAACGGCCACTGGAACTGTGAAGAACCGGGAAGGCCTGAAAGATACGCCTGGAGTCAGGAGACCTGCCTGTTTTAACATCACTGTCAGACCCACGGGATGCTGGGGAGGTGGTTAGGCGTGCTGCATACAGAATGTCTGAAACCGATCCGATCCCTTCTATGTTTTTTTGAGTTGGCTTCGAGGTGAGTTTTGGCATTTTATAATGAAAGCATTTCTGACTGCTGATCAAGTGGTCCGGAATGCTTTTTTCGCGTTTCGCATTAGGTTTATATGATTTTACAAGTTAGAGGGGGATTCATTGGAATGATAAGCAATCGTAATAGGCGTTCATGGTTCATATGTACAGGAGTGATGCTGCTGATGGCGGTTATGGCTCTTTCGGGATGTGCCACAACCAATAAGACGGCGGAGAGCTCCGGCAAGGGCGAAAACACGCCCGCACAACAGACAGCAGCAGATAAAAAGCTGGTGATGGCGTATACGTGGAAACCGTCGGGCGTTGACCCGCACGGAGACAATAGCTGGGATGTCATGCGATCTGGTGCAGGTGAGACACTAGTCCGTTTGAATGAAAAGCTGGAGCCTGTGGCTTGGCTGGCGAAGGAGTGGAAGCAGGACAGTCCTACGGTTTGGACGTTCAGCTTGCAGGATAAGGTCACTTTTCATGATGGAAAGAGTATGGATGCAGCAAGCGTAAAAGCGTCTTTGCTGCGCTCTATCGAGGAAAGCCACCTGGCGAAGGATTTACTGAATGTGAAGTCCATTGATGTAAGCGGCCCGCTGGCGCTGAAAATCACGACAAACCAGCCGAATGCGGCGCTGGTGTCCAATCTGGCTGATCCGTCGACGATTGTGCTGGATGTGGCAGCTATGCAAGATGAGCAGAGCTATCCTGCGATGACAGGTGCTTTTAAAATCAAAGCATTCAACAAGGATCAATCCTTGGTCGT
The DNA here is from genome assembly GCF_059772165.1 of Paenibacillus sp. TY11. Taxonomy (NCBI): domain Bacteria; kingdom Bacillati; phylum Bacillota; class Bacilli; order Caryophanales; family Paenibacillaceae; genus Paenibacillus; species Paenibacillus sp. TY11. The sequence goes on along the minus strand of NZ_JCBAIQ010000001.1, from coordinate 277,383 downwards.
AGAGCGTTACGACGGATATTGGGGCGAGAAGGCGCGGCTGGCTGAAGCGACGATGAAGTTCATTACGGATGGTAATTCACGCCTGATGGCGCTGCAATCCGGCGAGGTCGATGTAGCGACGGATATTCCGGTAGATAACGCGGAGGTACTGAAAAGGGACGACAAGCTACAAGTGCTATCGGCTCCTTCCTTGCGCACCCATATGATCGTGTACAACATGGAATCGCCTGTATTCAAGGATGCAGCCAACCGTAAGGTGGTGAACAGCCTGATTCCACGCACATCCATTGTGAGCGCCGTCATGAGGGGCTTCGGCACGGAAGCAAGCAGCCCATTCCCAAGCATTCTTCCCTTCGGTAAAGTTGAGCGTAAAGCGTTGGACGGAACGGTGGAGCAGTTGTTGACGAAGGATGGCTGGCAGAAGGACGCCCAAGGCACATGGACCAAGCAAGGCAAGCCGTTCGAGGTTACGCTGCTGACTTTCCCTCAGCGCCCGGAGCTCTCCGTGATGGCTGAGGTCATTCAGAGTCAATTGCTGAAAGAGGGAATCCAAGTCAAGATTCGCAGGGTGGAAAATATCGACGAGGCGTTGACCAAAAACGATTGGGATTTTGCTATGTACAGCATGCTGACGGCTCATACAGGGGAGCCGCAATATTTTATGGACATGTTTTATTCCTCGAAAAGCGAAGCCAATGTAAGCCGTTATGTATCCAAACCACTGGAGAACATTCTTAACAGCTTGAAGCTGGCGAAGAATACAGCGCAGCGTAATGCGGCGACGCTGCAAGCGCTGGATATCATTAATACGGATTTGCCGCAGTCGTTCATTGTGCATCCTGACAATGTGTTTGGTGTGAAAAAAGGGGTGAAGGGCTTTACGCCGCATCCAATCGAGTATTACTACATTACGGCGCAATCCGATATTGCGGAATAACGAGCTGCGTAGCCTATGATTCGTTTTGTACTGGAACGTGTGGCGCAGCTGGTCATCATTGTATTCGTTGTATCCACGCTGACTTTTGTACTGATGAGGCTGGCCCCTGGTGACCCTGCTACCATCCTGCTCACCGCGCATAATGTCCCTGCTTCTGAGGAGGCGTTGACCGCGCTACGGAAGGAACTGGGCTTGAACGAGTCGCTTCATATTCAATATGTGAACTGGCTGCGGGATGTATTCACGGGACATTGGGGCACCTCGTATGTATCCAAGGAGTCGGTGCTAACCGAACTGTGGAGCAGACTGCCTGCTACTGTGGAGCTAGCTTCGGCGGGCTTTACTGTCATGACGGTGCTCACTCTGGGGATGGGGCTGGCTGCCTCGGTGAAATCCAGCGGCCCACTGGATCGTCTGGGCAGGCTTTTCGCCCTGCTGGGATCGTCGATCCCCTCGTTTTGGCTTGGTTTCCTGTTGATCTATTTATTCTCCGTTCACTTGGGCTGGCTCCCATCCATGGGAAGGGAGGACTGGACACATCTAGTGCTTCCAGCGCTGACCCTTGGTGCAGGTTTGGGAGCTGTGCAAGCTCGTGTACTGCGCGCTCAAATGCTGGAGCTGGGTGACCGGAATTTTGTGAAAGCAGCGAAGGCGCGAGGCTTTTCCCGTATGCATATTCTGTTTTTTGAGATATTTAAGCATGCTGTTCTGCCTATTATTACGGTGTTAGGAACGAATCTGTCATTTATGCTGGCAGGTAATGTCATCGTGGAGACCATTTTTTCATGGCCGGGGTTGGGCAAGTATTTTATAGATGCGATTACGCAGCGGGATTATCCAGTGATTCAGGGGTATGTTATTTTTGCCGCATTTTTAATAGTAGGTGTTCAGTGTGTGGTGGATGTGGTCCAGACGGCGATAGATCCAAGGCTACGTTTGCGTTAAGGGGGGGAAGCTGAAAATGGAAAAGATACGGCTTTCCTTTAAAGGAGGCTTGCTGGCAGGGGGTGCACTATTTAGCCTGATCGTGCTGCTCGGACTACTGGCTCCATGGGTCGCTCCTCATGATCCTCTTCGTGTGGACCTTCTGAACCGTCTGGCACCACCCAGCCGGGAATATCCTTTCGGTGCAGATCATCTGGGACGGGATGTGCTGTCACGGCTAATTTATGGGATTCGGACGAGTGTGCTAATCGCGTGTGCGATTACTCTAGCTACGCTGTGCATCAGTCTGCCAATAGGTTTGCTCATTGGTTATGTGCGCGGACTCGTGGATCAGCTGGTCATGCGGGGAATCGACGGCGTACTGGCTTTTCCTGATATTATTTTAACGGTGGCGATTGTGGGTATTTTGGGCCCGGGTTTTGTTAACATGACCCTGGCTATTATTGCGGTACGGTGGGCAGGCTATGTCCGCTATATCCGTAGTCTGGTTCAAAAAGCCTGTCAGGAGGACTTTGTTCGGTATGCCCGTTTATCCGGCAATTCACATGTACGTATACTGAGACGTTATGTATTGCCACAAGTGTTGCCGCAGTTGTTGGTTTATGCGGTATGGGATATCGGACGCGTGGTGTTGATGATCGCCGGGCTCTCCTTTCTTGGCTTGGGTGTACAGCCGCCCAAGCCAGAGTGGGGCGTGATGTTGCATGATGCAACCTCGTATTTTCAGGTGGCTCCGCATGTCATGATTTTCCCGGGCTTGGCGATTATGCTGTTTGTGCTTGCCTGCCAGCTTTTGGGCGACCGTTTTTCGGAAAAGGGGGCGGCGAAATAATGGAGGATCGATCAGCCATGGGGTGGAAGGATACGATAGAGCGAATGGCAGGACGAAAAGCGTTGTTACACGTGGAACATTTGGAGATCTGCCGCACAGGTGTAAGAGCAAGCGCAAGCGCAAGCAAACCGCTGCTGCGAGATGTAAGCTTTTCCGTGTATCCAGGGGAGATTGTGGCCCTGACTGGACCGAGCGGATGCGGCAAGAGCCTGACCGCACACGCAATCGCGGGCATGCTGGAGCCAAGTATCCGTGTTACACAAGGGCGTATCTACTACAACGGGGAAGATATTGTCCCGTTCGATGAACGGCGCTGGCAAAGGCTGCGCCGCGAGGATATTGGCCTGCTCATTCAACAATCGCTGAGCGGGTTGAATCCGATCCGTACCATCCGCGCCCAGCTGACGGATACGCTTAGACTGCACGGGCGGCGTCGGATGCCGCACGACCAGAAGGAGCCGGGGCATGCTGATGATGTCCCATCCTTCGCTGCACCGCAGCAAGCCGACCCACAGGGCGTGCTGTCACGGATGCGGCAGATACTGACCCGTGCCACGGAGATGGCCGGAGGCCGCGTTACTCCAGCACAGGAGGCTTATTTGCGCTCTCTGTTGAGCAAGGTCGGGTTTGCGGACCCTGAACATATTTTGTCGTCATATCCTTTTGAACTAAGCGGAGGAATGTGCCAAAGAGTGCTGCTGGCTGCAATGTTAAGCGGCGGTCCGCGCCTCTTTATTGCCGACGAGCCTACTACGGCGCTGGATGTTATTAACCGCGACAAGGTTCTGGCCTTGCTCCTACAGTTAAGAGAGGACTTCGATCTCACCATTTTGTTGATTTCTCATGATCGTCAGGGCATGAGCCGCGTGGCAGATCGAGTGTTGGAGATGAGCCCGGAAGGAAGGATGCACCAGTGATACTGGAATTGAAGAACGTGACCAAAGCTTACCCTGTCCGCAGACGGAGAAAAGGCTGGTCCAGCACAAAAGATAGCGAGCAGGCCGTGAAGCAGGTAAGTCTGGAGTTACGACAGGGAGAATGTCTTGGACTGGTTGGAGAAAGCGGAAGTGGTAAAAGCACGCTGGCACAATGTATTCTAGGGCTGGAGTCGTTGACTTCGGGGAGGATTTGGCTGGATCACCAGCCCATACATACCGGAAAGATGAAGGATGTTCATCTGTACAAGCGAATCCAGTTGGTTGCACAGGATTCGTCTTCCTCGCTGCATCCTCGTATGACCATTCGAGATATTTTGACGGAGCCGATCCACAACTATTTTCCTGAGCGAAAAATGCGAGCGCTGGACATCTGCCTGTCCCTACTGGAAGCGGTAGGATTGGAGGCTGACAGTTTGGAAAAATACCCAGCGCAGCTAAGCGGTGGGCAAAAGCAGCGGGTGTGTATTGCCCGAGCGCTGGCGGTTGAGCCAGAAATTATCCTGTTCGACGAATCAGTCGCCAATCTGGATACGGCAACGCAATCTTCCGTGCTGGACATGCTCAAGAAAGCGCAGGTAGAGCGCCAGCTATCCTATCTTTTCATCACTCACGATCTCCAATCTACTCGTCAGTTTTGTGATCGGGTTGCCGTCATGGTTCAGGGGGAGATCGTGGAAATATTCAAGGAATGGGATGGAGACTTATTACAGCATGAGTACACGCGTACTCTGTTTCAAACGTTAGTGAATTAATCCATAAATTTAATATTTTACAAATTTAAAATAAATAAGAGTGTTGCTTGTCGAATAGTGTTGACAAAACGGGATGTGGTACCTATTCTAAATATGATTATGATAATCATTATCACATATATAGAAAAGGGGAAATACATTGATGTCCGTTCGACACCGCAAGACTGCCACCCTTATGTTGGTGGCGCTCTTCTTATTATCCGTTGTTTTGGGCTGCGCGAAGCAGGAGAACACCCCTGCATCCACCTCTACTGACGGAGCTGCCAATGAAAAGTCGATCACGCTATCGTGGCCGCGTGACATTGGTACGATGAATCCTCACGTATACAATCCTTCCCAACTTTTTGCACAATCCATGGTTTATGAGCCGTTAGTCAGCTACAAGCAAGGAGGCAAGCTGGAGCCTGCTTTGGCTGAATCCTGGACTATTTCCAAGGACGGCAAGATATATACGTTTAAGCTGCGCAAAGGTGTGAAATTTTCGGATGGAACGCTATTTAATGCAGCCATTGCCAAAAAGAACTTTGACGCTATTATGAAAAATGAGAAAACGCACAGCTGGCTTGGTATAGTAGGCGTTCTCGACAAAACTGAAGCTGTAGATGACAGCACCTTCCGAATGACGCTCAAAGAGCCATACTATCCAGTGCTTCAGGATTTGTCTGTCGTTCGCCCGTTCCGTTTTCTGGGTGAAGCCGGGTTCCCGGATGATGGAGATACGTCCAAAGGAATCAAGAAACCTGTAGGTACAGGACCTTGGATGCTGGATGAATACAAGCAAGATGAGTATGCAACCTTTAAGCGTAATCCAAATTATTGGGGCACTGCACCAAAGGTGGATAAAATTACGGTAAAAATTATTCCCGATGGCGAAACCCGTGTAATGGCCTTTGAAAAAGGCGACCTGGATCTGATTTATGGAGAGGGTGTCATTAGTCTGGATGCTTTCAAACAGCTTCGCGACACGAATCAGTATGTTACCACGCTGTCCGAGCCTGTCGGTACAAGAAGCCTGTTACTCAACTCATCCAATCCCAAGCTGGCAGACCTTCGGGTACGTCTGGCACTCCAGCATGGCTTTAACAAGCAGGCAATGGTGGAAGGTGTAACCTCGGGGCTGGAGGAAACAGCGGACACGGTTTTATCCAAAAACTATCCGTATACGAATGTAAACTTACAGCCTGTTGGCTATGATGTGGAAAAATCCAAAGCGTTGCTGGATGAGGCTGGCTGGAAGCTGCCCGCAGGCGGTACAGTACGGGAAAAAGACGGACAACAGCTGGATTTTGAGCTGATTTTTGATAAGACTGATCCGATCCAAAAGGCGATGGCTGAAACCATTCAGGCCGAATGGGGAGAACTGGGTGTCAAAGTGAACCTGACCGGACTGGAGCTGACAGTTCAAATTAAGCGCCTTAGATCCAACCAGTTTGATCTGTACTTCTGGTACAACTATGGTGCGCCTTATGATCCGCATTCCTTTATTAATGTCATTGCCAAAAAGACCTTCGGGGTTTCAGAGGTGCTGAGCGCTATCCCAATGAAGAAGGAACTAGATCAGCAGGTACACGAAGCACTTTCATCGACAGATGAAACCAAGCGCCAAGAGCTGTATGCTTCGATTCTGAAGACGCTTCAGGAGCAATCTGCCATTGTGCCTATTTCGTATATTAAGAAAACGGCAGTGTACCAGAAAAAGATTACAAACTTTGTATTCCCGGCTAATCGGGATGAAAATCCGTTTGAGGGAATTGAAATCGGAAAGTAGCTGAAGCCGATAGGTAACGGTAGTTTACAGGATAGGAGGACAACTCATGATCAGCTATATCGGGAAGCGAATGGTAGCGGTCATTCCTATTGTTCTCTTTGCCACCCTCGTTACCTTTGCACTGATTCATATTTCACCAGTTGATCCGGCCGAGGCCTATTTGACGGCTGCTCATATTTATCCTACTCCAGAGATTCTGGAGCAGAAAAGACATGAGTTCGGACTGGATCAGCCTTTGCTGACGCAGTATATGCATACACTTCAAAGAATCAGTCAATTGGACTTTGGTACTTCGTATCTGACCAACAAGCCGGTGTGGGATGAGGTCAAGGTTCGGCTGCCCGCCACTTTTGAATTGGCTGTGAGCAGTATGGTGCTATCTATTGTGGTGAGTATTCCGCTGGGCGTGCTGGCGGCGATGCGTAAAAATGGCTGGATCGACATGCTTAGTCGAGGAATTTCATATTTTGGCGCGTCTATACCCCAGTTCTGGCTGGGATATTTGTTAATCTTCTTTTTCTCTGTCCGATTGGATTGGCTCCCTGTAGAGGGGCGAGGAACGTGGCAACATCTGGTGTTGCCCACGTTGACCCTGTCGCTGGTTCTGATTGCTTTATATACGCGCCTGCTGCGTTCCAGTGTGTTGGAGCAGCTTCAGGAAACGTATGTGCAGTATGCCAGAACTAGAGGGATTCGTGAGCGGGTGATCATACTCAAGCATGTACTGAAAATTTCCATCGCTCCACTGATTACAAGTATGGGTATGAATCTGGGCAAGCTGCTGACCGGAACAATTATTGTGGAGCAGGTGTTTTCATGGCCCGGGTTTGGCCGTTATTTTGTGGAAGCGATTTTTAACCGGGATATTCCCGTCATACAATGCTATGTGTTTTTGGCGGCATGCCTGTTCATCGTATGCAATTTGCTCGTTGATCTGGTGCATTTGTATATGGACCCCCGAATTTCATCGAAGGGACGAGCAGAGCAGTGATGATAAGGTTGCGTACAATGTTCAAAGGTCAAAAGGTAATCGTGGTCTGCTCTGTCGTACTGGCTGCTCTTTTTATCATTATGGCGCTAGCTCCTTGGCTGGCTCCCCATGATCCGGTTAAAGTGAATTTACTGCACAAGCTGGAGGGACCTTCGAAAGAATACTGGCTGGGGACCGATCATTTGGGTCGGTGCAATTTATCCCGGTTGCTGTATGGAGCACGGATTTCCCTCGGTTTTGCGACATTAATTTTCCTGTCCTCGCTTAGCATCGGCGTTGTGGTCGGGTCGCTAGCAGGTTATGTGGGCGGCTGGGTCGATAGTGTGCTGATGCGGTTTTGCGAGGGCATTATGGCGTTTCCGAATTTGGTGCTTGTGCTGGGCATTGTCGGTATTTTTGGGCCGGGCCTCATGCAGGTGCTGCTTGCCTTGATGATGGTGCAGTGGGTGTATTATGCCAGAATGTGCCGCAATATGGTCGTCAGTCTGAAAGAACGGAATTTTATAGCTGCTGCAAGGATTAGCGGGTCCTCCTCAGGGGCCATTATCCGGCGGCATATTATTCCGAATGTGCTGCGTCCGATTGTGGTCATTGGTACGCTGGAAATGGGCTGGGCGATCATGGATATTTCCGCGTTGTCGTTCCTTGGTCTAGGCATTCAGCCGCCGACTCCCGAATGGGGAGCGATGATTCATGAGGGAACGGGATACATTCGCAGTCATCCGGAATTAATGATCTATCCGGGAGTTATGATTCTGGTGGTGGTGATGGCCTTCAATATATTGGGGGAGGCGCTGTCCGACCGATACGGAATTGCCAAACGTCAGTAAAACAGGAGTGAGTTACAACGATGGACGACAGGGCGAAGGTGCTGGAGGTCAGCGGCTTACAGGTGAAGCTCAAAACCGATGCTGGGGCGGTATCTCTGCTGGAGCCAACTCATTTTGAACTGAAAAAGGGACAGGTACTGGGTCTTGTCGGCGAGAGTGGAAGCGGCAAAACGGTGACCTGTAACGCGTTGCTCCAATTGCTGGATCGCCAGACGATGGACGTGGAAGGTAGTGTCCGTCTGAACGGGCGTGAACTGAACGGAATGGCGGCCGAGGAGATGCGGCGAATTCGAGGCAAGGAAATCGCGTTTATTATGCAAAATCCGATGAGTGCCTTTACGCCAGTGTATACGATCGGAGCTCAGTTTATGGAAACGGTCCGCACGCACACCGGATTAACCAAACGACAGGCCCGTGATCTTGCCATATCGGCATTGGAAAACATGAATCTGCCCGACCCAGCGAAGCTGATGAAGCGTTATTCGTTTCAGTTGAGCGGCGGGATGCTGCAACGGGTCATGATCGCCATTTCCATGTGCCTGCAGCCAGCGGTCGTTATTGCGGATGAACCAACGACGGCGCTCGATGTCGTTAATCAGCTACAGGTGCTAAGAGAGCTGGATCGCTTGCGTACGGAATACGACACGTCCATTTTGCTGATTTCGCATGATCTGGGCGTCATTTCCCAATTGGCGGATGAAGTGACAGTCATGCAGCGGGGACGTATCGTTGAGCAGGCGGAGGTTCATCAGTTGTTTGACCAGCCGCAGCATGAATATACGAAAATGCTGCTGAATGCTAGACCCAAGCTGTCCCTTCGGGGCATAAATCAGGTAGGCGGTTAGTCGCCTGTTGGACGGTTACACTTTCAAAAGGGGAGCGAATGCGCATGCTACAAGTGAAGGAAGTAACTCATAGCTATGGAAGGCGCAAATGGCTGGGCCGCTCCGAACCACGCCCCCCTGTTCTTACTGACGTGTCGCTTACCATAGAGAGCGGATTTTGCCTGGGGTTGCTTGGAACCAGCGGAGCGGGGAAAAGCACGCTGGGTAAGGTCATTCTGGGGCTGGAGAAGCCGCAGGAGGGTCAGGTGCTGTTCCAGGGGCAGGATATTTATAATGAAAGTCCCCGAGTCCGCAGGGGACTGCGACGGGATATGCAAGTCGTATTTCAGGACTGCTACTCTGCTGTGAACCCCCGAATGACCGCCGGGCAGATTATCGGGGAGCCTTTGGACAATTACGAACGGTTATCGGTGCAGGAACAAAAAAGAACGGTCCAAAACCTGCTGGAACGAGTCGGCCTCAAGCCGGAGGATCGGAATAAATATCCGCATCAATTCAGTGGCGGACAATTGCAGCGGATCAACATTGCACGGGCGATTGCGCTCAAACCAAAGCTGATCGTGCTGGATGAGTCCGTCAGCAGCTTGGATATGGTTCACCAGATGCACATTTTATCCCTGTTGGGAGAACTGAAATCTTCGTTTGGATTGTCATATCTGTTCATCACGCATGATATTCGGGCGGCTTACGCCGTCTGCGATGGCATTGCTGTGATGGAGCAGGGGAGATTGATCGAGCGCTGTGACGAGAAGGATCAGATTTTTGAATCTGCTCATCCGGGTGTACAACGATTGATCTCTTCCATTTTGCCGGAACATCCAGCAGACCGTTTTCCGCTTCATGGATGACGCGGACCCGCAAGGGTCCTTTTTTGTGCAACATATGGATAAATAATCGAAATGAAATTTACTTGTTGTATTATTTGAATAACCCGTTATAATATAAAATCATAGTAAATTACTTGGATATTAAAAGGGGATGTCACATATGAAGAAATCTGCTTTGGTAGCAGCGATTGGCTTATCTCTTGTGTTATTAACGGGTGCCTTGAGTGGATGTTCCTCAAAGGAAGCGGCATCGGGGGATAAGGTAATCTATGTCGGCACACAAAATGACTACCCGCCGTTTGCTTTTGTGAATGATAAAAACGAACTGACCGGATATGATGTGGACGTCATCAAGGAGATCGACAAGAAGCTAGACGGGTATAAGTTTGAATTTGTACCTTCGGGCTGGGAAGGAATTTTCCTGGCGCTTGAGTCGAATAAAATTCAGGTTATCGCTGACCAAATAGCCAAGAATCCGGAGCGTGAGCAAAAATACTTATTCTCTGATGAATCCTACTTTCAGGCACAATCTGTCATTGTTGTGAAGAAAGGTAGAACGGACATTCATTCCCTTAAGGATCTGGAGGGCAAGAAGGTGGCGGCTTCCGTAGGCGATTCGTATACTCAATTATTGGAGCAGTACAATGCAAAGAACGGCAACAAGATCATTTTGAAATACAATGATACAGGCACTTCAGCCGACAACCTTCAGGACGTGCAAAATGGTCGGGTGGACGCTTACGTGAATGATCCAGTCATGACAGCGGCTACGATTAAGAAGGAAGGCCTACAGGTAGAAGCTGTAGGCGAGCCTGTGCAGACGGACAGTATGCATCTGGTGTTCAAAAAGGATAAGCAGGGCGAAGAGCTGAAAGCTAAAATTGACCCGATCATTAAAGAGCTGAAAACGGATGGGACACTGAAAAAGCTGTCTGAACAATGGACAGGCGGAGAATTTATTCCTCAGTAACAAAATGTAAAGGGTAAAGTGGGGTTCCTATGGAAAAGCTGTTTGATCTTGATTATATGCTGAGAAGCCTTCCCCAGATCGTGGAGTATCTTCCCGTTACATTATGGATTGCGTTTGTCTCCATGCTGCTGGGTGCGATCATCGGGTTAGCTACGGCCTTAATCCGGATATACAAGGTGCCTGTCTTAGCGCCATTGTCTACGTTGTATGTTTCGTACATTCGGGGAACACCGCTTATTGTACAGCTGTTTCTCGTATATTACGGAATACCCAAGTTTTTGTATTATTTTCAGAGTGAATATGGTTTCTTACAGCAATTCAATGTCTACGTAATTCCGCCGGAGCTGTTCGCGTTGCTGTCATTTTCGTTGAACCTCGGGGGATATCTGTCGGAGACGTTCCGGGCGGCGATTCATTCAGTCGATCGGGGACAATTTGAGGCTGCCAATTCCATTGGGATGAGCCAAACACAGATTATGCTCAAAATTGTATTGCCACAGGCGCTAACGGTGGCTTTGCCCAATTTGGGGAACACGCTGATCAGTACGGTGAAGGATACGTCCTTTATTTTTATGATTGGTGTTGTCGATATGATGGGACAGGCCAAAATTATGGGCGCGCGGGCGTTGGCTTTTTTTGAGGTATATGTTGCGGTATCTCTGATTTACTGGCTGGTGTGCATCATTATTGAACGCGGGCTTGTCGTGCTGGAGAAGCGTATTCGAATTTACGAAAGAAGTGAGTAAGGGTATGATTCAACTTCATCAAATTCATAAGCATTTTGGTCAGCATCACGTGTTGAAGGGCATAGACCTGACGGTAGGCAAGGGAGAAGTCGTGGTGATCTTGGGACCAAGCGGATCGGGGAAGTCCACGCTGCTGCGCAGCATTAATTTTTTGGAGCAGCCGACCAGCGGTATCATTGAAATTGATGGCGTAAAGGTAGATGCGACCAAGGCGGGGAAAAAAGACATTCTCGGACTGCGTATGGCAACGGCAATGGTATTTCAGCAATATCAACTGTTTAAAAACTTGAATGCACTCCATAATGTGATGATCGGCCTGACCAGTGTAAAAAAGCTGGATCGCAAGCAGGCGAGGGAAATCAGTGAAGGTATTTTGGAAAAGGTCGGGTTAAAGGATCGTATGACGTATTATCCTGCCCAGCTTTCGGGTGGACAACAGCAGCGTGTTGCGATTGCCCGCGCTTTGGCGCTGAATCCGCAGGTGTTGTTGTTCGACGAACCGACGTCCTCACTCGATCCTGAACTGGTGGATGAAGTGCTGTCCGTAATTCAAAAGGTGGCGAGTGAAGGCAATACGATGATTATTGTCACGCATGAGCTTGGTTTTGCAAGAGATGTAGCGGACCGGGTTGTGCTGATGGAGCATGGCGTGATCGTGGAGCAGGGACCCGTGGAGCAGTTTTTCACCAATCCGAAGGAAGAACGAACACGGCAGTTTCTGGGCAAAGCGTTGGTACAGAGAGCGACACAGGAGCAGCCTGTATCCCCATAAGAAGTAAGTGGATGGCTTATAGGTATGTGCAGCGCTGTAGACTTATTGCACCAATAGTAAAAGGCACGTTAGACAAGTCGCAGGAGGAAGGAAAGCCCGCGCTTGTTTGTCGTGCTTTTTTGGCCTCTCATATCCAAAATTCTTTTCCATAGCAAAGTAGCTTATCACACTTATTCATGATAAATTCTAAGAACAATAAAGTGAAGATGTAATCGGGAAGGAACATTGGCACATGAAAAAGGTTCTGTTCATTAATACCGGGGGGACCATTTCTTCCTCCTATCAGGAAAACGGCCTGACACCGACCCAATCGGCTGAAAATATTTTGGCGGAAATTCCGGAGCTGAAGGAGATTTGCGAGATTGATGCCCATAATCTGATGAGCATTGATAGCACAAATACACAACCTGAGGATTGGGCTTCTATCGCCCGGATGGTACATCGTTCCCTCGATCACTACGACGGTATCGTCATTGCACATGGTACGGACACGATGGCTTATACGGCTTCAGCCTTGAGCTTCATGCTGGGAACCGTAGACAAACCCGTCGTTGTGACAGGTTCACAGGTGTCCATTTTGGCGGAGCACAGCGATTCCAAAAAAAATGTAATCGACTCATTCCTGACCGCATGTGGCGAGGTGGCCGGGGTTTTTGTCGTGTTTAACGGCAAAATTATCAACGGCAGCCGCAGTTCGAAAATCAGAACACGCAGCTATAACGCTTTTGAGAGTATTAACTATCCGTACATTGGCCTCGTGGAGAACGGTCAAGTGGTCTATACGGAGGGCGTATTTGCAAATCGCGGTACCGTTCGTCACCCATACAATGACGGGTATGCCTCGGAAGTATTTCTGCTCAGGCTGATTCCGGGTACGAATCCAGCGATTTTCGATGCCATTCAAAGCTTGGGCTATAAAGGTATCGTCATTGAGGGCTTTGGTATGGGCGGCGTGCCTTTTAAAGAAAGAAGCCTGATCAGCAAAATCGAGGAGCTGATGAAGGACGGTATGAGTATTGTCGTAACCACTCAATGCCCTTATGAGGGTGGGGATCTGACGATTTACGAGGTGGGACAGAAGGTACTGGAGAAGGGTGTTATTCCGGGCTATGACATGACAACGGAAGCGCTTGTGACGAAAATGATGTGGGCGTTGGGTCAGACGACCGACCCGGCCGGGGTAGCCAAGATTATGGCAACGAACTACGCGGACGAAGTTTCCTTGCCTGCGGATACAGCTTCCTTATAGGAAGCTGATTCCGTAGATAAGGAGATAACAAGAACAGGCATAAGAAGGGATACCGGGCTAACGCCGAGCTTGCCCCAGTCTGTTTTTAATCTCAATAGCCATTTCCAGCGCTTGTAAGGCTGATTCCAGTGGAATCAGGCATTCCGAATGTCCGCCAAAGCATTCAAGTGCATGATCCAAACTCTTTTCGTATGGATTGGCAGATTCGAGGTTGATTTTTTGCTGCCCTGATGCAGTATACTCATATAAAGCGGTGGGTATAAGATCGTTTTCGTCGCTTTCATGAAATACCAGCTTTGCCTCTTCAAAATAAGCTTCATAGGCCACCGTGAATGGATAGCTTCCCGGCATATGGGATGAAGCGAGGACTTCTGTGAATGTATCCCGATGCTGAAAGTAAGCCCGAACCTGTGCCTGTTCAGGATGGGCAACCTCTGTACCCCAGACTGTGCATGGGTCACAGGGGCCTAATAGCCAGGTGAATAAATCCAGTTCATGAATCATGAACTGAGTAGGAATGGAGCTTAGTCCAAGATCCCCCCACAGGGGAGGCGTTTCTCTTTTCAAGGACAAGGAAATGAGCTTCCCGTATTTCTGTTGGCGGTAAGCTTCGTACAGATAGGTATAGGCAGGATCAAACTTAATGAATTGATTGACCAGAATTTTTTTGCCATATTGCTTCTCAGCCTGTTGCATAAGAAGAGCGTCTTCGAGATCAAAGCAAACCGGTGTTTCACAAAATACATGCTTACCGTGCTTCAGCGCATCAACGGCATATGACCTATGCAGGTGGGAGGGCAGGCATAGATCGACGATAGCCACGTCCGGATCCAGCAGAATATCCTCTATATTTTGTGTGACTTCTACGTTCAGCTCCTCTTTCAACTTTTGCAGCTTGGTTTCGTTCCTTCCAAATACAATGATTCTGTTTACCTTGGGATGGTTGTTTAACAGTGAGGCATGATACGCTCCGAATCCCGTCCCCAAAATTCCAATATTCATCATCCATTACACCCCTTTACTTCTATGATACACACCTATTACTGCCAACAGGGTGTCAACAATCTTTTCATCATCTTTTCAGTTCGGGTTAACCATCAATTGTGGAGGTATGATTGTGAGACTGCATCGTTTAATCGCGATTTTATTATGTATCGAATCTAGAGGGAGAATGAAGGCCAAGGAATTGGCGTTGGCACTGGAAACCTCAGTACGCTCAATTTACAGGGATATCGACCTTCTGGCCGAAGCCGGGGTTCCAATTGTTACTGCATCCGGTCCGAAGGGCGGAATTTATTTAATGGAGGGTTATACGGCGAATCTGAAACAGTTGAACGGCGGGGATGTCATTCAGTTGTATTTAACAGGGATGGGCATTTATACGGGCGGGCCCACGGAATCGGGTATGAAGTTAAAGAATGCTCTGCTCAAACTGGAACAGACGATGCCGGACCCGTATCAGTCCGATATTCGGAAAGCCAAAGCGCGCTTTTATTTTGATGATACGCCGTGGTGGACGGAGCGTGTAGCGATTCCTTCCCTTGAAGCCGTAAGAGCTGCGGTGTGGGGGTCCCATAAAATAACCATTCAATATCAGAAAGCTGACGGAGCCTGTTCTTCTCGTCATGTACATCCCTATGGACTTGTGGTGAAAAAAGGAGATTGGTATCTCATTGCCTTCTGTGAAGTTGGGCAGGAGATTCGGACCTTTAAGTGTGAGCGCATTATGGAGGCCCAGCCGTCTGCGGAAGTCTTTGAGGTTCCTGTGAATTTTTCGCTGGAACATCATTGGATGAGGCAAGGAACCGCGTTTAAGCAGCTTTGTACAGAGAAAGAATACTATCCCGTTCTGATCCGAACGAATAAGAAGCAAGCTGGAATCATAGCGAAAAGACTGGAAATCATCCAGTCTGTACAGGAAGAAAGCCATTTCATTCTGACGGTCAACATGTATAGCTATGAAGCGGCCTGTCGCGATGCTATGGATTGGATCGGACGGGTTGAAATCGTGGAGCCTGCAACACTCCGACAGTTTGTGAAGGAAGAAATAAACCGACTCCAGAAAATATATGGATAAATCATCAAAAAAACACCTGCCTAGGGCAGATGCTTTTGCTTGTTAAGTCCAGGCCCAGAGAAATCCGTCACGGTCCCAGGCGATTCTACCACCATGAAGCTTGCGAAATGCTTTTTTGATTTCTTTTTCCAGAGATACATGACCATGCTCGCTTATAAACACATACTGCTCTCCATACGTAGAGCGTACATATGCAATCGCATCTTCTTGTTTTAGAGTGCCCACTTCACGAATCTGCGCGACCATCCATTGTGCAATTTGTTGTTCAGTTGTAAGGGTATTGTCCATTTGTCGTATCCTTTCCTGCGTACCGATTGGGTGTAGCTGTTCGGTTTACCTCCCCGTAGTATACGGCAAATCGGAGAATTATTGAAATTATTGAAATAAATTCACCTGGGCAGTTGGCGAAGCGGGCTTTCTTTTGTATAATTAAGGGAATATTCACGGGAATTTTCTTTTTTTGTATTGTAATCATGCAAGTAATCCCTGGGGGTGCCTGATTTGAAGGAAACAACCACAATTCGCGCAGAGCTGGAGCAGTACATTAGACGAGAAGGAATTACGATTAGTAAGTTTGGGGAGAACACAGGTATTAATGCAGGAACGATCAGTGCCATTATTAACGGTAATCGGCCGATCGCGATGCTCCTGTTGGATCGGATTGCGGCAGGCATGGAGCTTGAAGAAGGAAGCCTTTATGAGTTATACATTGATGAGTTTATACGGAATACAGCACCGAATTGGCGACGGGTTCGTCCCTTTTTGCATCGCTGTGCAGACCTGAACAAACTGGATTGTATTAAGCAAGTCGTGGAGTTTATGATGGACTATCTCATATACGCCCCGGCTTTGTTTGAGACAGCAGAAGAATTATTTGAAGCGGGCAAGTTCGAGGCAGCGGCGATTATCTATAAAAATGTCTCGGAAAGCGAAAAATACCAACATTCCGAGCGTCTGGCTCTTTGCCAGTATCGGTTGTTTACAATTGCCGTTGGTGATGACCAGGACGAAAACTTATGGGCGGTCACACACTTTGAAAGCTTTGTGGATCGACTGGGTGAAGCAGACCAACTGGATGCCTTGAGAGACTTGGCTAATACCTATGCCTCTTTGCGGCGTTGGGATAAAGTAGAATGGTTAGCTGAAAAAATGGGTCAAAAAGCCAAGGTACAATACGAGCAAAAATACGGAAATACCAGAAGATCAGAGCGTGGCAAGGAACCCAAGGGTCCTTTGTTTATGTATATTGTATACTCTTATGTGCTGCGCGCCGGGGTGTGGGATGAGCGCGGGGATTATCAGAAGGCGCTGGAATATGTATCCCTATACTCTGATTTGAGCTGGGTGCAAGAGGATACGGAAGAAGCTCGGCGTTTGAAGGCCCTTTGTAGCAACTGGGCTGAGGCCAACGGGTATTTATATCAGTTGATGTCCGGCAGCCTGGATGTGATTCCACAGTATGTAGATTATTTGGAAAAAAACGAAGGCGAAATTCTGGTGGGGCTACATAAAATTATGGTAGCGGCCAACCGTTATGATTTTAATGTAGATCATGTACTGCAGCGCTTTGAAAAACAAATTGAGGCATTTGCAGATCAGCATGTCAAGGTAGGCACCTATACGGAGCAAATGTCAGCAGATCTCTATGCACGATTTCTAGCAGAGATGGCTTGTTATGATCTTAACAAAGATCGTTATACCCAAGGTATGAAATTTTTGCTGGAGAGCCTTTCCTATTCCGTAGTGCTTAATGGTAATCCTGTCACAATCAAATGTGTAGGATTATTTGAAAAGTATCGGCATACTGCCACTTCTCAGGACAAAGAGGAATATAAAAACTTACTTGGAGAGGTAGAGTACATCCATGATAAAAAAGATCGTTTTTTCTCTGCTCGCATTTAATGTTTTTATCCTATTGAATTTTTCACCCGTTACCCCTCCTATGGAAGATCCTAGCGACGTCCACAGTCATGGGTTGGGGGGATGGGCATTTTCATCCCTTGATACATCTACCTGAAAAGGTCTGGATTGTCGTAACCCAAAAGGTATCCTCTTGTGAAAAGAGGATACCTTTTTTTGATCATGCCGTCCGTTTGAATGGACCGCTTGGCTCAAGGCTTGGATGATGGAGGTACAGCAGGTGGAAACCAGACATGACGCAGATCCACCCAGCCCTGGCTATTAAAAGATACGCCACGTACAGAGGGGAGATAGGCCGTTTGAACGGGCTTTTCATATAAAATATGCAGCTGGTGCTCATCCATGAGCCGAGTTTCGATATGTTCAAATTGCTGCGCCCTGACGGTATGATCGGCTTCCCGTGCAATTTCGCGCAGCAGTCGTTCGATATCCACGCGGCTATGCGGCTCCACATGGCCGGACACATTGAGATACAGATCAAACAGGCGCAATTGCTCATCACGGTCACGAAACAGAGAAAAGATGATTAAGTCCGACTCCATACGGATAGATGAGCTTTTGAATTCATTCATGGATGCGGCCACGATGTTACAGGTATACCCACAGGATTCGAGCTGAGCTGCGACCCGGTCTGCATCCGCTCTGTACTCGGGAATGGTGGCAATTTGCAACGGCGCCAGTGGTTCATATGAATCGTTAGATGTATCTACTGCTGGGGGAAGGTGACGATGATCCATACATGCTACAATTCGGGCACGTATTTCCGGGTTGCGCAGCGGTCCATCCTTGTGTGTATTACATGTGATAAATTTGCGTACCGAAGCCGCCGAGTGAATCTGGCTCCATGCGGTATCCGTGTCTCCCGCCGATACGGGATTATGGATAATGTGAAAGGAAGAAGCGGTGTCTTCCGTATCCGACGATTCCAGCTTAGTCGCCCACGGGAGTTGGACGATTTCCACTCGATCCAGATGAGCCCGGCCTTGAAAATAAGGTGCGAAAGCCTCCAGTGTGCACAGGCTTTCGTTCATTTCCGTGACCTTGAATGCCCCTGTACCGACAGGGCGGATGCCAAAGGCGGCTTCACCCACCTGATTTAGCTCACGCGGCACAATCGCAGCCCGACTGGTACACAGGAAGGATAGAAATAGCTCGTTCGGCTCCTTAAGCTCGAAGCGTACCATCGTCGGGCTTAACGCCTGGACGTGCTGAATTTGCCGGACGATAAAATGGTAAAGTCTCCTTCCCGGCGCCCGACTTAGTCGTTCAAAGGTATAGACGACGTCTTCAGCGGTCAGTATTTTTCCGTTATGAAACAGCACTTCTTTACGCAGGAAAAAGGTCCACTGCGTACGAGTGGCGTCCACCTCCCAAGCGTGCGCCAGTCCCGGCAAAATCTCGCCGCTTTCGTTCGCCCGGCGGGCCAGCCCATCAAAGACGTGGCTGGATACGAAGGACTCGGCAAGCCAGTTCAAGTACAACGGGTCCAGCGTATAGAGCTGCTGGCGAATAGGCAGACGCAGCGTGTCGATCTGCTGCTGATCACTACGCACCTCTGCGTGATGCCCGAAGTAATTCAGTAGCCAGCCTTGCAAATGCTCCTGCATGGTGGAGGAGCGCGAATGAACTCGGATTTCATCCAGTGCGCGTTTGATATCGTGGCGGTCTATGGCTTGCATCATGGATTGCACGGCAATGTCTTCCGGCTGAATGAGGAAGCGCAGGCTGGAGCGGCGACCTCGGCCTCGGCGGGGAGTCCATTGTATCCAGTCGTGCTGCTCCATTTTCTGAATGATCATCAAGGCGTTGCGGTGGGTGCAGTCAAAGATAGCCGCCAGCTCATCCAGCGTAGTCTCTATGGTATGGTTCTCGTCCCTGTCGTCAGCTGCGTGTGAGTGAAGCCGTAAAAATTGGGCGTGAAGTTTCATTTATGGTTGCTCCGTTTCCCCTATACTTGATCAAAAAAGTGGTCACTACTATAAAATAGGAAATTTTGTTTCAATTAATTTCTCTTTATCTTCTTATTTTATCATCTACAATAAGGGTTATAAAGCATATTTGTGGAGGTATTTACCATGCATGACAAGATGAATGGAGCGTCTTTGCCGAAAACGTCGTTTTTGTCCGCCTTTGCTGCCGCCATTGTGTTGGCGCTGGTTCATCAATATCTGTTTTACGGACATGGGCTGGGCGTGTCCATGCCTATTTTTGTCATTGTGTTTTACGCCTATATGTATTCCTTTAATCGAGATCGTTTCCAGCCCAGATCATGGATAGGGCGTTTGCTGTTTGTCATCATTATCATGCTGGCATTGACATATGCGCTGTTCAATAATCCGGTTTTATATGTGTTAAATGCGCTGGCTATACCTGCTCTGATTAGTGTACATATGGTGCTGCTGTTTGGGGAGAAAAGGCATGGCTGGTCAGAACCCGGTATTATTGGTCAGGCGTTAAGCCATTGGTTTTATCAAAACTTTCGTCATATCGTGACCCCCTTTCGGATGGTCAAGACAGTAGCCCTTCGGAATGTAAAGGATGAGCGTAAGCGTGTATTGGGCAAAGTGATGATCGGTTTGCTTATTGCCTTGCCGCTACTGTTCATTATCATATCTTTGCTGGCTTCGGCGGATGGGATGTTCGAAAAGTTGTTAGCTGGAGTACCCGAATGGATCGGAACGCTGTCCTTTGGGAATGGCATGCTGCGGCTGATCTGGACCTGCTTTTTCACCTTCTGTTTCTTCTGTTATTTGTGGGGATTTGTACAGCCTGCTCCGCGTAATACGCAGAGAGAGACCCAATCATGGCACGGGTTAGATGAGCGCACGAATGGCCCAACCACCGAGCATGATGGTCACTCTTCAGTGATGATTGACCGACCAACGGTGCCTTACCACGAGCCGGTCGCGATCAAGTTTGATCCTGTAATTACCGCTACGGTGCTGATTGTCATGAATCTGGTGTATGTTGTGTTCGTCGTGTTGCAGTTCGGATATTTGTTTAGTGCATGGGAAGGTGCTCTGCCCGAAGGGACCTCGTATGCCGAATATGCGAGAAGAGGATTCGGGGAGCTGGTTATGGTAACTGGTATCAACTTTGTGCTGATGATCAGTGTTTTGAAGTGGACTGAATTTGGATCAGGTATAGTGCAAAAAATGAACAGCGGCCTGCTGTACATACTCGTGGGTTGTTCGGGTGTGATGCTGTACTCGGGATATACTCGGCTGGTTATGTACGAAGAAGCATACGGCTATACGTACACCCGCTATTTGGTACACGCGTTTATGATTTTTCTGGGCTTGCTACTGCTTATTGCAGCAATGCGCATTCATTTCCGCCAACTGCCGTTGGCGAAATATTATATTGTACTCGCTCTGGTCGCCTATGTCGTCGTGAACTATGTGGGCATTGATATACGGATTGCTGAAAACAATCTCGAACGGTATCGCACGACATCGGTGATAGATAAGGAATATTTGAGTGAGCTGTCGGCGGACGCAATTCCGCTACTGATTGACTTTAGTCGTAAGGAACATGGATCACTAGATGAGTTTTTACAAGCCCGTTTGACGAGCATGACGAGAGAAGAATCGGCTTGGCCTGAATTCAATTGGGCTAAGTATCGAGCGCAACGGGAGCTGCAAGACTATATTTTGGAATGAGAGGTGTTTGGGAATGATCGGAATAGATGCAGTACAGGGTATGGTGTTGGAGCTACAGGATGAAATGGCACAGTATCAGCATCAGTTTGGTATAAGACGGAACGATTTTCTCGTAGAGGCTATGTCTTACGGAATGAGTGAGGAGGAATGCCAGTCTTATGCTATCCAGAGTATCGGTCCGGTCGTTCCCGTCGCCTGTATGCCTACGTTGGCCCTGGGTAAAACCCGGCCGCTTAGTCCAATGCTGGCAGCGCGGTACCGATATGCGGGGGATTGGAAGGACATCAACGAGCATCTGCTCCTCCCTGATGAAGTCCTGCGGATCGCAGGTACAGAGCAGTTCCGCAGCTGGATCAGCGATATGCGGAATTACTGGGTGGAATCGGCTCCATACCGATTCGGAGATGATCGTCTTTCGCTGCTGTCGGTTGCGAGCGAGGAAGAAGGTCACTTTTCCATGCTCGTCTGGAAGGAGCCCGGTGAAGAGCCGGAAGTATGGACGTACGCTTCGCAGCATGAATACCGATTCAGTCATCTGCTCCATTGGTTCAAGTGGCTGAACGGGCGGAGTGAAGAATGAGAGGTATAGATGATGAAAAAGAATCGTAATTGGATCGTGCTATTTATCGGGATCGCTCTGATGGTGGGGGTTGGGGACTATCTTACACTAACTAAACATACGGTTACTCCTGAACTTATCGTTCCAACCGTAATCAGTGAAGAAAGCCTTCAGCTAAGTGATGATTAACGAGAGAAGTATTTGATAGATGAGGTAAGGAACCATTTTTGGTAAAGAAGGAAGTCACTATCATTTTAGAAAATGATCAACAACCGAGTCAGATCAGATTCGAGTAACGAATGCGCTTTGCTGGGGAACTTCTTTCCTGGCAAGGCGTTTTATTTTCTCCATGTCGAATGAAGCGTTTTTTCCAGTTCACACCATGTTTTGATAAATATTTCCTTATTCAAAGCATTTATGCCTATTTTTGATCTACTGATATTTTTGAAATAAGGAGGTTTTCTTTTGGATCGCGTACGATTGGTCAGGGACTTGGATAGCTTAGGTCGGATTGTCATCCCCGTAGATATAAGGAAGCGTCTTGGGATTGGCAAGCATACAGCCATGGAATTTTGGATGACGGAGAGTGGTTTGATCATGCGACAATGCACGGGGGAAGTTTGCACTTTATGTAGCGAACTTCAGGACCTTACATACTTTAAGAAATGCTTGGATCTGTATTTGCTGTATGAATGAACTCAAAAATAAACGATAAAGATGGCAATCGGATTATTTGGCATGTATGTTAAATAAAAGGGCGAGTGACCCACCACAAGTTTCTCGCCCGGTCGATTGCCTTTAAGCAATCGGCTTTTTTAGTTTTGCATAGTATATCCGATTATATTGATTAATCAGCTCGTCCAAGACCATAGATTGTCGGAGTACATAGATGTGCTCTAGTCCATATTTCGCTTGCAAATCATAGAGCCGCTGTCGATTTTTCTCCAATCGTTGTTGCAAAGTTTCTTCACTTCCCATCATACACCTCTCCTTAGGTGATACTTAGGATGCCATGTGTATTTATGGGAAAAGTGAAAGTGCATGAGGAATATTTTTTCCAAAAAAATAAAAAACGGTTCGTCTAACTATGATTATTTGATTGATAAAGTCAATGTAAAAAGGAATTATGCTCTCATAAAGTTTTTTTGTGAATATTTCTAAAGAAATTAATACTGTTTTGAAACTTGAAATCTGTACAGATTCCAACATTATAAGATTCCTACCATTTCAAGCGTAAAGCAAGGTAAATGAATGGGTATCAACAAATGATAATGCATTAGAAATATGGGATTTTATTTGGTTTATATTGTATATGTATAATATTCTATTTAATGATAATATGAGTTTTTTCACTATAATATGGATAAATAAGTTGATATATTACATAAATAGAAATCTACATCTTGCACTTCGAATTTAGATATTAGGGAGGCAAAAATGCTTAAAGACAAATGGAAACTTATTTTTATTCTAATCAGTATAGTTCTCATTGTTGCAGTTTCAAATTACTTCACAAGAGATAAATATACCGCCACTAATGAGGATGTAATTAAAAAAGTTTCAGGCAAAGAAGAGTTTGAGCTACTAAACTACAAAATAGTAAATAATGTAGACAAGCCATTTTCTCTAATAGCTTACAAAGATCATAAGCGTATCGGAGTCGGAATGTTAACTATAGTAAATGGACAAGAGGAATTTGTAAGAGAATTAGAGATTCAGGAAGATATAAAGCAGGTAGTGCAAACCATTGGACGCAAAAGTGGCTCTCCGTATTTGGCGCTTTTTATTAACAGTGAGGAAATTTTTATGTATGGAAAAACTATATCTATTACCTTTCCAAATCAGCGTACACAGACAAAAAAAATGAATGTTAAAGAAACAGCATACATCTTCATAAGTGATAGTTCTGATACACGTTTTAAACCAACTGAAGTAGATATTCGAGATGGTCAAGGTAAAGTGATTTATAAAAAATAACGAAGTGAGGGTGTCGTATTGAAATTCTTAAATAAAAGAATGACAATTATACTTCTGCTGGTACTTGTTTTTACGTTTGCAACTATATCTGTAAGCCAGGATTTTAAAAGTAAAGAAGTTAAGCTGCCCACAATTGCACAGAATACAACTTCTAGTACTATAAATGATTTGTTGATATATGACATTCACTTGTCTAGGTGATGAAGACTGGAAGCCCAAAGATTCGTGTTTGTACAGTTCGAGAACAAACATTGAGCAATTTTTCAACTCTGATCAGCATGCACCCTTAATGAAGCTCCGACAAGTAGACTATCGCTGTGGATGGAGTTTTTAATAGGAAAAATAGAAATGATGTTAATTTTCTGTGGTATTACGTTGTTAAAGTAAGCCGGAAATCACCCTAATAGTTGAGAGGGAATTGAGGCTAACATCGATTGAATGTGGAGCCATTCAGATGTTCAAGCGACTCCATCATTTCCTCTACAACTTATATTCAGGGGGAATTTCAATGGCTAGAAGTGCAAGTACTTACGCATCTGTAATTGACAGTTTTAAGGTAGAAACGAACAAAAAGTATTCACCGGTAGGTGGAACAAAGTGTAATATTTTTGCTCAAGATGTGATGTCGGCTATGTCGGCTGACTTACCAAGTGGCTTAGCCAATCAAATGGCTGAAGCTTTATCCGGTAACAAGACGGAGGGATGGTACTCTGTAACTTTTCAGGATGCTCAAAAAAGAGCAAATCTCGGGTATCCTACGATCGGGATCAAAAAAGCGGAAGGGCATGGTCATGTCGTCGTTGTCAGACCGAAGGGGTCATCGATCACAATTTTAAAAGAGGTACAAATTGCACAAGCGGGGACAAAAAATTACAACAGTAATACCATTAACTACTCGTGGGTGGCAGCAGATTTACCTGGAGTGAAATTCTACACACACGACTGATTAATTAAAGGAAATACAATACAATCTATTGGCCCTGGAAGCAGATCCATTCGACCTGCTTCCAGGGTCGTTTTTTTATTTTGAAACGGAATGCTTAGATACAATGAACGCTTTGCCTGGTTTGATAAAAGCAACAGCATAGCCATTGGAGAAGGAGGAGGATTCCGCTCTGTACTCAAGTTTAGTCAGCAGTTGCCCTTGACGATTGATGTAACCGAATTTGCCGTCTGAGACTGATGAATTTACTTGTTTACCCACTAAAGCAAAACCTTCTTTGAACGGAGAGGTAACATCATATTTTTGTTGATATTTGATGACCAGTGCTCCACTTTTATTAATAAATCCGACTTCGTTTTTTGCATTTTTCACACTCGCTAGGCCTTCACTAAAATCCTGGGCATCCGTAAATTTAAAGGGAATCACGACTTTTCCCTGTTTATTGATGAATCCCCATTTTCCCTTGGTATTTTGAGCCGGAGCCAATCCTTCCGAGAAGTCTCCACCGGATTTATATTGAGGAGGAATGACTTCTTTCCCTGCAGTATTGATATACCCGTATAGCCCTTTGCTATTCTGAACAATAGCCAAGCCATCCGAGAAACCACGACTGTATTTGTATCTATAAGGAATCGCTAGTTGACCAGAGGCATTCACAAAACCGATCTTGCCTGTGTTAGGGGCGTAGGCAAGCGCCAGACCATCCGTAAATAGATATTCTGATCCATAGTTTTCTTTGAACTGAGTAAGGGTTTTTCCTGTACGGTCAATAATTGCATTTTCTTTGGTGGCGGCTGTTGTGACCTTGGATTTTCCTTCGCTAAACGAATTAGCTTCGGTATATTGGCAAGGAATAACCAATGTCCCTTTGGTATTAATGTATCCATAGAGATTGGTTTTTGTATTTTTGACTACAGCTCGCTGCTCATGAAAATCACCAATGGGTTTAAGCTCGGCGGGAAGAGAGAAAGCTTTTTCTCCTTTGGTATTGTAAAACACGAGGTTTCCAGCGGATGTTTCAGCGGCTAATAAGCCATCATGAAAAGCACCGTCACTTAGGGGGCGAGCAACGTTGTAATCCAGAGCAGTTTTGGAAACTTCAATGGTTGTTGTGCTGGATGCGGCCCAACCTGTTCCAATAACGGAGAGGCTAGTAACCAGAATCAATGCAGCTAATCCTAACTTTTTTAACATGCACAAGCTCCTTTGTGAGTTGATTTTTAACTTCGGGCTTCGAAGAATCTTGCCCTCATACGTAGGGTTTTCCATAATATAGACGATAAAAATGTAGGAATGTTTCTTGATATTCTAAATTTTTCTATTTTTCAGCGCATGAAAGCCCTGCTTCCAAGTATGACGCTTGCTATTCTCATCTCAATAACCAGAAAGGGAGCAAGCTAACAGCTTGCTCCCTTTCATATCTAATTTGCAGCTATATCTTTCGGATGCTCAACAGCGAGTTGCCGTTACGCATAAACTCATACGGCACCTTGACCTCCGTCACCTGTAAGCCTTCTGCCTCCAGCTCAAGAATCAAAGGATCCAGCAGATCGTAACGAGTGCCCGTTAAATCGGTCAGGGGAAAAATACGTACTTCCTCTGAAGCGACTCGCAGCAGTTCTTGTATCGTCTTTTTATGAAATTCATAATCAAGTCGATCACTATACATAAACAGAAAATGGGCAGACAGCACGATATTAAACTGTTCATCCCCAAAGGGCAACTCTGGCAGTACCGCAGCAACGTAGCGTTCCGAATGCTTCCTCATATCCTGGGTGCAATCCTGGAGTGCTTGATAGCGATGCTCGCTAAGCCCTTGCACATCCCCATAATAGTCCCAGACATAATTGGCTTTTGCACGCTCCATCGTTTCCATAGCATGCTCGATATCCAGCAGGCCTTTGCGTTTCAGATCATCAATCTTGTGATCATAGGCTATATCACTTGCGGTGATATCCAGTGAGACCTTCGTGCCATGAGCGGTAAATGAACATGCTCCCGCAGGACAGTCCAAAATCTTCTTGCCTGCAAGTTCAGGAATGTGCAAATTGAACATTTGTACGTACTCCTCAAACGTGCGGCCGATGAACACGACCCGGTCCAACTCTTGCTTGGTTTTACTTTGACTCTTCTCGGCTCTACTCATCTCTTCTCACCTCAGCTATTCTTTGGCTACGGAGGGGCGCTCTTAAGCTTGACTCCGTAAGCTCATGTTACCATATGACAGAATCGGATAACATATCAATGGGTAGAACCTCCATATCGAAGAATGTAGTTAGGTTATGTATCCAGTTATTTCCGCTAATCATACAATTGCTTGTATTCCTCGTCTATATGACATCCGTTCCGCATATGAAAGGACAAAATATATACTTTTCTACTTTTGTGAAACTCCATTGTGATTGAGAGATTAAAGAAAAGAGATAAACACGTTAATTTTCAAGAAAAAAAATGAAGAAGTAGTGTCATTTTAAAAAAAGTCTATACATATAAATTAAATGTATAGACAAATTTAAAAAGCGGATTTATAATTACGCTGTAAACGTTTTCTAGTAGTTAACATCCAATCAGACCTTGAAGGGAAGGAATAATCATGAAGAAAATTTTACTGGCGTGCAGCTCAGGTATGTCTACAAGTTTGCTGGTTACCAAGATGCAGGATTATGCCAAGTCCATTGGAGACGAGGCTGAAATTTGGGCAGTAGGTCAAGATCAGGCGGCAGAAGACATGGCTAAGGCTGACGCGGTATTGATTGGCCCGCAAATGAGTTTTCTTAAAGGGCAACTGGAAAAGGAAGCAGCCCAATATGGTATTCATGTAGAAGTGATTGACATGATGGCATACGGAATGGTTGACGGTAAGAAAGCCTATGAGCAGGCAGTGAAGCTGGTGGAACGTAAAAATGGATAAAGTCAACATAGCTGATCTGACGGAAGAGCAAATTAGTTTCCAACTTATTCTTCATAGTGGAAGCGCTCGCAGTAAAGTGATTCAGGCGCTGAGCGAATACCGGAATGAGAATGTAGAAGGTGCGGACGAAATGCTCAAACAAGCCAAGCAGGATTTACGCGCTGCGCATGATATCCATTTTCAAATGGTTAAGAAGGAAGCGGGAGGGACCCAAACTCCTTTCTCGCTCCTTCTGATGCATGCTGAGGATCATCTGATGTCCACGGTTACCATGAAGGATCTGGTTCAAGAGTTGCTGGAGCTGTTCAAATCCAGAAATTTATAACGGAACATGTAAGTTTGTGAAAATTGGGACATGAAAAGCTTGCAACCCTAATTGATGCAAGTCACTTCGCGGGGAGGAATAGGCTTTGTTTGAAAAATTAAGCCGGATACTGATACCTATTGCCGGTAAACTGAACAACAACCGCTATCTTACTGTACTGCGTGATGCATTTATGTTGTCATTTCCATTAACGGTTTTTGGCTCCATTATCGTTGTTATTATCAATCTGCCGTTTCTAAAAGGGTGGATGGGCGACGGCAATTATACGACTTTTAACAGTCTGCTGAATATTGCGCCTAATGCCACACTGAACATCATGACCTTATTTGTGGTCGTCGGGATTGGCTATTACCTATCTCGAAGTTATAAGGTCGAGCCCATATTCGGCGGCATGATTGCGTTGGCCAGTTTCTTGATGCTCACCCCGTTTGTGCTGACACAAGAAAGCGGTGCCACGATTGCTGGTGTCATTCCGGTTGATCGGATCGGGGCCAAAGGCATGTTCCTCGGTATGATCGTCGCTTTTATTGCGGCTGAGATATACCGAAAGGTGACGCAGCGGAATTTTGTCATTAAAATGCCCCCAGGCGTTCCGCCGGCAGTTGCCAAATCGTTTGCAGCTTTGCTTCCGGCGTGTATCACATTGGGCATATTCTTGATCATCAACGTTGTGGTTACACTGACCCTTCATAATAACCTGCATGATTTGATCTATCATGCCGTACAGGCACCGCTGGTGCATTTGGGCAGTGGCATTATACCTACACTGATTGCTATTTTCTTTGTTCAGCTCTTATGGTTCTTTGGGCTTCATGGTCAAATTATCATCAACTCGGTCATGGACCCGATCTGGAATACGCTGGCACTTGAAAACTATGAAGCGTACTCCAAAGGATTGGAACTGCCACATATTATCACCAAGCAGTTTGTAGATATTTATACAGTAGGTATCGGTGGTACAGGTATGACACTGGCCGTGGTACTCTCGATTCTGTTCTTCCTTAAGAGCAAGCAATTGAAGCAGGTCAGTAAGCTGGCCCTTGGACCGGGTCTGTTTAATGTCAATGAGCCCGTCATATTCGGTTTGCCGATTGTGATGAATCCGCTTATTTTTGTCCCATGGGTCATTTCTCCAATGATCGTTACGCTGATTACTTACTTTGCGATGTCCGCCGGGATTGTGCCGCCGCCAAACGGGATACAGGTTCCTTGGACGATGCCGTTGTTCTTTAGTGGAATGATGGCTACGGGCTCCCTGATGGGTGGCGTGCTGCAACTATTTAATATGGCTGTCGTCTTTGTCATCTGGTTCCCGTTCCTGAAAATTATTGACCGGATAAATGTGCGTAAAGAGCAGGAAGAGGAGCTTAGCCAAGCAGCCATTGCGGGTAAGGATCAAACTATTGGAATGTAATGTGAATGAGCAGCTACTAGATTAGCGGCTTATTCTTTGCAAAAGAGAGAGGAGTAGAGAGCTGTGAATCATACCGAAATGAAAGATATAGAGCAGCAAACCATTCAATACCGTTTTCCGTCCGACTTCTGGTGGGGTTCCTCAGCTTCGGCTACCCAAACAGAAGGAACTGTGGAAGGAGACGGCAAAGGACCGAACATTTGGGATTATTGGTTTGAGCAGGAGCCGAACCGTTTCTATGACGGTGTCGGTCCAGCCGATACGTCCCGTTTTTATACCCGTTACAAAGAGGATATTGCACTTATGAAAGAGCTTGGTCACAACTCTTTCCGGTTCTCTATTTCCTGGTCACGTCTGTTTCCGGCAGGGAAAGGTGCAATGAACCAGCAGGCAGTTCAATTCTATACTGCCGTCATTGAAGAGTTGCATCAGGCGGGTATTGAGCCGTTTGTGAATCTATATCATTTTGATTTACCAATGGCTCTGCAGGAAAATGGAGGCTGGGTGAACCGGGAGACGGTCGAAGCTTACGTGGATTACGCTAACACTTGCTTTGAGTTATTCGGGGATCGTGTAGCTAAATGGTTTACGCATAACGAGCCTATTGTCCCGGTGGAAGGCGGCTATCTGTACGATTTCCACTATCCGAATGAAGTGGATTTCGGTAAAGCTGTACAGGTGGGATATCATACCCTGTTATCGAGCGCCAGTGCCATTAAGGCTTACAGAGAGGGAGGCTATAAGGGCAAAATCGGAATTATTTTGAACCTGACGCCGACTTATCCGCGTAGTCAGCATCCGGCAGACGTGCAGGCTGCTGAAATATGCGATGCGTTCTTTAACCGTTCCTTTTTAGACCCATCTGTGACGGGAGAATTCAATCCTTTGCTCGTGGATCTGTTACGCCAAGAAGGATTTTTACCATTAACGAAAGAAGAAGATCGGGAGATTATACGCAAGGGTACGGTTGACCTGCTGGGTATTAATTATTATCAGCCGCGCAGAGTCAAGGCCCGCGAAAGTCTGCCGAACCCGGACGCGCCTTTTGTACCGGAACGTTTCTTCGATTATTACGTCATGCCTGGTCGCAAGATGAATGAGATGCGGGGCTGGGAGATTTATGAGAAGGGGATTTACGACATTTTGACCAATGTCAGACAAAATTATGGCAACATTGAATGTTTCATTTCAGAAAACGGGATGGGCGTTCAAGGTGAGGAAAAATTCAGGGATGAACAGGGTATGATCCACGATGACTATCGCATTGATTTTATCCGTGAGCATCTAAAATGGGTTCAACGGGCCATCTCAGAGGGCTCCAATGTGAAAGGCTATCACCTATGGACGTTTATGGACAACTGGTCCTGGACGAACGCTTATAAGAATCGCTACGGTTTTGTGTCTGTCGATCTTCAGGACGGCGGCAAAAGATCCGTTAAACAGAGCGGGCACTGGTTCAAACAGGTGATCGAAAATAACGGATTCTAAGGTGGTCCTCTGGACCGCCTTTTTTTCTTCATCACCGTCGAGAGCTGTGCTGTACGCCGCTGGTGAGAAAGTATAATGTTCGGTATACTTACTTATACCTAATACCTTAACGTCCCGCCTGCAGAACAAAAAGAACCAGCGCTACCGATGTTTTGGTAAAATGCTGACATAAAACAATTTTTAGTACAGGTGGTAGACAGATGAACAAATACGAGCGGATTGCACGAGAAGTTAAACAGCGGATTATGGATAAAACCTATAGCGGTGATGATCCGATTCCTGATGAAATCTCGCTGGCAAGTGAGTTTCAGGTGAGCCGGATGACAATCAAGAGGGCATTAGATACGCTGGTGATGGAAGGATTGTTGAATCGTAAAAGAGGACACGGAACCTTTATCGTCAAATCGGTCCACAATGGTCCTGTTAACGTCGTCGTGAATGAAATGTTGGGGCTAACCAACGTACTGCGCGGGAAAGAAATTAAAAATAAGATTATCGCCTTTGACGTTCAATTTCCATCTGAGGAAGTAGCGGCTCATCTATTTATTGATGCCAATTCTCCTGTATATCATGTGATCCGTCTGCGCATTGTGGAGGGCGAGCCTTATGTTATCGAGCGCACGTATATGCCCACGAAGCTAATTAGTGGTATTACCGAGCAGGTGCTGTACGGCTCAGTGTACAAACATATTAAGGAGGAGTTGGGCCTTAATATTGTCGGTTCGCATCGTACAATCCGCGCTTCCAAGTCGATAGAACTGGATCGGGAGCACTTGGATTGTGCAGCGGATGATCCAATCTTGGAAATTGAGCAGGTGGGTTATCTGGATACGGGTATACCATTTGAATACTCATTCTCGCGGCATCGGTACGATAAATTTGTGTTTACCACAGTGAATCGGATGCGTTGAGCGAGTGAGTACGAAGCGGATGGTAAAGCAAACATGGCAGAAGAAGCCTATCTTATGTGGGTGCTCTCCTGCCATGTTCTTTTTAATGAAACGAGTTAATTGCCAAGCAATCTTACTTCATGCACCGTCGGGGTATACCAGTTGTTTGGATTATTAAATAGCACCGCATTTACAAGATTGATTCGCACGTAGCGGGCTTGAAAATTGACTTTGTCGCTGGTAAAACCATACGTGGTATTACCTGTGCGGTCAATCGTGGAGTAGTTAACTCCATCCGTGCTGTATTCAATTTTATATTTGTAATACGCCTCAGATCCTTTGTACATAAACCATGAAATATCCACTTCGCTGATTGTCTTGGTAGTGCCCAGATCGACCTGCCACCAAGCAGGCCAGGATGCGGAGGCAGTCTTCCATGAGGTTTGGGTGTTTCCGTCGTTCGCCAGTGAAGCTGGAGAACTGGATGCGGCTGAGCTAGCAGTCGCTGTTTTGCCTTGCGCGTGATTCACAAGAGATGGCAAGATTACCGTGCCCGTCGCAGCATCCAGATCCCAACTACTATACCAGTTCAGGGTTGCCGTTTTATTGGAGTCATTCAGGGTCAGTGGCAACCAGATGAATTTGTGGTCGCTCAGATTGAGCGGGTTCCAGCGGTCTCCCATATAGATGTAGCTGGTTCCTGCGCTGCCTGTAATCGTGGCGATGGAGTGGATTTGCGAGCCGTAAGCCGCTGGATCACCGAAGGGTGACAAAGCAGACCAGCTTCCAGTCATGGAGCTGGCGGTTGCGTAAGCGCCCTGATTAGGATACCAGCCGGATGCCTGCGAGGTGAACAGGTAGTAGGTGTTGTTCTTTTTCACAACAGCAGGAGCTTCACGATAGCCATTTTCAAAAATCCAGCCAACGAACGACTGCACGCCGGTATAATCGGCTGTCAGCTTGAAGATCGCCATCGTATCGTTGGCACCGCCATTCTTACGGGAAGCGGTAATGAGGTAGCCGCTACCGTCGGTATCTGTGAACACTGTCATATCACGGGACTCGTAATTCAGCGGGCGGAAGCTGCCTTGGTAGGCAAAATTTCCGTCAGGTGTATCGCTGGTAGCGACAGCTACGCGACCGAGTGAGTAGTCCGTGCCATTTTCATAGTGCGCCCATAATACATATTTTCCGGTGGTTTTGTTGTAAATGACTTTGGGACGCTCGATTTTGCTCGAATTCAGCTCAGGGGCGGAATCTTTGGTGAGAATACTGCTGCGGAAGGACCAATTTTTTAGATCGGTTGAGGTATATACGTTCACTTTTTCAAATTTCCAGTTCTCAGCATGCTCGCCGTACCAATAATAGGTGGAGCCTACTTTTAAGATATTGCCGCTGTTCGCCTGAATCGGGTTACCTGCGGTGTCTTTCCAATCCGTTCCGTTGGTAATGGCTGTGCTTACTGTTGCGTTCAGAGAACGTTCTGCATTGGCGTCGTCCAAACCATTCAGCGCTTGGTTCACCTCGGTCCCGTAGGTTGCTTGCGTCACGCCTGTTGTATTGGCATGTACTGCATCGGGTTGAAGACCCGCACCGGCCACTGCGAATAGGATACAAATCCATGCGGCTAACCAATTGCTGCTGTTGATCCACTTCACGATATCATCTGCCTCCTTTATCACGGATAGGATGGGCCGAAACGGCTTGTCCGGCACCTCATCTTCGATTTTATCCTAATTGGAAGCGTTTACAAGTGGAATAAATTGAAGTATTTAGAATGGTGAAACTGTTGTTAGGAGAAAGAACAAATCTGATCACTACATACAAAATAGGTATAAAGATATTTGAAAATCGATAAAAAGTCCCATATAATGGAAAAGAATATTGTTTCAGACGCCCCATAAATCTATCAGCGAGGTGAAAAGAATTTGAAAACGATTCGAGATCATATTGCCAGTTGGAAAGCGATTAAGGTAGCTGCTGCAATGTTAACGGTGATCGCATTACCGCAACCTGCATTTGCTTCAGCAAATGCACCTGCCGCTGCAGGGTTTACGGACAACCTCAACAGTTATAATAGTGCACTGTGGTACAAGTCTGATGGATGGAACAATGGAGATGACTTTGGGGCTGAATGGAGGGCGGATCACATTGAGTTTAACTCCGGTAAGATGGCGCTCAGAATCGATACAGCAGGTTGCCCCGGCAGCTGCGAAGGGAAACCTTTTGTCTCCGGTGAATACGCAACAAATAATACCTACGGGTATGGCCGGGTCGAAGGAAGGTTAAAAGTAGCCAAGGCGCGCGGACTCGTTACTTCTTTATTCACTTATACGAACCGGGAGAAGGATCCTAATAAACCGCAACGCAATGATGAAATTGATATCGAGATTCTTGGGAAGGATACGACTAAACTCCAAATGAATTATTATACGAACGGAGTCGGCTCTCATGAAACGGTGCTTGATCTTGGATTTGATGCTTCAGCCGCTTATCATGATTATGCGTTCGAATGGTCACCATCGGCCATCCGATGGTATGTGGATGGTAAACTAGTGCATACGGAGAATGGTTCCCGTGGGGAACTGCCATCGCAACCAGGACAAGTTATGGTTAACCTGTGGCCCGGCGCGGGCAAAAATTTGGAGTGGACAGGTTCATTTAATTACACGGGCACACCGCTACGAGCTTATTACGACTGGATAAAATTCACACCCGCATCTTAACAGGTACGGGTCAGTCTTCATAAACCGCACTGGCTAACTTGATATTTTGAAATGAATGAAAAGGGGGAACGTCCGACCGGCTCAGGCCCATAGGCGTTCCCCTTTTGCCTACTTGCGGAAAGGTCATTACTTACACTGGAAGTGTTTGTGATTGTGCGATTTGTCATTGACATGTTCGAATTATTCAAATTTAAAGTGACTGCAATCACATAAACGGTTACTTTATGTGGGTATACTGGGCTGTAAATGGAGGGTTAACAAGTGGGTGCATATGTTGAAACACCCTTGGTTCATCTTATTTTGGGAGAGAAGAGGGATACAAAGATGCTAAGTGAGCAAACCATTGCAACGATAAAATCGACCGTACCTGTTTTGGAGGTACACGGAACTACAATTACCAAGCGTTTTTACCAAATGATGTTCGAGGCTCATCCCGAGCTGCTGAATATATTCAATCACGCTAACCAGAAGCAAGGACGTCAGCAAGGGGCGCTGGCCAATGCTGTATATGCGGCTGCACAGCACATTGATCGTCTGGAGGAAATCCTTCCGGTGGTGCGGCAGATTGCACATAAGCATCGTAGTTTGGGAATTAAGCCTGAGCATTATCCTATCGTCG
Organism: Paenibacillus sp. TY11; assembly: GCF_059772165.1. Lineage (NCBI taxonomy): Bacteria > Bacillati > Bacillota > Bacilli > Caryophanales > Paenibacillaceae > Paenibacillus > Paenibacillus sp. TY11. The sequence goes on along the minus strand of NZ_JCBAIQ010000001.1, from coordinate 242,470 downwards.
GAAAATATCTGCTTGCTGCGATCAAGGACGTGTTGGGGGATGCAGCTACAGACGAGATCATCGCCGCATGGGCCGAGGCCTATGGTGTGATCGCTAATGTATTTATAGACGTGGAAGCTGAAATGTACAAGGAGGCGGAACAGCAGCAGGGAGGCTGGTCAGACTTTAAGAGCTTTGTTGTGCAGAAAAAGGTTAAGGAAAGCAGTCAAATTACGTCCTTTTATCTGGTGCCGCAGGATGGACAGGTGCTGCCTGCATTTGAGCCTGGGCAATACATCAGCCTGCAGATGCGGATTCCGGGTGAACATAATACCCATATCCGTCAATACAGCCTTTCGGATGCACCGGGCCAACCTCACTACCGGATATCCGTAAAGCGCGAGGATGCCGTAGGATCCCGCCCGGCTGGTAAAGTATCCGTGTATCTGCATGAGCAGGTGCAGGCTGGCGATGTACTACAGGTATCTGCACCGGCTGGCGATTTTACGCTGGATCGAACAGATCGCAGACCTGTCGTGCTGATCAGCGGTGGGGTCGGGCTAACACCGATGGTCAGCATGCTGGCTTCCTTGGTGGAGTCTGCTCCAGATCGGCCCATCACCTTTGTCCACGCAGCAGTCAACGGGGATAACCATGCTCTGCGTAATGAGGTGGAAAAGCTGGTCGCCACACATACACAGGCCGCAGTTCGGTGGTGTTACAGCAGACCAACGGAACAGGATCGGCTGGCACAGGCTTTTCACAAGGAAGGCCGTTTGGATCTGGCCTGGTTGCAATCCGTGATACCGGAACGTAACGCACAGTATTACTTTTGCGGCCCTGAGGGATTCATGCAATCAGTCTACGGCCTGTTGAAAGAGTGGAATATCCCTGCTTCGGATATCCACTATGAATTTTTTGGCCCTGCCAGCGCATGGGAAGCAGAAGCACAAGCACAATGAGACATCAAAAAAAGACGAAGGATGTTTGTCCTTCGTCTTTTTGCGATGATTACAATGGGAAATCCGACTCATTGGGTACTACTTTTCTAAGTGCGCTCCTGTTTTCATAACAAGGGAGTACGCAAAAATTCCATACCTTGCGGCATATACGGGCGTAAAGCCTCCGGAATACGGATCGAACCGTCTTCTTGCTGGTGATGCTCCAGCAACGGAATCAAAATCCGGGGCGAAGCGACCGCAGTGTTGTTGAGCGTGTAACAATATTTCAGCTTGCCGTCCGCATTGCGGTACCGGATGTTGGAACGGCGCGACTGGAAATCAAGCAGTTGAGACGACGAATGTGTCTCGCCGTAAGCTTGGCGGCTGGGCATCCATGTCTCAATGTCCACCTGCTTGTAGGTTTTTTGCGCCATGTCGCCTGTACAGACAGCCATCTTGCGGTAAGGCAGCTCCAACTGTTGAAGCAGGTCTTCCGCATTGCGCGTAATATCCTGAAACATCTGCTCTGAAGCATCCAGGCTGGCTTCGCAGATTACGACCTGCTCAACCTTGGCAAACTGGTGCACACGATACAGTCCGTGCACATCCCTTCCGGCCGAGCCGACCTCATTGCGGAAGCATACGGATACGGCCGCCAGCCGGATCGGGTCCGTAACATCCACGATCTCACCGCTGTAATACGAGACCAGCGGAACTTCCGAAGTGCCTACAAGCCATTGATCCTCTCCTGTGATGCGGTACGTCTGATCCAGTCCGAGCGGGAAAAAGCCGGTGCTGCGCATCGCCTCGGAGCGTACCATCAGCGGAACGTCCAGAAGCTGAAATCCCCGTTCGGTAAGCAGATCGACTGCAAGCTGCTGCACAGCCCGGTGCAACGTAACCCCTGCTCCCGTCAGGTAGTAGTTACGGGTACCGGCAGTTTTGACACCGCGAGGAACGTCGATCAGCTTGTGAAGCTGGCCGAGCGCCATATGATCCTTTGGTTCAAATTCGAAGTCCGGAACCGACCCGACCCGCTTTAGTTCTACATTATCCTCATCCGATCTACCCCGTGGCGTATCTGGCGATACGATATTAGGCGTCAGAAGCATGAGCTGTTGAAAATGCTCCTCTATTTCCTGTTGTTGGGCTTCCAGAAAATCTAGCCGTCCGTTAATTTCTTTGACCTGCAGCCTGGCCTCTTCCGCTTGTTCACTCTTACCGGCATGGATCAGCGCGCCGATATCCTGACTGCACTGATTACGCGTCTGACGAAGCTGTTCCACTTCCTGAAGTAGCTGCTTTCTCCGATCATCCAGGGTCAACAGTTCCGCGACCGATACCTGTATTCCTTTGTCGTCTGCTGCTGTCTGTACCTGCTCTTGATGCTCTCTGATCCATTTGATATCTAACATGACACCGCACTCCCTTTCGGATAAAAATACAAAAAGCGCCCTCATCCACATGGGACGAGGAGCGCTTTGATCTCGCGGTGCCACCCAAATTGACCGGACAGCATGACAGACGTCATGACTCTCCAATCCACTTTGCTCCGCTTTAACGGGCGGGTCCGGTTTACTTAGGAACATATCGCCAAATCGTACACTAACGTATGATCCTTGGCGTAAACGCCTCCGAGTTGGATGCTCTTCACAGGCACAATGTCGTTTGCTTTTTTGTAAGTATACGGATTTTTGGCAGGGTAATCAAGGGCATGAATCTGCACATTGGATTAATTCCTTTTTTCATCGTGATCTTTCCAATAAAAATAAATACACAGAGTAATTAAGATAAGTTCTACGCGCAAAATGACTCTGCAACACATCCATGCGGGTTTCATGTTTGCGAAGGGAAGAGGTAGGCTTTATTTCTTATGTATATCCGTCCTACTTCATCTGCGCTGATGAAACTGGAAGAAACTATAAGTAAAAGCCTCATTTTAACGTTCAAAATAGGCTATAGTCTCTATAATGCCTTTTTAATTTCATGTAAAATGTAATGATTACCAAAATGGACAGCGATGGAGGAGAACATGGAGGATTTTAAAGGTCGTTTACATACGATCCGCCAAGAACAGAACAAGCTGCTCAAGGAGTATCAAACATTAATCGCGGACTATGAAGCCTCAGATATCATTCTGGAGAATGAGGTTATGCGAAAAAAGTTCGAGGATTATCAGGCTCGCTGCATTCATTTGGAAGAGCGGGTACGACATATTGAGCAGGAAAATGGAAAGCTGCGCACTGCGCTGACGGAGCAAATGCTGAGCGAAAAGGCGAATATGATCCGCATTTCGCGTGAAAAGCTGGAGACCTATTTTGCTTCCAGAACTACAGAAGGAAAGAATCGGCTGATAGCCTTTGAATATGGGGCTAAAAACCGGGTGGACCAGCTTATTCAGCAAACCACTCATGAGCTTAAAGAAGATCAGGACGAGATCGTGGCCAGACTGCGACTGTTCTCAGAGGAGATTCGTGACCGGATCATGGAGCAACGCGGGCGGTTTCAGGAGGCCGAGCGCAAATTGCTTCATCAGACGGCAAGCGAGCTCCATCAGCTCGGAGAAGAAGAGATCAGCGAAGAAACGATGCAGAAGCGGATGAAGCAGAATCAATTTGAAATGAAGCTAGGCTTAAACTGGATTAACAAGCTAGGGATTTTGCTCATTATCTTGGGTGTGGGAGCCGCTTTTAAATACTCATACTCGAACTGGTTTACAGGAAATATGAAGGGCGTGGCCTTCTTTCTGCTAGGAGCGCTGATGCTGGGCGGCGGGGAATGGCTGTACCGCAAGCAGAAGCAAACCTTTGCGCTCGGTATTTTGGGCGGTGGTATTTCTGTACTGTACGGATCGATTTTTTACAGCTACTTTTTGTTAGAAATCATAGGAATGTATACAGGCATAGGCTTGTCCGTACTAGTTACGGTGACCGCTGTGCTATTGTCGTTAAGGTATGAATCCAGAACGATATGTTCTTTTGGTTTAGTAGGGGGATATCTCCCGCTGTTTTCCTATATGGCAGCGAACGGGCTGGAAGGGAACGCTGTGTATATCGCCATGGGCTATCTGTTCCTGTTGAACCTGCTCATTCTGCTTGTATCCTTCCGCAAACGGTGGGTCGTCGTGCAATATATCAGCTTTCTGCTCAATACGCCCCTGATGATTGTGCTGACGTGGTTATCGGAAAGCGCCGTAGCGAGCATGCTGTATGCAGTTATTACATTTGCGATGTACCTCGGGATGACGCTGTGGGTGCCGTTCCGATTAAAAACAAAACTGTCATGGCTGGATTTCTCCCTGCTGGCTCTGAACACAGTCGTGAGCTGTTGCGTTCTGTATTCTCTGTTCGGCGATGCGGGCCTGGATGATTACAAAGGCTTGCTGGCACTTGTCTTTTGCTTGGTGTATGGGGGCTTGGGACAATGGGTCCGTCGATATATTCCAGAGGAGAAACAAACAAAAATATTATTTTATGCGACTTCATTGACCTTTGCCATCCTCATGATTCCGTTCCAGTTTGGAGTCAGATGGCTATCCATGGGCTGGTTGATCGAAGCTGTTCTTCTTACATTATATGGCTACCGTTACCGGTTGAAGGAATTAGAACGAGCAGGCTGGGGCATTTTATTACTGTGTCTGAGCGCATTCTTTTTCGTCGATTTCCCTATATATCTGTTGTCAGGATTTGAGACGGATTATTTTGGACTCAAATATACGCTCATTACACTGGGAATGTTGATCGTTACCGTCTTCTATGCGATTGAATTTAGCCGTCCGAATGCCTTCAAAAACAATCGTTTGTACGAAATGCGAATCATGCAAGGGTTTAAATATGTAGCTTTGGTGAACGTGTACTGCTACCTTTTGTATGAAGCTGGGCATTGGTATAACATCGTCGTATCCGACGGGTTTGCACATTACACCTTGTACAAAGTGTTGTTGTATACCTGTGTATCGCTGGTGTTGGCTTATTTCCTGCCTAAAGTGAAGCTGTTGTACGATCGGGTAATTAAATACTACAGCTTGGCCTTGTACGTCATAGGCTACGCGTTGGCACTGGTGGTTACCGTAGCGGTTCCAACCTTGAATGAAAATTATACGCAAAATACGGCTGCTGATTATGTGGCGTTGGTGGTACTCGCAGCCTTTAATGTACTGGTATTCTTCAGCAGCAAGGATTTCCTGAACGCACTGATGACCCGACATTATAGAAGTAATGAGTTGTATCCGGTCATTATGGGTGTATATTTGCTGGGCATCATTACCGCCTTTCTCGGAGTTCAGTTCCGCCTGGGAGACGCAGGTCTTGTATTCAGTCTGGCGTATCTACTGCTGGCAATTTTGTATATTGTATACGGCTTCCTCAAGCGAGTAGTCTATATTCGCAGATTTGGATTGGGCTTGACCCTGCTGTCGACAGGTAAGTTACTGTTGTATGATCTACACCTGTTAACGACAGGAAGCACTATTGTAGCCTACTTCTCCTTTGGTGTTGTATTGTTGGCGATTTCGTATATTTATCAAAAAGTATCCAATCGCATGGGAGAGATCATAATAAAGAAGGATGTCGAAGAAAAAATGTAGTTTTTTGTTGTATTGTGTAGATACCGAACATTATGAAAATAAATCCGGAAATAGTGAAAAATTATGCATGACCTTACATCCTACTTAAGCTATAATGAGTAAAAATTATTTATGTACGCATGCTCTATGTTTATGCGTAAGTAGAGAGAATGAGGGGGATATAATGAATTTGAGCAAGGGGCAGAATAGCCTGTCTGATAAAAATGAACGCTTCTCGTCTGCTGGATTCATATTGGCAGCGATCGGGAGTGCGGCAGGACTGGGTAACATCTGGAAATTTCCGTATATTACAGGACAATATGGCGGAGCTGCATTTTTCTTATTGTTTATTGTCTGCCTGTTGCTTGTTGGTTTGCCTGTACTTTTAGCAGAGCTTGCGCTTGGTCGTGCAGGTCGAGGAAGTGCTGCTTCTGCAATGGTAAAAGTAGGCGGTCATCCGATTTGGGGCAAGATGAGCATCATGTTTGTTATCGTGCCGTTTGTTATTTTATCGTTCTATGCCATTGTAGGAGGCTGGACACTGCATTATGCCGTAGAGGCATTTAGCGGAAATCTGTTTTCAAATAATGATTTTGCTGGACAGTTCGCTTCTTTTTCCTCCGGCTATGCGCCGTTGGTTTGGCTGTTAATTGTTTTTGCATTTACAGCAGTCGTGGTTACTCTTGGGGTATCGAACGGGATTGAAAAGTTCAATAAAATTTTGATTCCTGCCAAGGTCATCCTGTTGCTCGTGTTAATGATTAACGCTCTCATGCTGCCAGGCTCTGGTGCGGGCGTATCCTTCTTTCTGAATCCCGACTTCTCTAAGCTAAGTATAGAGTCTGCATTGGTTGCTTTGGGACATGCCTTCTTCTCACTCTCACTGGGGATGGGGATTATGATCACGTACGGTGCGTACGTGGATCGCCGTCAATCGCTGGGTGGAGCCATGCTGGCAGTTGGTGGAGGGGATTTAATCTATGCGTTTATCGCTGGTATGATTATTTTCCCTACAACCTTCTCTTTCGGGATTAACCCGGCCCAAGGACCATCTCTGGTTTTCATTGCTTTACCTGCTGCTTTCTCGGCAATGCCTTTCGGCGCTTTCTTCGGCGGTTTGTTCTTCGTACTGCTGGCGGTTGCTGCGTTAGGTTCTATGGTATCTTTGCTGGAAGTTCCAGTAGCCTATGTCATGGAGCGTATGCGTTGGGGACGGGTTCGCTCCGTTATCGTCGTATCGGTCCTGTGCTTGATGCTGGGCATCCCTTCTGCATTGTCTATGGGGCTGGTGCCGGAATTAAAAGTGGGAGATAAATCATTCTTTGATTTCGTCGACTTCACAGCGTCCAACATCTTCTTACCGTTAGGCGGTTTGTTGATTGTTATATTCACAGGTTATTATTGGAAGACTGCGGCTGAACATGCGAACATCAAACCCTTCTGGTTCCGCATATGGTTATTCGGTCTTCGGTATGTTGCACCAATCCTGATGTTGTTGGTCTTCCTTCATACCTCAGGTATCATCAAATTTTAAGAGAATACTAATAAAAAGGCATTTTCTTCCTAAGGGAAGAGATGCCTTTTTTTGTATATCTATCAGTGCTTACCTAACTGTGGAAAGGAATGATATAATAAAAACATTGTCATTAATTTTAACTTCATTGAAATCATTACGATTATGAAGTTTTATATAATGAATGAAAAGGCTACAGGGCATCGCACAGACGATGTGCAGAGAGGGAAAGGGCAGAAGAGCATTGGAACAGACAGGGAGCTTGAATTTGCAAGAAGGACGGCGGCTGAAATGAAGTCTAATCAGTTGCCGTCACAACGTCGTTATATGCCAGGTTTGGATGGATTAAGAGCGCTGGCGGTCATCGCTGTCATTGTGTATCATCTGAATCCGGATTGGTTGCCGGGTGGTTTGTTGGGTGTAGGCGTATTTTTTACTTTGTCGGGGTATCTGATTACAGATATTTTGGTTAGTCAGTGGGATACATATCATAGTTTTAAAATGAAAGATTTCTGGTTGCGTCGTGCCAGAAGGTTGCTGCCTGCCATGTTGACGGTTGTGGCTGTCATAGTCCTGTGCTCGTTGCTTTTTGATCCGTCACGGCTTACGGCCTTGCGCGGAGATGTCCCTGCCGCATTGGTGTATATGAGCAATTGGTGGTTTATTTTCCATCAGGTTTCGTATTTTGAAAGTTTTGGCCCACCTTCTCCGCTTGGGCATCTGTGGTCGCTGGCGGTGGAGGAGCAATTTTATATCCTGTGGCCTTTGCTGCTGGCGCTTGGGCTAAAATACATGCCCAAGCGGATTGTGCTCGCGGGCTGGGTGACTTGTCTGGCGTTAATATCTGCGCTCCTGATGGCAGTGATTTACTTACCGGGAAGCGATCCGAGCCGGGTGTATTATGGCACGGATACGCGCGGATTCGCTCTGCTGATTGGTGCGGCGCTGGCCTTGGTATGGCCAAGCGGCAAGCTGAAAGAGCAAGCTTCTGCTAAGGCGCGTTTGCTTCTGGATAGTATCGGTGCAATAAGCTTGCTGTTGCTTTGTCACTGGGCGTGGGCCTCGAATGAATATGACCCATCTCTGTACCGGGGCGGCTTGCTGGGCATAGCTTTGATCACTGCTATTGTGATCGCAGCGTCGGCACACCCGGTGAGCCATCTCGGTCGTCTACTCGGACTCAAGCCGCTGCGCTGGATAGGCGCCCGTTCCTACGGACTGTATCTGTGGCATGTTCCGGTTATCACGCTAACGACACCTCAGGTGGATACCGATGGCGTGCATGTTATGCGAATCATTTTACAATTGCTGGCTACCGTATTGCTGGCGTCTCTCTCGTTTAAATATATCGAGGAGCCGATCCGCCACGGAGGATTCCGCCACTGGATCGCAGGAATCCGTTCAGCGGTTCGTAGACAGGCGCGGTGGAGATGGATGCCTACAACCGCAACGGCTGTGCTTTTTGTAGGTATTCTCGTGGGTACAGTTCATCTGTACGCAGCGTCTCCTGACGCAACTATGCAGGCAGCATCAAGTGATGAGAAGCCAATTGCAAAGGCAAAGGCGATGCCGCCGCTTCACGGAACGGTGTCCGTGGCTTCCAAGGAGTCCAAAGCCACCAAGCTGCAAGGACCCGAGGGCAGCAAGGACCAGGCCTCGGCCCCGTCTCAAGCCCAGACGCCTAAGAATACGGTGATCAAGGCTGGTACTACGGATGGCGTTACGACACCGTCGGAACCTTCGCCCAAACCAAAACAAGCTACGCCTATTACAGGTGATGGCTCGAGTGTGACTGCAATTGGCGACTCTGTCATGTTGGATGTACAGTCGTACATTCAAGAATCCTTCCCGGGCGCTGTTGTAGATGGACGGATCGGCCGTCAGATGGCGGAAGCGCCTGCTGTACTGGAACAGCTGAGACAGAACGGACAGCTGGGTAAGACGGTTATTATTGAGCTGGGCACGAACGGCGCTTTTACCAAGGATCAGTTATCTGATCTGCTCGCCAGTCTGAAGGATGCGAAGCGTATTATACTCGTGAATACCCGTGTGCCTCGTCCGTGGGAGAGCATTGTGAACAAGCATCTTGCCGAAGCTGCGTCCCAGGATCCGCGAATTACAATGATTGACTGGTACGGAGCCAGCTCCGGTAAAAACTCATATTTCGAGCATGACGGAGTACATTTGAAACCCAAAGGCGCTAAAGCCTATGCGTCTCTGTTGGCTGAGGCCTTAACGAAGCAATCTTCATGAAGAGCAATGATACTCATAATTTTTTTAAAGCAAATGCAAGACAAGAAACCACCGGGAGTAGGTTGTCCCCTGGTTGAAGTGCATCCCTAAATTTTCATCGGCTAAACCTAAGGGTTTTTCCAATGTCCATTCTAAGGTATGCGCTTCAACCCTGATCCGGTGGTTTTTCTTATTTGTATTTTCGTTCTATTTATTTATGGTAAGGTTACCTGTACGAATATGTTTTAATTTTAGGAAATATTATCTGGAGTGTGGAGGTACATAAGCTAATGGAAAAGGGTTATTCACATAGTAGGACAACAGAGCACCGCTTGAAGAGGAACAGAAGAAGACTAATGTTGATTGCTATTTTATTATTTGTGGTAGGTTGTATTACTTTCATTGCGATAAAGGTCTCAGATAGCAAACCACATGCGCCAACACAGGAGATTGCTAAAAAAACAGATTCCGTATCCAAGGACCCATCAAAAGTTAAAGCAAATGCGGGGGTAAAAGGTAAAGCGGTCTCTCAAAAAGATGATCCCGAAGTTGAAGATGGCGCCTTTGTTGAAAAATATTTAAAACAGCAAATGCTAGGACAAATGCCTGATGGGGCCAACGGTAAAAAAGTAGCCTATTTATCTTTTGATGACGGTCCATCCGTGACGGTAACACCTAAAATATTAGACATTCTGAAAAAACAGAAGGTCAAGGCAACCTTTTTTATCGTAGGAAAAGAAGCCAATGAAAATGAACATACCAGGAATATTATCAAAAGAATAGTTAAAGAAGGTCACGCGATAGGAAACCATACGTACTCACATAATTATAAGTATTTATATCCTAAGAAGCGGGTTAGTACGGACCATGTTATGCAGGATATTGAGAAGAACAATCAGGTTCTAAAAAGTATTCTGGGACCAGAATTCTCTACCAGGATGATCCGATTTCCGGGGGGCCACATGACATGGAATAGAAGGGATCCACAGGGGATGGCTGCATTGGATAAAGTTTTACTTCAAAAGGATTACCATCAGGTAGATTGGAATGTATTAACGAAAGATGCAGAGGGAGCATCCAAGAAAGCACCCGGACTAATCAACCAATTTATGAGGTCAGTCAAAGGTCGAGAAAAAGCTGTGATACTCATGCATGATACCTATGGTAAGGAAGAAACAGCAAAAGCTTTGCCGCAAATCATAGAATATCTAAAGAAACAGGGATATGAATTTAAGATTATGAAGTAAGGTATGCTTATATGTAAGAAAAGGACGGGGCTGATGGCCACCGTCCTTTTTGCTATAGAAAGTATATAGTTCTCGTGTTTTAGATACGTTCTGCTTCACCCATCGCCTGAATGAAAGCCCCGATACCTTTGGGATCGTTGGTTACAATTGGCTCGCTGATATAGTAAGCGAAGGTACCGTCCCGACGATCTTTACCGCCTAAGCCGCTTACTTGCACTGTTTTGTTCAGATTCACGAGTCCTTCTTCAGTAATCGTGATAAATTCATCAATAATACCTTTACGGATGATTTCTGCCTCTTGACGATAATGCTCTGGCAGATAGCCTTTGCGAACGCCTTTGGCGATAGCATAGAGAATCATGCAGGAAGCGGAGGCTTCCAGATAGTTGCCTTTCACATGGCCCAGGTTGAGCACCTGATAAAAGACTCCACTTTCTTTATCACGTACTTTCAGCAGGGCTTCCAGTGTTTCCGTCAGCATATCGAGCAAGGCAGGGCGATCTGCATGATTTTCTGGAATATAGTCCAGCACGTCAACGAGTGCCATAACGAACCAGCCCATAGAGCGTCCCCAAAAGTTCTTGGAGCAGCCTGTTTGCGGGTTGCACCAAGGCTGTTCAAGCTTCTCATCCCAAGCGTGGTAGAGCAGGCCTGTTTCAGGATCACGCGTATGTTCGTAGCAGAGCTTGAATTGCAAGGTAACATCGTCAAACTCTGACGGATCTCCGAATTCGCGGATAAACTCAGCATAGAACGGGGCACCCATGTACAAGCCGTCGAGCCAAATTTGATACGGATAAATTTGCTTGTGCCAGAATGCACCCTCGCTTGTCCGTGGGTGTTTTTCCAGCTGACTGCGTAATTGGTAGGCTGCCTTTTTATATCGTTCATCTCCTGTAGCACGATACAGAGAGAAGAGCAGCTTACCGTTATTCACATGGTCAATATTGTACTCATCTACTTTATAGCGCTGAATAACGCCATTTTCGTCAACAAAATGATCCATATGTTTTTTTATATATTCCATATACTTGGGATCGCCTGTCAGTTCGCCAACCCATTCCAGACCTTTGTAAATGACGCCGTGGTCATATTCCCATTTTTCGTAAAATTCCGGACTCCGTTTTAGAACAGAATCGCTCATACGTACAGCCCAAGAATCTGTTTTTGTAGGACTGGTTGTCGGTTGTGATGTTGGATTTGCCATGATACAGTCACCTCTTTAGTAAATGTTTAATCTGTAATTGTTATTGTTGTTTACATAGACGGAGTGTGTGTCTTAGGGTCAACGGGTTTGTTCTTGAAGCCCACATTATTGTTACCCCAGCACCGATCGTAATTGAAACCTGTCAACTGTTCGAACACTTTACGGGCTTCCGGCTTGGCTGATTTCATGGAGCCCCCGTTTTTGAGGCGGTCAATTTCGGCGATTAGCTTCTTGTGGCTGTCAATATCCAGCTTCATCACGACAGAAGCAATCATACCGATGATCGCGAGAACGATGGTACCGACCACGAGTACATAAAAGATGGCGTGCTGAGCAGCGACTGGCTGACTATCAGCCCCGGATACAAAGCCAAAATGCTGTAATACCCAGCCGAGAATGAAGACGACAACGGCCCGCACCATTTTTCCGGCAAAAGTCATCATACCCGCATAAATACCTTCCCGGCGACGACCGGTCAGCGCCTCATCCACGTCAGCAAGGAATGTGTATTGATTCCACGGGATGTAGTAGACGCCACCTGTACCAAGCCCCATGAACAGTGTGATGACATATAGCCATACCATCGTATTAGAGGCTCCCGTTATATAGAGCAGGCCATAACCTGCTACGCTAAAGCAAACGACAACGAGTGCGGCGATGAAAGGCATACGAAACCCTTTACGTACACAGAATTGGATGAAGAAATAGGTAGAAATCAATTGAATGACAGAGTTAAAGCTGTTCAGATTGGATACCATCTCCGAGCTTTGGAACAAGGAGAAGACAATAAAGTACGTAAAAGCAGAAGTAAACAGCCACTCAGCTGAAAAGCCGCCCAGGTACATCCCGAGATGATGACGGAACGTCTTTACCCGGAAGGTAGAGGAAATGTCGACAAACAACTTTTTCATAGAATCTATAAAAGAAAGCGGAGCTTCACCTTCCAGTTCCTTTTGCAGTTCCTCACTTGGACGTTCCCAGGAGTTTTTGTATAAGAATGCCATCGCAATCAGCAGGATAGCTGCAAATACGAGACCGGTATAAAAGAAAGGCAATGGAGAGTCTTTGCCATACTCAGCAATAAAGCGACCTGGGATAAAGGCGGCAGCAAAATTGGCGATTTTACCGAACATGGCCTTCCATCCGGTCAATCTGGAGCGCGCGCCGAAGTCCCGGGTCATCTCTGACGCTAGTGCTTCATACGGCACCATGACAGAGGTATACACCAGTTCAAACAGCACGTACGTACTCAGGTAATACCAGAAGCCCAACCCATCTACCCAAAGCATCGGATACACGAGCATCAGCGGGATACCCATCATGATGAAAAAGCGGCGTCTGCCGAATTTACGGCCCAAGCGGGTCCGGTGAAAGTTATCGCTGATAAAGCCCATGACCGGATTGCTGACCGCATCTATGATGCTGGCAACAGAGAAAATGGCCGCGGCCTGAACGGGAGACAGTCCGCAAAAGGTTGTATAAAAGTACATTAACCACGCACCGCTAATAGCAAGTGCGCCACTTCCTAGCATGTTACCGCTTCCATAGGCGAGTGTATGTTTCAGTGTGATTCTTCGTTCCATGATCTGTTCACCTCATATTTTGTCTGGTTATGAGGACAATCACCGGTCGCTATATTATGCAGAATTGTCTAAGTTGGTAGATGGGCCAGGGCGTCCTGAGTTGGAAGGGGCTTTTAGCGTGCCCCTATATTAGTGCCGCTTGGTGTTCCCGAGCCGATCAGATCGCTTCCCTTGGCCAGCTTAAGGAAATCGCCCAGCTGGATGGAACCGTCTGAACCTCGTGTGATAGAAGGCGTGAGACTAACAAAGTCGTCTGAACTGGCTACCAGACCTTTGGCATTCGTCGATTTTTTGTTTTTCCACCATACGCTAGAGTTGTCTTGATCTGTACCGCTTGTTTTGTCGCTGGCGCTTCCCTCAAAGGAAAGATTGTTAATGAACACGTGATCACCTTTGTCAAAAGCAAAATTACTTTGTCCATTGTCCCACGAGGTATTATTGGTCAACGTAATGCTGCCGGGGTTGCTATTGTAGGTGAAGCCGTGTTTTTTGTTTTGGAAAGCAATACTGTTTTTCACGATATGGTTGACTTTGATTTTGTCACCACCCAGCTTAAAGCCGTTGCCGTCGCTGTTCGCGGTAGACGTTCCATCTGCGGTCTGCCCGTTGTGGTGGGCCACACTGTTCAAAATGGTTACTTCGCCGATGGGACCCGTCTCGGTTTTGCTATACAAATCCCAGCCATCGTCTACGTTGTACGCAGCTAAGCAGTTATCAAACACATTGCCTGATCCTACAGTCAATTTGGCCGCGAAACCATCGGCATCCTCGCCATTATCGGGATCAGCGTTATCGTGAGAGTAGGAATTCAAAATCAAATTGTTCGAAGGCCACTCACTGGTGGAAGCGTTAGGGGAGTAACGTCCAAGCTGAAGTCCAGTATCCCGGTTGTGGTGGGTTTCCACGTTTTCGATTCGGTTATTGCTGCCGCCGATATAGATACCATTATCTCCGGCACCCTTTACTTCAAGGCCTTTTACCAGCCAAAAGTCTCCGTTAAGCTGAAGTCCACGATTGGCTGAACCAAAGGCTTGAGCAGAGAAATCAAGTACCGGCTTTTCACTACCGTAAGCGACCAACCCTTTGAGTGAGCCGTTACTGCCGCTATTTCCATGCTGAACTGTAATCGTTGAGGAGTAGGTGTAGTTACCACCGCGCAGGTAAATGGTTTTACCAGGAGCAATTTGTGTAAGTGCTGCTTCGAGCGTGGTAGGACTGGATATTGTGCCTGGATTGGACACGTTACCATTTGGCGCCACATACAAGTCGCCTGCGGCTAACGTTGTGGAGACAGCGGTTGAGTCGATTGTACTGACAGCCTCTTCTGAGAGTGCGGAAGAAGGGATGGTGGATGACGTATCTGCGTAAGCGGTTCCAATAATACAAGAAGAAGCGAAAACAAAAGAAACACCGAGTCTTAGAGCGTTAAAGCCGTTTTTTGGACGATCATTCCGTTTGAACATGTGAATTCCTCCTTATTTGGGCTTATTTTAAAAGAAGATAGCATATAAAAAAAGCGGCTCATGCTGTCTTTCCAGTAGAAACAGGACACCTCCTGGGGTGACAGATTGATCTAACATATGTCCAAAACGCTCTAAGAAGTATATGCCCAGTGTAATATATGTTAACGTTTGCATCAACAGTTTTTTGTTGTTTTTTTGACATTGTGAAAAAAAGTTCACACTTTTGTTTCAACTAAAAAACAATTTTGCATGACTGGGAAAATTTGATTATACTTAAACATTATACATATAATAGGAATGAAAACTGTGAGAAAAGGCGGGTTTGACGCATGGAGAATGGGAATAATTTGACGAATCCAACTTCCGAAGAATTGCTAGAAAAGCAGCCGCGAGTGAAAAGTGAGATGATAGATTGGCTTAAGGCAATTATTGTAGCCATTGTGCTCGTGTTCATTATACGTTGGCTACTATTTGCGCCATTTATTGTTGAGGGAGCATCCATGGAACCGAATTTCAAGACAGATGAACGAGTGGTCGTGAACAAGATGATTTACGATTTTCGTGATCCCAAGCCGAGTGAGGTCGTTGTATTCCATGTGAGAAAGGAACAAAAAGACTTTATTAAGCGTGTCATTGGTGTTCCGGGAGACAAGATCCAATACCAAGGTGATAACCTGTACGTAAACGGTAAGAAAGTAGAGGAACCATACATCCAAGGAGCGATTCAAGAGGCACACGCTAAGGGAGAGCTATATAATAATGTGGACTTTCCAAACGGAATTGTAAAGGATTCCAAGGTTCCCGAGGGTTACCTTTTTGTCATGGGTGATCATCGCAATAACAGTAGGGACAGTCGTGCCATTGGCTTTGTTTCAATGAAAGATATTGTTGGACGTGCGGATGTAATTTTTTGGCCGTTGGACAGTGCAAAATGGGTTAAGCATAAATAATATAAGAGCGCCTAAGACGGAAGGTGGTTCCTCACTATAGGCGCTTTTTATTTTATGACCTCATTATATTTTTTTCGTAAACGGGTCAGGCAGCTTGCGCCAATCCTCCTCCATCTCTTCCGGAGTCAACAATGTCTCGTCTAGGGTGCGCTCGATTTCTTCCCGGTTCATATCGATACCAATAAATACGAGTTTGGTAACCCGGTCGCCATATTTTTCGTCCCAGTCAGGTGTCTTTTCGAAATCTTCGCCGAGATAGTATTGGCGTTCTTCTTCAGTTAAAGCGGATACCCATAGCCCTGCGCGTGCGAATTGTTTGGAGCTGCCCGCCTGACTGAATGTAAAAGCAGTGCGGTTCTGCGTGGCGAACCACACCAACCCCTTGGAACGTACAACCTCAGCAGGCCATTTAGCCAGCCATTTCAAGAAACGTTCGGGATGAAATGGGATTTTACGCTTGTACACAAACGAAGCAATGCCATATTCTTCTGTCTCCGATACGTGCTCTTCTTTGTTCATTTCCTGTATCCAGCCTGCCGCTTGACTAGCTGTTTCAAAATCGAAGCGATGCGTGTTTAAAATCTCCTTTGGGTCCACTTTACCGTACTCGGAACGGATGATTTTAGCGTTCGGTTGAATACCGCGCAGTGCTTTTTCCAGTCGTTCCAGCTCTTCTGGGGATACCAGATCGCATTTGTTAATGATTAGCACGTCACAAAACTCCACCTGCTCTATGAGCAGATCGACGATGCCGCGTGCATCCTCCTCCGCCACTTCCTGTCCACGATCCTTGAGAGAGTCCCTCGAGTAGAAGTCCTTCCAAAATTCCGGTGCGTTCACGACAGTGACCATAGTATCCAGTCGGGTCAGCTTGGTCAAATCAATTCCATTTTCCTCATCTACATAACTGAAGGTCTGGGCTACCGGAATGGGCTCACCTATACCCGTGGACTCAATAAGAATATAGTCAAACTTTTTATCGAGCGCCAGTCGTTCTACCTCTTTTAACAAATCTTCGCGCAAGGTGCAGCAGATGCAGCCGTTGGACATTTCCACCAGCTTCTCATCCACACGAGATAATCCCCCACCGTCGCGAACGAGATCAGCATCAATGTTTACCTCACTCATATCATTGACAATGACAGCTACCCGTAAGCCTTCCCGGTTGTTCAGTACATGGTTCAGCAGTGTGGTTTTGCCGGAGCCGAGGTACCCACTTAGTACCGTGACCGGTATTTTCTTTTCCAATTCCATAGTGTTCGCCAACGTAATCACTCATCCCTTCGAAAGTTTCATGAAATGTCGAACGTGCTGTAGTGGCTATAATGCGAGATAGGAAAGCTGCGGTACTCTCCTTTTTGGTTCTTTAATCGTAATAATTACGAATAGTAAAATCAGTAAATCATTAATGAGAGGAAATGTCAAGGAAGGTGCAACCAATACACCTATAAGTATCCATGATGGAACAAATTCAAATTTAATTGCACAGGGTTGGGACGGCATGGCGTCAAATTAGAGAGGACGTATCCAATACATGCGGACAATAGGGATAGGCACATCTCCTATGTGGTTACTAGCCGGATGCAGGAGGGTATTGAGGCTTTCGCTACCGAAAAGGCTAAAAGTGACTTGAATATGGCGACCCGCCTGGTGGACTACAAATATAGCGGGGCAACAGGCGACACGGTGACTTTCTTTCAAGGGGAGCGACGGGTAGCGACGAATGTGATGCTGAAGGGCAAACGCGCTGTAGGCACGAAAGTATCGGTTGCGGCTTCCGACCAGATGGAAGAGATTAACCGTCTGAATATCTGCTCTGCCGATGTACAGCTGACGACCGAAGAGATGCTAAAAGCGCTAAGCCAGTTTAAAGCTTAATGCAATACTATACAGAAGTACAGGCTTGGACATAATGAAGACAAGAGGACTTGCGTAAACCACACGCAAGTCCTCTTTTGGTCATATGCAATCGTATACTTGACTCAGCCTTTGACGGCTCCGGCAACGACGCCCTTAACAATGTATTTTTGCAGAAAAATAAATACGATAATGGAAGGCAGCACAGCCATTACCATCGCGGTCATGGCGTATTGCCAGTCTGACGTATACTGTCCGACGAAGGTATAGGCGGCCAGCGTAAGCGTTTTGGTGCTGGGTGAGCCGTTAACCATGAGTAGCGGAAGTAGAAAATCGTTCCAAATCCACATCACGTCGATAATAACAATGGTGGCGGTGACCGATTTCAGCAAGGGGAAAATCACGGAAAAGAAAAGCCGGAAGCCCGAGGCTCCGTCGATCTTGGCGCTTTCGTCAATCTCGGCAGGAATACCCTTAACGAAGCCGTGATAAATAAACACTGCCAGCGGTGCGCCGAAGCCCCAGTACAGCAAGCCAAGTCCCCAAGTGCTGTCTGCCAAATTCAAGTCTTTCGCCAGTCGCAAGACGGTGAGCATGATGGACTGAAACGGGATCAGCATCGGCATAATACACAGCATGTAAATCACGGAACTCCATTTGCTTTTGGTTCTTGCCAGCTTGTAGGCGGCGATGGAAGATATCAGCACGATACCTGCCAGGCCGACCACGGTAATAATGGTGTTATTCAGAAATAAGCGTGGATAGTCAATGAATTTCCATACATATACGTAGTTATCCAGCGAAAGCTGCTTGGGCAGCGCAATGACGTCGGTCATGACCTCAGCGAAGCTTTTGAACGAATTGTTAATGGCGAGAAACAGCGGGTACAAAAATAACAGTGATAATACAATCATGCCCGCTTCCAGCAAAATACGTCCCGTACGGCTGCGTTGCATCAGGCTTCAACCTCCCTGCGTTTGAAAATAGACAACTGAATAATCGTAATGACCAGCACAGCAACGAATAAAATCAATGCTTTGGCTGTTCCGTAGCCATACAGATTGTTCTGGAACGTGTCCCGGTAAATATCATACGCAATGCTGTATGTCGTACCTCCCGGCCCACCGCCAGTCAGAGATAAAATGACGTCGAACACTTTGATCGAGTTGGTCAGTGCCATGAAGACCGAGATCGTAATGGAAGGTGCAAGCATCGGCAAAATAATACTGAAAAATCTCCGAATTGGCCCTGCCCCATCGACAATGGCGGCTTCTTTTAGATCCTCTGGCACAGATTGCAAGCCTGCAATATAAATGACCATGTAAAAGCCAATGGATTGCCAGATGGATACCGCCAAAATGGAAACAAACGCGAGCCCTTCCTCACCCAGCCAGCTTAGCTGGAAGATGCCCCAGCCTGTACTGTGTCCCAGTGACTCAAAGCCTTGCATGAAGATAAATTTCCATATAAAGCCGACAATCACGAGGCTGAGGATATAAGGGATAAAGAAAGCTGCCCGCAGCCAAGCCGAGCTTTTCAGCTTCATGTCGAGGACGAGCGCCAGCAAAATGGCCAGCACGTTCACCAGTACAATGTACAGAATGGCATATTTGACGGTAAACCAGGCTGCATGTGCAAAGTTGGCGTCTCCGAGCAGGATTTGCTTGAAGTTATCCAGACCTACAAATTTCGGATGTTTGGATATGCCGTTCCACTTAGTCAGGGAATAGCGTATCGTCATCAAAAACGGAATATAAAATGCAATCGTAATGCACAAGATTACGGGCAGTGTGAATAAACCGAATTCCAGTTTACTACCCTTGTCGCCCCAAGTTCCCCTTTTTTTCAGCATAACGCACCTCTTTTTCTCAACATTTTCCGCTCTTTCGCTCCAAGCCGTTTAAGATATAATGAAAGTATAGGATAGCCCCTGGGCCGGACCAATGGATTTAAGAAAACAGTTGAGGGTAAAAATGTGTACGCTTTCAAAAGGGGCGGTTATCATGATGTCAGAGCGTGCAGGAACGATTCTTCGATCCATATGGAGGAGGATCACGCAAAAATTAGTGAACAAGCTCATTCTGCTTTTTACCTCGGTGATTATTCTGGTGGTGGGCTCGCTCACGATTATTTCCTATCAGATGATTGAAAAGGAGTCGGTTAACCATAGCATCGCCAGCACGACGAATAATCTGCTGCTGGTTAATCAGAATTTGGAGGATTACTTGGAGGGGATGCAGCAGCTGGCTCTTCCACAGCTTCGTTATAACGATATCATGAACGCGATTGCTAATGAGAACCGGGACTATGCTTCACGAATGGTCATTGAAAATTACTTGCGCAGCATGTTTTATTCGCGCAATGATCTGGAGGCTATCTATCTGTACGTGGCGGACCGACATCAATATTATGTGGTGACTAGGGAGACGTACAACATTACGGTGCGCAAAGGAATAAACACGGATATTCCCAAGCTTTCCTGGTATAAAGAGGCAATGGCCAGCACTGCTAACGAATCATTTCAATCTTTTGCAGGGTCCCGCTCTGATATGGGCTATGTGGCGCCACAAGCCAGCTTTATGGCTTACCATCGAGTGCTGAGGTCGATTGCATCCCGTCACCCGCAGGCGGTGTTGTCCTTCTATTACAATACAAGCGCCGTGGATGAAATCATGCAGAACGTTCCACTGGGCAAAGGGGACCAACTGATGCTGATAAGCCCTGAACGGGTTCCCTTTTATGTGAACAGCTTTCCGCTATATGAGCGGATGCGTGATTCCGGGGTGCTGGCACAGATCGGCAAGGGAGGAAGCGGGCAAGTAACGTGGTTAGATAGCAGTGGCAACCAGGAGTATTTGGTCGTTTATGATGCTGGCGAAAAGGACGGGTGGCAGCTCATCAAACCCATCCCATACCGCCAAATTTATGAAGCGGCTACGACGACACGGAATTGGAGCTATGTCATCGGGGCTTTATTTTTAGGTGTGTCTATTATTTTAGTGACACTGACCTCGAACGCCATTACCCGGCCTTTACATAAGCTGTCTACCCAGATGAAACGGTTTAGCACTGGAGATTTTGGGGCAAGGGCACCTGTGAAGGGGCATGACGAGATTGCCTATTTGTCGCTGCATTTTAACGAAATGGTCCAAAGAACCGAAGAACTTATTAATGAGCGCTATCGCATGAAGCTGGTCGAAAAGAACGCTATACTCAAGGCGCTGGAGGCTGAAATTAATCCCCATTTTCTGTACAATGCCTTGCAAGCCATATCCACACAGGCATTGAAGCGGGAGATGTTCGACATGGCGGATATGGTGGATGCTTTGGCCCAAACTTTACGTTATTCCATAAACGGC
The DNA here is from genome assembly GCF_059772165.1 of Paenibacillus sp. TY11. Taxonomy (NCBI): domain Bacteria; kingdom Bacillati; phylum Bacillota; class Bacilli; order Caryophanales; family Paenibacillaceae; genus Paenibacillus; species Paenibacillus sp. TY11. Next base: position 221,575 of record NZ_JCBAIQ010000001.1, on the reverse strand, counting down.
AAGGATATCGTAGCTGCCCGCGAAGAACTCAAGCATATTGAACGGTATATAGGTCTGCAAAAAGCAAGATTCGGGGCGAGGCTGCGAGTCGAGGTGGTATGGGAGGAAACGCTGATGGAGTTGCCGATTCCGAGATTATCTGTACAGACGTTGGTGGAAAACTCCATCAAGCATGCGTTGGAAAAAGTATCAAGCGATATTCTGATCGTCATTTCAGCCGAATCGGGTGCTACAGATGCCACAATTGCAGTCAGGGACAACGGACCTGGGATTTCAGAGGACAAGCTGAGACTGGTGCTGGATTCGTTCCACGAAAAATGGGAAGAACGGGAGAGCGAGCATATTGGCTTGAAAAATCTGAACACACGCTTGAAGCTTTTGTATGGAGAACAGGCAGGATTATTCATACTTACGGATGAAACAGGAACGGAAATGAGAATGCAAATTCCCCGGGGAGGAGTCAGTCATGTATAACGTATTGATTATTGACGATGAAGAACCGTTACGCGAAGCCATTCGTATTGTTGGAGACTGGGGTAATCTGGGCATCGAGCATATTTATGAGGCAACGAATGGAAGGCTGGGAATGGAACTGTTAGGTCAACATCACATCGATGTGGTGATGGTAGATATGAAGATGCCGGAAATGAACGGTATCGAATTTCTACGTGCTATCGAAAAGGCATATCCCCATATGCTGACGATTGTCATTAGCGGCTACAACGACTTTGAATTTACACGGCAGGCGATTCAATCCCGGGTGGTGGATTATCTGCTCAAACCTATCAATCGTCAGGATCTGAATCAGGCACTGCGCAAAGCAGTGGACATTCTGGAAAGCCGAGAGCAAAGCAAAAACAAGTTCATTAGCCAGAACATTACGCTGAATATGTCGCTGCCGAAGCTGAAAGAGAAGCTGTATTTATCCATTTTGGACGGCAGCTTTAAAAGGCAGGCCAATACGGCGTTGCTCCCATTGATCGGAGCGGATCAGCCGGGGAATCGCTTTGGGGTGATCGTGCTGCGGCTGCTGAACAGGGATGAGATTCGCAGGACACGTTTTCATGGCGATGCCGATCTGATGGATTTTGCTGTAACCAATGTGTTAGCGCAGACATCGGATGAACGGTTGAGTTGTTTTAGCTTCTCCCATCCGCGACGGGAGCGTGAGGTCGTTTCTATCTGTACCTTGGCCCCGGGGCAAGAAGAACATATGGCCCTTCTACTGGCACAAGTGACACAGAAGGCGGTGGCGAACCTGCATGGGCTGTTCAGCATGGTGGTAGCCGCCGGGGTGGGCAAGCCCTGCACAGATGTATTGGAGCTGGCGCCTGCTTATATGGATGCCAAGACGCTCATTCACAGCACGGATGTATTGAAGCTGGAAGGAGCATCCATCCTTCATACGGTGCCCCGGCAAATGATAACGTCAGAGGAAGTGCCGTGGACGGATCGGCTGTTATCGATCCAAAAGGATGCTCATACAGGTCAGGCGAACCGGGCAAAGGTACTGCTAAATGATCTGTTGAAGCAACTGGCAGCAGGCCCTATTTTCCGTTTGCAGGATGCGGATCGAATGATGAGGGAGTTCCATTTTTTATTGAGAGAAGCTGCGGTTGAGTTGGCCGCGTCTGTGGCGTCTAATCAAGAGAGAGCTTTGGGAGAACTGGGACGCGTGGCTGAAGGCGATCTGTCTGCTGATTTTACGAGCTTTGCCCACTATGGTCAGAGACTGACCCGGATGCTGGAGCTTTACATTGCCGGGGTCCAACACGCTCAAGCGGGGAACCAACCCTTTGACATTACGGATATCAAAAGGTACATCGACCGTTATTATTTTGAAGATATCAAAATTTCATTTTTTGCCGAAACCTATTTTTTGAGCCGGGAATACCTGATGAAGCTGTTCAAGCAGCAATTTGGTTACGGCATTCACGAATATGTACAGAAGGTCAGAATGGACAAGGCGAAGGAGCTGTTAGGCGATTCCAGTCTGAAAATACAGGAAATTTCCGATATGCTCGGCTACAAGGATAAAAACTATTTCAGTAAGGCTTTTCGTAATTATTATCAGGTGTCACCGTCTGAGTATCGCGTGAGTCTGCAATAAACCACTTTTTTACCCTTAACGCTTCACTAATCTGCCTTTTTAAATCGGACTATATTTTTTAGAATGAGCGCATGGACGTTGATCACAAACAAATGGGGGAGTATCCATGTTAAAGAAGATGATGGCGTTATCCGGTAGTTTGCTTTTGACGGTCGGTTTGTTGAGCGGATGCGGAAGCAGTGGCGACACAGATGCGGCGAAAGGAAATGCTAACGGCAAAGAAGAATTGAAAACGGTTACAATAAATATGTTCACAGCCTCACCGGAGTATACCGATGCTTTTAACGCGTATATCGAGGAGTATAAGAAGGTCAAACCTAACGTTAAGATCAATCTGGAGATCATGCAGGCCGACTACAACACGATTCTGAAGTCGAAAATAGCCTCAGGCAGTACACCGGATGTATTCCAGACCACGGCAGGAGGCGACATCGACACATATGCTGATTATAGCGCCGATCTGACCAATGAGCCGCTGGCAGCAGCCATGACGGATGCCGTTCGGGCGAATATGAGTTCCAGTGACGGCAAAGTGCTGGGATTCCCGGTGAAGGGCAACCTGTTTGCGCTGATTTACAATAAGGATTTGCTTACCAAGGCTGGGGTAACCTCCCCTCCGAAGACGATTGCAGAAATGCAGGACGCGGTCACCAAGCTAGAGGCGAAGGGCATTACTCCATTTGCTAATGCATATAAAGAGTGGTGGGTATGGAAGCACATCTTCCAACACTATGTAGATGCTGCGGCGCAGGATGCAGGCGTGGAGCCGAAGCAGCTCGTTAATGATTTTATTGCAGGCAAAGCAAAAATCAAGGACTACCCGGTGCTGTACAACAATTTCTTTAGCTTCATTGATTTGACGGTGAAACATGGCACAGATAAGCCGCTGGAACGGGACAGCAATGCGGAAGTGAGTGATTTTGCATCCGGTAAAGCTGCGTTTATGACGGGTAAAGGCGCGTGGGATGAGGAAGCGATTAAGAAAATTAATCCTGATCTCAAGATTGGCATCATGGGATATCCGGTGAGTGACAAGGCTGATCAATCGGTCATCATTACTGGTGCGGATCAGGCGCTGCGTATCAACAAGGATTCTGAAGTATCCAAGGAAACGATTGAATTTTTCAACTGGCTGTACACTTCGGAATACGGTAAGAACTGGTTCTCCCAGGTAGCGAAGGTGATTCCTCCAATTAAGGATGCGCCGCTTCCTGATCTGGAAATGCCTAAGGAAATGGAAAGCATTTTGAAAACGTCGAAGTCCGGAGATCTGTCTGTTAACTACTCGCTGGATACGTTCCACCAAAAATTTGGCGAGCTGATGCAGGCTTATATCAGCGGCAACATGAACAAGGATCAGGCGGTTGCAGAGATCGAGAAAGCGTGGGTGCAATTAGGCTCGGCACAATAGGGTTGGTTTCGCAGAGGCGTCCGTAAGGGCGCCTTTTTGTATTATAGTTAGGAAGCCGAGAGGGTGTAGACAAAAAAATATTTAATAATATTTAAATATTTACTTGCAAAAAGTTATTGAGTTGTGGATAATAGATTGTGTGCAATATATCTACGACATACATAATGACTGCAAGTTGCAAATGTGAGAGATACCCCGTTTGGGGAATCTCTTTATTCCGTTTGGACTGTGCCGATTATGCTTATAATAGACCGTGTAATTTGGAACGTATTTTCATTTATGTGGTAAAGATAAAAAAGGAGATGAACGTTTTGGCGAATTCGTTATTTACACCGTATACACTGAAAGATTTGGAATTAAAAAACCGGGTAGTCATGGCCCCGATGTGCCAATACTCGGTCACAGCCAAGGACGGGATTCCGAATGATTGGCATCATGTTCACTACCTGAGCCGAGCTATTGGAGGCACGGGTCTGATTATTATAGAAATGACGGACGTGGAGCCGGATGGACGGATTACAGATTATGATCTGGGCCTTTGGTCAGATGAGCATATTCCGGCTTATAAGAAGCTGGTTGACGGGATTCATGCGCACGGGTCCAAGGTAGGCATCCAGATTGCTCATGCGGGCCGTAAAGCTGAGGATGCAGCAGAGCCAGTGGCTCCTTCGGCGATTGCATACCCGGATGCGAATTATAAACAGCCGCGCGCACTTACCACGGAGGAAGTACGTGGCATGGTGCAAAAATTCGCAGACGCCGCCCGGCGTGCGGTTCAAGCGGGCGTTGACACGATTGAGCTTCACGGTGCACATGGTTATTTGATTCACCAATTCCATTCGCCGCTCACGAACAAACGGGATGACGTATACGGTCAGGATTTATCCCGTTTTGGTGTTGAAGTCATTCAGGCTGTACGCAAGGAAATGCCTGCGGGTATGCCGTTAATCTTCCGCATCAGCGCAGTGGAATACGTGGATGGTGGATACGATGTGGATCATACGATTGAATTGAGCCGGGCATATCAGGCTGCGGGCGTAGACGTGATCCATGTTAGCTCGGGCGGAGAAGGCCCAGCTGGCGCCAGAAAGCCAGGCAACTATCCGGGCTATCAAGTGCCGTTCGCACGCCAAATCCGCGAGGCGCTGAATATCCCCGTGATCGCCGTCGGCTCGTTGGATGACCCAGCCTTAGCGCAGTCCGTTATTGGCAACGAGGATGCCGATCTGGTCGCCGTGGGACGCGGATTGCTGCGCGATCCCTATTGGGCGACTCATGCAGCGGTGACGCTGCGCGGCGAGAAGCCTTCCGTACCTGAACAATATCAACGTGGCTACTGAGGCCTAAGTAATCCCACGTTGTTTATATATAAACAGGCACCTGCAACGAAGTGTACGCTTCGTTACAGGTGCCTGTTTTGTTTTAGAGGGATACTGATTAAGAATGAATAAATGTGATTGTTTTTACATTTTGTGGATGATCCATTCTGTATAATAATCATATTTGGTGTTTAGGAGGCAGGAAGAAATGAACTCTGTTATTGAAACGAAAAAGCTCCGCAAACAGTTTGGGACGTCGGTAGCCGTAGACGATGTTTCCTTACATGTGGAGCGGGGCAGCATTTACGGTTTTCTTGGTGAGAATGGAGCTGGCAAGACTACTACCATCCGCATGCTGATGAGGCTGATCGAGCCTACAAGTGGGGAGGTTTTTTTGTTTGGGGAACGTTTGGAGAAAAACTATCCTTCTATCTTCTCGAAAATAGGTACGATTATCGAAACACCTGGTTTATACGAAACCCTGAGTGCTCGCGATAATCTGAGAATCTGCTGTATGTACATGGGGGTGCGGGATGATGGGAGAATTGAACGAACCCTAACCACGGTAGGCTTAGAGCATACCGGTAAAAAGAAGTTCAAAGATTTTTCTTTAGGGATGAAGCAAAGATTAGGGATTGCAAGGGCGCTTGTTCACGACCCTGAGTTGCTCATATTGGATGAGCCGACGAACGGATTGGATCCATCTGGAATTAAGGAAATTCGTCAGCTATTGAAGCGGCTATGCGAAGAAGAAGGGAAAACGATTCTTATTTCCAGTCATATTTTAAGCGAAATTCAGCAGTTAGCCACACACATCGGGATTATACATAATGGAAAACTGTTAGCGGAAGATCGTCTAAGTCGGTTGGAGGAAGGTTTTGAGCAACACACCGATGTAAAGGTTGACGATGCAGAAGCAGTACAAACGTTTCTGCAAGAACACATAAAGCAGCTACAATCTGATGTGATATCCCCACAACATCTAAGAATTCATAGTCCGATTGAAAATACAGCCACGTTAAATAAACAGTTAATAGATCATCAGTTTTCAGTCTATGAGATACACACCTCAAAACAGACGCTAGAGGAGTACTTTCTGACTCTCATTTCAGGAGAGGATGGGCGACGTGATTAGAGCAGAACTCATTAAGCTTAAAGGTTCTAAAGCCTTCTTGTTGAGCTATATTATATTGCTGGCTGTTGTGCTGTTGGAATTCGCGACGAGCGCTATTTTTTACAGATATTCAATTGATAAACGGGGTTGGGCCTACTATTTCGAGGGCATAGTTCTCTTCGTCAATGTTGCAGCCGGATTTATCAGTTACTACATATTAACCGGTCATATTTTTGCAAGAGAGTATCAGGAAAACACGCATCTGTTTATGTTTACCACGCCTGTCACCAGGGTTAAATTTTATTTTAGTAAATTGATCATTATTTATGGATCTATTATTGTGTCCTTATTTCTCGTTCTGTTTTTGTCTGCATTATTAGGCATGTCCATTACAGATCGACCTTTAACGATGGCTATCTGGGTATACCAAATCCAAGTATTTGCTAAAATGTGTGTGATGCATGCGATGTTAATCCCGATCGCCTCTTTTTTTGCTATACGTTGGAAAAGTCTTATGGTGGTTGTACTCGTAGTTTGTACTGCTATATTTTTAAATTTTATATACAAAAGTGAATGGTACCCTTGGATTGTGCCCTATCTCTTATCTCCTAATGAAAGAAATGCGACTATACCTACCAATGTTTCAATAGCATGGTTCAGCTTATCCATTACCTTTGTTGTGGGATTGTTTTTATCCATATGGACATATCAAAGGAAAGACTAAATGGAGAGTTTTTGAAGGGAGGGTTACTATGCTTGACCTGTTTAAAGCAGAGTGTTTGAAGCTGAAAGGAACTAAAATTCTTTTTCTAAGTGTTTTTATTTTAATAGTAACTGTAATTTTGAATTTTTATACTTACGCTGTGAATCCCAAGCTTTCCTTGGATCGTGACGGGTGGAATGAATACTTTATGGATTTGGTATCCTCCATTAATTTAATAACTGGGTATATGAGCTACTACATTTTGACCTGCTATATCTATGCGAGAGAATACCAGGAGAACACTCATATTGCACTGTTTACAAACCCGGTTCGCCGAACTCGGATTTACTTCAGTAAGCTTTTCATAATTTATATGTACATCGCTGTTAGCCTGTTGTTGGCATTTGTGATAACTGCAGTATTGGGTACATTTATTTCGACCAGACCGCTAACTTTTGAAGTCGTGTTTTATCAGCTTGGGATATTCGCTAAAATGATTCTTATGCACGCTATGCTCATCCCGATCATCACGTTCTTCGCCATCCGTTGGAAAAAATTTGTGCCCGCCATTATAGGAATGTGTACGGTCATGTGTTTAAATTTTGTTTTGGTAAATACACCAGGGAATACCTTTTATCCATGGACAGTACCGGTATTGTTTTCTCCGCATGGAACACTGGGCAGAACATCCACGAATGTTCCTGGAGGGATCATCAGTATTTGCTTCATTTTTGTGCTGGGGCTTTTTTTGGCGTTGAGAAGTTATACTCATATAGAGAAAAAGTAGAATGTGCAAGCAGAAAAATAAGGATGATAGTCCGCACAAGGTTGGTTGAATGAAGCTGTAAAATGTTGTCGCTAAAGGACGGATTTACGTGCTATAATTCCAGTAACAACAGAATGGCTTAGGTGGCGGTCGGCTAAGTCTCCCGGAAGGGAGGTGATGCCTGTGGAGGTTAAGGATGCTCTAACATTAATGATGATGTTCGGCACGCTATTAGTAGCGTTGATTGGATTAATCGTTACAATTGTTATTGCGTTGAACCAAAACAAAAAGAAATAGACCGCCCTGCTCAAGGGGGAAACGGTCTATTTCTGTGGATCACCTTTGAACAGCCGACCGCTCTTCAAAGCGGCTGTTGCCAAGAGTAGGGATGTTACCAGCATCCTTGCTCTTTTTTAGTATATCCTTCTATCATTTATTTTAGCACAATTGAATAATCGATGTAACTCATTTGGTGAAAACTTTAACTTCCTTTGGAGCGAGAGTCACGGTGATCGAACCGTTGTTGATCTGAATGGAGTCGTTGCTTAACTGGTTGGTTAGACGGGTGCCGTTGGACAGGTTGTCAAAGTTGCCAATCGTGCGGGTTTGACTGTTCCACGAGTTGTTGATGAGTACGATGGCCTCGTCACCGTTTTTAGATCGCTGGAAGCTGTAAAAGGAGTCGTCCACCCATTTTTCCTTTTGGCTGCCGGTCTGCAGAGCAGGGTGGCTGTTGCGCACACGGTTCAGCTTAGCAATGTACTGGTACAGCTCATGGTTGGCGTTGAACACGACATTTTCCCGGTTGGCGGGATCATCTCCGCCGCTAAAGCCTTGCTCGGTGCCTTGATAGATGATAGGAATACCGCGTGAGGTCAAAGTAAAGCCCAAGGCGGCCTTGAGCTGAGGCCATTTGTCATAGTTAGCACCCGGCTTGCCAGAGGCGTCATTCAGGAAACGTTTTACATCATGATTGTCGATAAATACGCCGTTGGTCTGGGCATCGCGATAGTGACGATCATCTGAGTAGCGTTCCTTGATTTTCCTCATAGATTGATCGTGTCCGAACACATCCTTGATTGTATAATACATCGGAAAATCCAGTGCGGCATCGAGATACCGGGTGTAATCACCCACATAAGCAGGATCGCCACTGTAAATTTCACCGAGGGTGAAGGTATTGGCGGCCTGGTCAAAATCCTTCAAAAAGCCTTTCGGTACATGCTTGGCGGTGTCCACTCGCAGTCCGTCGATGCCCGACTCGTTCAGCAGCCATTTGATCCAGTTTTTGAGTTCATTCGCTGTATCTGGGTTGTCCTGATTCAGGTCGTCCAATCCGGCAACGTCACCATTTTCGATTTTCCACTGATTGTTTGAGTTGTAATCTGCACCTGTGATGTCACCATTGTGATGATACCAGTCTGCCTTGTCAAAAGGGGCCTTGGCGAGGCCGTTTCCTGGCTGAAAGTCGCCGGTGTGATTGACAACTACGTCCAGCATAACAGCGATATTTTTGTCGTGCGCCTTACCAACCAGCTCTTTGAACTTGTCCATTGTACCGAGATGCCCGTCTACCGCATAAAAATCATACGTATGATAGCCGTGATAAGCGAATTCGCTCTTTTGCATCGTTACCGGAGTAATCCAGATGGCGGTAAACCCCATATTTTTAATGTAGTCGAGTTGGTTGATAATACCTTGAAAATCGCCACCATGCCACTTGCGCTGATCGCTGTTGTTGGAATTGAAACCACCGTAATTATCGTTGGATGGATCTCCGTTGCTAAATCGGTCTGTCATGATAAAATAAATGCTCTGTTTGCTCCAGTCTGTGTTGAGGGGAGTGGGCTTGGAGAGGGTATTCAGATCTATAGGAGTGAAGGCGCCCGAAGGCGCCTCCGTTTGAATAGTTACTTCAACCCCGTTAGAGTTGGGTACGTATGTAGAAGTGCCTACATTTAAGGATGCACCCGAAAGTTCCACTGTTTGGATAGGTCCTGCAATTTCGTTGAGGTTGGTTGTGTAGGTGGAAGTCCCTACGCTGAGGATGCTCCCCGAAGGTGCCCCCGTTCGAATAGTTCCTGCGGCTCCGTTAGAGCCGGGTGTGTAGGTAGAAATTCCCGTGCTGAAAAGGTAGTTTTTCGTGTTGTTGCTGTCCCAGCTGTTATTGCCGTCGTTAAAAGCGGCTTCCAATTGGGCGGCAGAACCGATATCGACGGTAATTTTGGCATAGCCGCTAATTTCGGCATCCTGCATTTTCACACCAGGCGCAGCAGTCCAGCTTCCGCCGGCAGGGCGATAGTGAATGTAAGGCGAGTTAAAGCCTTTTTTGTAGTATACCGTTACCTTGTTAGTTGTACCGCCGCCATCCCCGGGAATCGTACCCGATGGAGCGCCTGATGTGATCGTTCCCGCATTGCCGCTACTGCCTGGCGTGTAAGTAGAAGTACCTGTGCTGAAGGAGTAGTTTTTGGTGTAATTGCTGTCCCAGTTGTTGTTGCCATCATTAAAGGCAGCCTCTAATTGGGAAGCAGAGCCGATATCGACCGTAATTTTGGCATAGCCGCTAATCTCGGCATCCTGCATTTTCACGCCAGGCGCAGCAGTCCAGCTTCCGCCAGCCGGGCGGTAGTGAATGTAAGGCGAGTTGAAGCCTTTTTTGTAGTATACGGTTACTTTGTTGCCTGTACCACCGCCGTTATCGCCAGGCTTGGCCTTGCTGATAATATACTGTTTGAATCCATTCATTTCACCAGTTGGCGAGCCGTCGCTGTTGACGAGATTGTTGATGCGTAATAGCGTAAAGCCGTGATAACCGAACTTTGTGATTTTTTCCTCAATCTTTTGGAAGCCGCTGCCGCCCGTCGGGAGCGCATTTTCACCATTGAGGCGAACACCCTTGGCATTAGCGATGGAGGAGACGGTATCAACCAAGGTGGACGGCAACGAATAATTCGGTGCTGTGCCACTGTCGTTCATCTCCAGTGCAGTAAAGGTCAAATCCAGATCGGCATCCTTGAATTTCTCAATGAGACGGTTGTAATCATAATATCCACCTGCATGCTCTGTGCTGTGAGGCATGGCAGGATTGTTCATTTGCCAGTGCAGACCGGAAATCTTGGCTCCGATACGGACACCGAACACGGAATCGAAGTTTTTGTGAGCGGCTGCTCCGATGACGCCCAGATGGTTTTCAAGCACGCTTTGGTACCACGACAGGAAGTCCTTCCCATAGGTGGAATTATACCCGCCGTTCGTATAAAATCCATCCCCGTCGCTCGGCGGATTGATTTGGTTAAGGCTGCTTAGCTTGGTCCCCCAAGCCGCATTAATCTTGTCCAACGATCCATACTTTTCATTCATGGCCGTGCGGAACGCACTTTTGGCTGTTTCAGTGTAGGCTTGGAATTTGCCCCGTGCAGGATAACTCCATCCCGCTGCCGGATAGTATGAAGGATATCGCAATTCTCCAGAGGGCCCACCGCTTAAATAAATTTTGGGAATGATGCTTTTGTAGCTAGCAAAGGTTTGAGCAAATGAGGCATACAGCTCGTCATATTGTTTACCAGTCCCGCTCCATAATGGAGAGAGGGCTTCGTTATTGGCATAACCGCTTTCGTCCTTGAACTGCATTTCATCTGCACTGCCCTTGCTCCCCAGCCAGCTTGGAAGCGGGATGTTGCAGTCATCACCCACATTTCCGCCGCACTTGTGCGTAGAAATGATGGGAACCCACTTCAGTCCCACTTCTTTCACAGCATCTGCATAGGTCTTGTAGTAGCTCCAATCGAACTGGTTATCTCCTGCGCTCTCGACATAGCCCCACCAGACATCGGTAGTGATGGCATACACGCCGTTACTTTTCAGCGTTTGCAGTTGCTTTTTGAAGGCACTCCAGTCACTGATTTTCGCCAGCGGCCCCATGACGGAAGCCTGAAAATCATCAGCAACCGCGGCGCTCGCCGTATTGGAGGGTGAGCCAATGAAGGCGGTCAGAGACAGCACAAGGCTTAGCAGAATCAGGCACCCTTTGTTCCATAGACTTCGATACAAGGTCAAACCGATCATCCTCCCCAAAGCATAGTCTATTTCGACAACATATTGTAAACGTCTACAAAAATAGTATAAAGCAAGCGGTTGCATAAAAAAGAAGAATTTATTGCACACTCGGGGTGGAGAAATATGACATTTTGCGTTAGCAACCGTGTGCTTAAAAGAGTCCAGGCAAAAAAATAAGGCATAGGTCTGAGTAAGACGCATGCCTTTTAGTGATGTGCGGATAGCCAATGCCAGCATAGGGGAAAGCGAACCTAAGCGTATAGAAGCCTTGTTCCAGTCTGTATGAAAGTATTGCCGAGGCAGCTTGCTTAATAAATAGGGCGATCCTTCTGGTCGGCAATGCCGCTTTTACGGTAGAAATACGTATTGATCCGATCCCGCCATTCTTTGGCATGCTTTGCCTGATGCTCCAGCCGCTCCAGCACCTGTTCATACTTGGCATCATTCAGTTGCCCTCGTAGACTAACCCATGTGTCTCGGAGATGGGCCGCACGTTCCGCACCTTCAAAGTGGGTATCATAAATATGCTGTATGACCGTTCGGCCGGAGTGGAGCGTGTGCGTATAAGGAACATGGTGAAAGAATAAGAGCAGCTCATCCGGGCAGGTGTCCGTAGATTCGTAGATATCGGCATTGGGAGAAAAATATTGTCCTGCATAGCCCGTTCCGGTTGCGGTCGTGCGATCTACCCCGATCCCCTGGCAATCAGCAAAATGGTAGGTGCCCCACATCGAATATTCGTAGCCGTCTACATCCGGCCCATAGTGGTGACCGGGACTGACCATCCAGCCGACCCCGAGAGGGGCGGTGTAGGACTCGTAGATATTCCATGAATCGAGCAGCATTTGCTTAATGGTAGAAATTAAATCTGTACTACTGTCACCGTTCACTTGTCCGCCAAACGTCTGCCGAACCCACTCATCTGCGATTTCGTCTGCGGACAGCTCCGGGTCCCATGCCAACCGACCATAGCCGTAAAGGTTGGACTGGGCGAGCAAATGTCCGGTCCAATTCGTGTCTGCACCAATATTGGATACAGCGGCGATTCCATAGTTGGTGTGCTTGGGAGAATGCAGAGCGCCACTCACGATGCGCTTGATGGTGGAGCCTTTTCCCTGTGCGTAGGTGTCAAAATCCAGAACCTCCTTCCATTGCGGAACAAGGTAACATAGATGCTTCTGTTGCCCGGTGTACTCTTGCGCAATTTGAAATTCCAGCAGTACCTGAGTGGCTTCCAGCGCGCCGAACAGGGGGGAGACAGGCTCCCGCACCTGAAAATCCATGGGACCATTTTTGATCTGTAAAATGACATTTTCCCGAAACAACCCATCTAGCGGTTTAAAATGGTCAAAGGCCGCGCGAGCCCGATCCGTTTTGCGATCACGCCAGTCCTGCTTGCAGTCGTAGACAAAGCAGCGCCAAATCACACGCCCGCCATAGGGCTGCAACGCATCAGCCAGCATATTGGCTCCATCGGCGTGATGGCGCCCGTAGCTGAACGGGCCGGGCCGATTTTCGGAATCGGCCTTGACCACGAAGCCGCCCAGATCGGGAACGGCGGCGTAAACTTCCTGGGCTTTGGCCTGCCACCATTCAGCTACAGCAGGATCCAGGGGATCGGCTGTAGTTAATCCGCCGAGCCGAATAGGGCTGGCATAGTTAATGCTCAAGTAGATCTGGATGCCATAGGCGCGAAACACCGTAGCCACTTTGGCCACATCCGGTAGGAATTTATCTGTAATCAGCTCGGTTTCTACGTGATGGACATTCACATTGTTAATAGATAGCGCTTGAATGCCCACAGAAGCGAGTAGACGAGCATAGTCTCGAAGGCGATCCCTATTTGTAGTAAAGGCATTATTGTTGTAGAAAATAGATGCGCCCGCATATCCGCGTTCAACGCTACCATCCATGTTATCCCAGTGGTTGATCATGCGGATGGGATTAGCTGGATTGGACAAAAGGTCTAGAATGGGAGCGTGCAATGATTCTTCGGTGGTGGGCTTCAGCTTGCCGACTAGTCCTCCCTGCAGGTAGCGCAGCAGATGAAAGACTCCGTACAATACGCCTTTGGAGGTTTGCCCCGCGACTGTAACGTACTGTCCTTTGAACTCATCGTTACCGTGTGAAGCTGAATATGCCGGATCCGGCATCTCTATCCCGCGAATTCGGTAGCCTTCTGCGCTCACTTCTGCCTGTTCCTCTGCGCTAAATCGTTCTGCTACCAAAGGATGCGCTGGGAACGTACCCAGTGCAATGAATGGCGCATTCACAGGAACGGCGCTGATCTTCGGCTGCTGTCCAAACATGGAGGTCAATCCGTGCTGAAGCTCACTCGCAGCCGATTGAAGCACTTCATCTGTCTCATGGACCACGATGACCCTGCACCAAGCGGGCAGCTTTTCTACCTTACTATTGCGGGTGTAATGCAGCCAAGCCGCATAGCCGCTCTCTTTTGGCATATCCATACGCTTGCTCATATTCCAGCCTCCTTTTGGGCAGGTGAAGATTAGTCTCAGGCATGCTGCTCCTGGTCCTGACTCATATGCTGAGGGAGAGTCAGACGGTTGCCCTTGCCTTCATATAGCCACAAAATAGCGGTAACTCCGCGGGGGTAGTATTTGCTACCGTGGGCAATACCGGAGAGCATTTGGTCGCTCCAGCACCAATAGGATTCTTCAGGGTGAAGAAGCCATGAGACATGGGCTGCGTCTGCAGCCTGCCCAGCTTCCTCCCAAGGCAGCTCTAGCAGCTCACGGGCAATGAACTGCGACAGGTAGATTTTACTCAGCCAGGAGTTGTTACTGGTGGAAGACAGCTTCCAACCCCCGTTATCGAACAGGCAGACACCTGGTACCAGTACGGTTTCCAAATGACGTCGCAACGCTTGCATATACCCGCCAAATCGCCCATCGAGCTTAAGTGCCTCCTCACATCCTGTAAAGTAGGGGAAGATCAGACCCTCGATGGCAGGGATAATCTGTGAATCATTGCCCTCCTGAATGACAGCAGGAATATAGCCCTTATCTGTCATTTGCGCTGTGATCGCTGCTGCACATTTGTCTGCCTGTAAGCCAGCTTCCCGTGAAAGCGAGTCGAGTCCTTCCGAGGCAAACACTTTCTCCAGCGCAATATACACCGCCCAGCATTTGCTGCCCAAATAAATGTTGTTGCGGGACTGACCCAAGGAGATGTCCAGACTATCGTAGGTCGTGATTTCCGCGCCTCCTCGGGTTCTTGAGCTATCCAAGCCCATTAAGCCGTTTCGGTGTGCCGGATCTGGATGATCCCGCTGTAACATGCTATCAAAGCATTCACACAAAACGGGCAGCATACGTGTTATAAACGGCCGATCCCTCGTCTGTTCGATATATACCGTGGCGCAGCATAGCCAGTTCACTAGCTCTTCGTGGCTCATGTAAGAGAAGCAGTCGTCAATCCCTGCCAGCTCATACGCAGAATACCCCTGCCGGGAAAACACATTCGCCACGCCCATATCATGCGTAAACGTGATGCCGCCCGGATAAGTCTGTTCGCCTGCCGGAAACCGTACCTCATCCCGGTAGCTGTACCGTTGGACAAACCACTCCAGCTCGTTACGTACCGTCCACGGGTTCAAAATCAATTCATAGTAGAGCTGATCCGCCGTCAAATCAAGCGTATTCATCATCCGATATTCGCCTTCGTTCACGATCCAGATGGGTTCTCCATCCGATTGCTGACTGAGTAACTGGGTGCTGCCGTAGTAGCTGTGAATCGCCTGTGAGAGCATAAATTCCTGATCCTCGTTCAAGCTTGCCGACTCGATCCAGTGATTGGCCTGGAGACAGGATGCCGTCAGGTCTGTAAAATGCTCCAAAGCATAGCCCGCCACCTCTTCAATATCCTTGAACAGCCGGGTGTAGTAATACGTCGCGTCGATGCCTGTCGTCACGACACCGCCGCGATAGAAGCAGATGGCGAAGGAATACGTGCGCTTTTCGCCTGCGGGAACGTCCATGAGGAGTGCAGCCGTTCCACCCAGACCAAAGGATAAGTTTTCGACAATCGCCTCGCCGAGCAGCTTTTCCACGGTGAATCCACGGGCAGGCACGACCCCGCCGCTGTTGGTCACAATTGCAGTGCTGCGCCCTTGGCCGATGCCCGTGAGTTTTTCCGAGTGGGCAGAATCCGTAGCTTCCCTGCGCGGGTCCTCTCCCAGAATGCGCATGCCGCTGTACGGATCACTGCCCTGATAGCCGAAAAAAGCTCTCCGTGCAGCGGTACCCTGCGTGTTATCCACCGTCAGCTCGGCAAATACCGCCGGAACCAATGCTGACCGCAGCTCATCTATACCCGCTGTCCCCGGCTCGGGCACCGGGCGAACAGGGGAATACAGCCGGAATGTCAAATCGCCGGCCTGCCATGTATCCGTTCCTGCTTTTAGCTCACGGATAATGTCTGAATCGGCAAAGGCAATGAGTTGCGGCTCCATTCGTTTATCCTTTTTCTCCACGTCGTAGCGGGTACTTTCGTCCTGTGTGGATGCAAAAAAGGGAAGCGCCTCGTATGCTCCGCCATCTCTGGATTGCAGCCCGATATATACATTTTCATCGGCAGGCTTGCCCAGCTCCAAACCGAGTCCACCGCGATTGCCCTTAAACCCAAGCGTAAAGCTGGAGAAGGAACCGATGGGTGCATGCTGCGTGTTATAAAATATATTTTTCGACATATAGTGAAACCCCTTTCAGAATAAAGTTTAACTTTGACTAACTTCACTTAGAGCCTAGCATGTCATGTGCCGAGGAACCATTGTCAAATCGCTCAACTATTTATCCAAATCGCGCTGAAAACGATATACTGGAGTAAATCGATGTAAGCTAGGAGGGAAAACATGTCGTCACCACGTTTACCGAAGCGTCCTCATCATCCAGACCTTACGGCTGCAGGAGAGGAATTCTTTTTTCCCGATGTGCGGACTACGGTCAATCTGTTTGCCATCCATACGCGAAGTGTCGGAGGAGACTGGAGCTATCCGCCACACGAGCATCCTCAATATGAAATTAACATCGTGCTTGCGGGGGAGCAGATTATGGTTGTGGATGGTCGCAGCTATATCCAGCGACAGGGTGATCTGGTGCTTCTGCGCCCAGGAATTGTCCACTCCAGCCATAGTGACGGAGAGGGATTTACGTATTTTTGCATGCATTTCGACATTGATGATAAATTGTTTCTTTCGTTACTGAGCCGTCTGGAGCAAGTGCTGTTTCCGGCTGAAGGCACAGTGGCGGGGCAGTTGGGGCCAGCGCTGGGCAAGTTACTCGATCTTTCTACGCCAGAAGACGTGGGAATAGGTGGTGATTCGGTGGCAAAGCGTATGCGGATTCAATCTGCTGTGTTTGAACTGTTCGCCACGTTGTGGGAGGCCGTATCCAGCGAAGCCGCTCATCTGCCGGGGCGCGGATATGTGCAGGCAGAGCTTGCCCATCAGATTGCCAGCCGTCTTCAGGCCAGAGTGAATCAGCCTTATGGACAAGCCGGCTCGGTGGAAAAACAGGACGGGATCGAGGGCATTTCATCCGAGCTGGGTATCAGCGTGTCGCATTGTAATCGTGTATTTCGTAGTGTTTTCGGCGTATCTCCCCGTGTGTATCTATCTGGGCTTGTGTTGCATGAGGCCAAGTTGCTGTTAGCTGATCCACAATGGTCGGTGCAGCAAATTGCCGATATGCTGGGTTATGGGGATATTGCGCATTTTAGCAGACAGTTTAAACGTTGGTCCGGTCAGTCGCCGACATCCTATCGTAAAAGCACAGTGCAGGAAAGCCCATCCTAACGAACAAGTTTTCACCGGAAGCGTGCTTTTCCTGGATGGTGGTTATACGCTGATCTAAGCCACATACAACCAACAGGTAGGAAAACTATTTTTTAAACCAAAACCGGCTAACACGTATACAATGTGTTAGCCGATTTTGGTTTTGCTATAGGGTATCAGGTCCTTCTCCATAGCGGCTCTCTTTACGGTCATGATTTTGCATGATAATATTCGAATGTGGGGTGAAATTTTAAGTCATTATCCGAATGGATTATAAAAATTAAAGCATATATGCAATATGACCTTGTTTTTAAGGGGAGGGTTATCTATGGATCAAGTAGATCATAAAATTTTGCTATGTCTACAAAACCAGGCACGTATCTCCATGACTGAGCTGGGTAAGGAAGTTGGACTTTCCCAGCCTGCCGTAACGGAAAGAGTACGGCGCATGGAGGATAAGGGCATTATCACTGGGTATCGTACCATGGTTTCACATGAGAAAGTCGGAAAGCCGATCATGGCTCACGTGCTCGTGCACACGAATCAATGCAACTCATTTGTTGAGTTTTGCCAATCTGCGCCTGAAGTCATTGAGTGCCATCGAATCAGCGGCGAGCAAAATTACTTACTGAAAGTCATGGCTGAGTCTATGCTCAAGCTGGAGCAGTTCGGGGATGAGTGTGGAAAGCACGGGCACTCTACCACGTTAATCGTCCTGTCCTCGCCTGTAGAGCATAAACATATAACTCCCGCTTTATTAGACTTTTGAGCTGCCGTAAATGGCTTGGCAAAGCTCGGTTGTAAACGGACCTGACATCCCTTCAAATGCTGTATTGGTAAAGGCGACAACGCTGAGTCTTAGTGCGGGATCAACGAACCACGAATGACCGTAAGCTCCTCCGAGGCGCCATGTGCCGGGTGATTCTGCTGTTTCGCTTTCGTCGGGATTTTGGAGTACGGTGAACCCCAGTCCAAAGCCCCGTCCCGGCCAGCCTTCCAAGGGGAGGTTCCCGGTCTGGATGGTGCCCATTTCACGGACCCATTCCTCTGGCAATAACGGATTGCCGCCGTTTCGCAGTGTTTCCAGCAGCCGCATGAAGTCTTTTGCGCTGCCGATCATACCGGAGCCACCAGAATGGAAAGCCGTGGGATCAAAGGCTCGTGCAGGCTGAAAACGAAGTCCCGCCGTGCCTTCAAAGACCTGTGCAATCTCAAGCTCACGCATCCGCCGGGGTTCTGATATATCGTTGACATAAGGAGCGGCAAGCCGTCCGGCATCAGCGACCGCGAAACTGGTATCGTGCATACCGAGAGGTTCTGTAACGAGCTTTTTAACAGCCGCATCAAGGGTTGTGCCACATACACGGCTAATGATAGCACCGAGTACATCTGTGGCAATTGAATAGCCCCATGCTTTACCCGGTGTATATAACAGAGGTACGGAAGCCAAACGTTGCAAGTTCTCTTTAAGCGTAAGATTTGAAAAATCCATGCCATCTGATACGCCTGCACGATGATAGGGGCCGCCGCCTTCCTCCTCTAAAAAGCCATAGGTCAACCCGGCAGTATGTGTCAGCAATTGGCGTACCGTAATGGATGGCTGTTCGCCGCTGATCAATCGGGGGCGGAAGTCCGGCAACCAGCGTTCAATAGATTCATCGAGCTTAATCAATCCTTGGGCTGCCAAAACCAAAGCCGCTGTAGATACAATCGGCTTGGACACAGAAGAAAGCCGAAATAAAGCATCCTCGTGCATAGGACGTTGTTCTTCTCGATCAGCCAGTCCCGCCGCTCGGACATACACGGGTGAACCGTCCATATATATCATGACGACTGCGCCGACCAGGCGCTTCTCGGCAAGGGTTTGATCTATAACTGCATTTACACGTCCGTCCAGACCAGCTTGTATCGCAAAAACTCTATTATCCAAACCCATAAATACCTCATCCTCTCTATGATCCAGCGGTTATCGCTTGATGGAACTTAGTTTACAGGATGAGAAGACGACATTACATAAGGTAACAAAGGTATTCAGTAATATTTCACGTTAAAATAAAATTATATTATAAGGATAGCCTTGGATTTAAATGGACAGGATTTTACATGAAGTTATGCTGCGCTTTACAGTAGCTTTTTAAGTGGAGATACACGCCCTTGTGATACGCTGAAAATAGATGGTAAAATTTACAACAAAGGAGGTTGTGTTCATTGAAGATTGCACTACGTAAGAAATTGGCTTGCTTGGTTGTCTTAGGGGGGATTTTGACTGTAATCGCTACAGGTTTTGGAGGGGATAAGGAACCTTATAAACTTCCCGATAAGCCCAAAGAGGCTGCTGTCTCGACATTTTCAGAATATATGAACGCTTCTATGAGCCGTGATTACGATAAGATGCTTTCACTGTCTGATGATTATCGTTTTAAAACAGAGCGGGCACGGCTTAATTTTGTAAAAGCCCAGGGAACACCGATTGATTATCGTATCGTGTCTGTGGATGATTCTGACCCTTCCAAAATTGTTGTTTCGTCGATAACGAAGTATGAGGATATGGAGTTACCTCCCATTAAGCATATTCTTGCTTTTGAAGAAGGAAAGTACAAGCTACAAATGAGGAATGTTGTGGTCAATATGATTCCTTCATCACCTGACTATAAAACGGTCGAGTATGAGCCTGAGAAGGTAGACGATAGTTTAGAGGATAATTTTAATTTTTCGAATTTCTAATCAAACGGTCTAAAATGTATCCAATAAGATACCAGAAACCTAGTGTAGTTAGGTATACAACGGCTATTGGAATATCTGCTTCTCGCACAAATCGAAATGATTCATACATCCAAACCAACGGGCTAATAATAGCCAATAGTATATTATAGTCGTCGTGCCCCGTAATATTTACAGTAATAACTAGACATGAGATTAGGACTAGCCAAAAACGAAATGATTTCATTGCCTATACCTCCAAACCAATATTGTAACAACTTATTAACAGGGTACTCACATTTGCCCATTACATTCTAAAAGAGAAGCCGCAAGACAATTAACAGCATCTGGCCGTAGCGGCTTCTTGGGATTCTTTTTCTTTACACTTTTTTCACTGGGCGTAACACTGAGTAGCCGTATCCCTCCGGGAAATGTCGCTGATAATCCTGCTTCGTTTCCTCGTCCCATTCATACCCCATGCTGGCAGGGTCAAAGTTCCAAGCCTTGTCCTCCACCAGTCTCATAACGTCTCCATTATTTTTTAAATAATTGAAGGGCGGGTGAAAAAAACCAGGTAATTTAGCGATTTCTGCCGAGTGATAACCTGAATAATAATAAATCCAGCTGAAAATCAGTGAAAAAAATATAATTCTTAAAATAGCTGCAGCCGTTTTATTCTTTGTAATCAACATTCGCGCAAACCTCCCATAATCCATGCAATAAGTAGGATGACATGAGAAAAGAATCTGACTAATCCATTATTTCATTTGTAATGAAATATGTATGATTGGTTATTTAACCTGTATATGTATATTGTATGACGTATGATTGGATGATGAAAGTAACTTTCGCACAAAAAGCCTACCTGCCTGAACAACGGCAGATAGGCTTTTATAAAATAAACGTCCACTATACTTCGTGTCTATACGCAGCCTGTGCCTCTACATTGCAATTGCACCGACGACATATCCCTATTGTTAGTTATCTCTACGCTGACGGGCGCGGGCTTCGCCACCTTTGCGGCCTGCTTCTTCCCTGCTCATTTTCCCGTCGCTGTCACTTTGGTCTGAATTGCCACGGGCCTCACCGCCCTTGCGTCCAATTTCCTGATAGAAGTCCTTGCCATGATTTCTAGAAGTGGCTTCGCCACCTTTTTCGCCAATCTCCTGATAAAATTCTTTGTCGTGATTTTTAGCAGTAGCTTCTCCACCTAAACGTCCTGCCTCTTCGCGACTCATTTTGCCATTTTGGTTGTTGCTAGCCATGTTCAATCACTCCTCATCGAATTTTAGTAAAGCGTGTTCGTGTATCTATTAACCTTCGTGTCAGAAATTAAACATGTCCATTTTATTTTGCGAAATGGTAAATAACTGGGTATATTCCCTTCTATCCGCGTTCCCAGGACTCTGTGCGTAGTTGTTGCTGACGGGTAAATAATGTTGGATAAATGAACAGGCTGAGTAGTACGCTGGTCAAAATGGCAGAGGTCATGGTGGTAAATACGATCAGCAGTTGCAAACGGACGGCGGCAATCGGATTGGCGCCTGCAATGATTTGTCCGGTCATCATGCCGGGAAGCTGGACAAGCCCCAGCGTTTTCTGTCCCTCAATGGTTGGAATCATACTGGAACGTATGCAATCCTTGAGTATAGGGAAGATGGCTTGTCTCGGTGTGCCCCCTAGCGCCAGAATGAGCATGATTTCAGGTTTGCGCAGCAGGACTTCCGACTTGAGCCGGGACACCAGCAGGCTGGACAAAATCATGGAGCTGCCAATGATCATGCCGCTAATCGGAATCATATATCTCGCTGTCGCCGGAATGATATGCAAGCCAATCAGGAATGCCTGGGTAACGATTTCCACACATAGCAGCGTCAAAAATGTTTTCCACATGAGGCCGGGAATAAATCGTCCTTTGCGTGCAACATTTTGGGAGGCTACGGTGATCATGAGCAGAATGAACAATGCGATAAATCCGTAGCTCTGCATTCCGAAAATCAAATGTAATACATATCCGATGGCCAGCAGTTGAACCGATGCTCTGATCGTGGCGATGATCATGTCCCGGTCCAGACCCAGTTTGAAGGATTTGGACATGACGATGGCAATAAATACAAAACCGAGTGAAAGAATCAGGGCAACAATCGTCATATCCATTCTCCTGCTATAAACTTCCGGGTTTCACTTTGCTGAGGTGCATGGAAAAAGGTCTCGGTATCCGCTTGCTCTACCAATCTTCCGTCGATCATCAGCCATGTTTCGTGGCCTACCCTGCGGGCTTGTTCCATATGATGCGTAATCCAGATCATCGTCGTTCCCTCTTCTTTGTTCATTTGAAGCAGCAGTTCCTCAACTTCTTTGACCGAGGCGGGGTCCAGTGCGGAAGTAATCTCATCCAGCAGTAAAATATCCGGGCGGTTTGCGAGCGTCCGGGCCAAGGCCAAGCGCTGCCTTTGACCACCGGATAGCTCCTGCGCCTTCTGTTCCAGTAGGTCGCGGGTGAGTCCTACGCGTTCCAACAGGCCAGCCGGATCATCCAGTACCGTACCGTGCAGTCGTTCTACGGTTTGGAGATTGTACAGGACAGTTCCCTGAAGCATGGGGGCATCCTGAAAAACCAATGCTACTTTCCGTCTCAGTTCAGGGATCTCCCACTCGGATATAGGCTTGCCGAGGACGCTGATTTCCCCTTTATCCGCTGTCAGTAAGAGATTGCACAGTGAAAGCAACGTGCTTTTACCAGACCCGGACGGGCCGACCAGCGTGGTGATTTTGCCGGGAGAAAGTTTTGCCGTAATTCCGTTCAGGACAGCACGTTGCTGTCCTGACCCGGTGAAATATTTGGTGATGTGATTGAATTCAATGGCTGGAAGTGGCTTGGATTCCATAGATATAGCTAGCTCCTTTGTAGGGGATAGAGAAAGGTATCGGACCCGCTCTATGATCTTATTTCGTTTATTATATCAGTAATGGCCGCCATGCTCTTCTTCTAAAAGACTCGGTGTATGGCAGTTGTTGCAAAACGGCATTGTCTTTGTATAGACTAACAGGATTAGTTAAAATAGAAATAGGGTTTAGTGTATATATGTATACGTAATTGCCTTACATACGAATTCGATGAAAGGAGAGATGATGATGTCATCCAGAAATGGAGTGAAGCTGCAAGATATCCTACAGGCCGCTGAGGACATGGCCAATGAACGGGGGATGGGGGAGGTTACGCTCACCACACTGGCGCAAAAGCTGCACATTCGCCCTCCGTCCTTGTACAACCATGTGGACGGATTGAACGGATTGCGTCAAGTACTGGCATTACACAGTCTCGAGCAGTTGGAGGAAGCTTTGACAAGTGCGGCGGTTGGTAGAGCGGGCGATGATGCACTGACTGCTATGGGGAAAGCGTACATGCGGTATGCTCGCGAGCGACCCGGTTTGTATGAAGCGATGCTGTATGCAACCGACCGCAAGGATACTGAATTGAGGGGAGCTGCGGATCGCGTGGCAGAGCTTGTCATTTCCGTCCTATCCAGTGGCTACGGCTTCAAGGAAGAGGATTGCATTCATGCAGCAAGGGGGTTCCGTAGTTTTTTGCATGGATTTGCCTCGCTTGAACAGAAGGGCGGCTTTGGTTTACCTGTGGAATTGGATCGGAGCATTGAAGTGATGATGGACACCTTTTTGGCAGGTCTGCGCGTGCAGCAGAAGCGAGATGCGAAGCTTTCAGAAAAAACCTGAGTTCAACCTGATATAGCCCACATGATTGCGTCCTTTACCCGAGGGGTAAAATACTGCTGTACAATAATGGAGATGAGACTGCGAATTCAGGAGGGATATGAGTGAACGTACTGGTGATTGGCGCAAATGGAAAAGTAGGCAGACATCTCATTCGCCTACTGGGGCAACATGAATCACATCGCGTAAAGGCGTTGATCCGCAATCCGGATCAGGCCGAAGCGCTTGAACGTTTGGGAGCAGAAACGGTGATAGCTGACCTTGAAGGGACGGTTGGCGAAATTGCAGTAGCTATTAAAGGCAGCGATGCTATCGTATTCACGGCAGGTTCCGGTGGGGAAACAGGTGCGGATAAAACGCTGCTCATCGACCTTGATGGAGCAGTCAAGGCGATGGAAGCCGCCGAGCAAGCGGGTATCCAGCGCTTCATTATGGTCAGCGCCCTACATGCGGAGAATCGGGAGCAATGGCCCGAATCCATTAAGCCGTATTATGTGGCGAAGTATTATGCAGACCGTCTGCTGGAAGCGAGCAATCTGGATTATACCATCCTTCGTCCGGGTGGGCTGACAGATGATACTGGTACCGGCAAGGTTGCTACCGGTGATGATCTCACCAGCCATACCATTCCCCGTGAGGATGTGGCCGCGACGGTAGTAGCTGTACTGGATGAACGGCAGACGTATCACCGTGCGATTGATTTGGTGTCAGGCAGTACGCCTATTGCTGAGGCAATCCGGTAGGGCTGATGAATTGAAAGGTATGTGCATAACATGGATAGAGGCAGACCCAGAGGTATGATTCCGGGTCTGCTTTTTTCTTTTTTTTGTAATCCTCTCCTTTAGCTCCATGTAAAAAAACAAATTTCGAATGAATATGTGCGAAAAGATTTGATTAAAACTAATTATATTATTTATAATACTAATATAATTAGTTTTTGATCAAAACAAGGAGATGAGATAAATGCGTATCGTTCAGGTACAACATGTGTATCAATTGACGTTTATGCCCCGGTTCTTCCCGGTGAACTGTTATTTGGTGGAGGAGAAAGAGGGACTCACCCTGATAGATGCCGGATTGCCGTACAGTACCCATGGTATTGAACGGGCTGCTGCGCGGATCGGGCAGCCGATTATCCGAATTGTCCTTACCCATGCCCATGGGGATCATGTGGGGGCATTGGATCGGTTGAAGGCAAGGTATCCGGACGCGAAATTATTTATTTCAAGGCGGGATGCTCGGCTGCTACAGGGCGATGTATCGTTGGAGACAGGGGAACCGGATACTCCTATTCGGGGCGACGTACCGAAGCATATCCTTACCCAGCCTGACATTTTACTGGAGGATGGGGATGACGTCGGTTCGCTGTTGGCGATCAGCGCACCGGGACATACGCCGGGCTCGATGGCATTTTTGGATACCCGTACCCGGGCGTTGATTGCAGGCGATGCCTTCCAGACCCGAGGCGGTGTTGCGGTGTCGGGAAGGCTCAAGCCGCTTTTTCCTTTTCCCGCCCTGGCTACCTGGAACAAGGAAATTTCGCTGGAAAGCGCCAAAAAGCTCGCGAATTTCAACCCGTCTTTATTGGCTGTCGGGCATGGCAACATGCTTGAGCAACCGCAGACCCAGCTTGAACGGGCAATTGTGGAGATGGAGCAGCACCTTAGGATAAGCCCTAAAAGATAGCAATGCTATAAGTAAATATAATTCTGTAAGTCCACACGGATACAAAAAAATATATAAATATATCTAGGATTTTACTATTTTTTTAAACACGTGCGGTATGCTTGAGTTGCCTGAGGGAGAAGCTGTCTTCTAGGGTTGATCAAACTTTGGAGTGTAATGGGGGTATTAGAATGGAATTAACTATGGATCATGTTACTAAAACCTATGGCTCTAAGCAAGCATTAAAAGATATGACTCTACATTTAAAACCAGGAGTATTGGGATTGCTTGGTCCTAATGGAGCAGGCAAATCGACACTTATGCGTATATTAGCTACGATTGAGAAGCCAAGCCAGGGAACTGTGAGTTGGAATAGTATAGACATCTCTAAGAATCCTGATGGCTTGAGGAGTGAATTAGGGTACTTACCCCAAGACTTTGGTGTATATCCCAATATGAACCCTGTGGAATTTTTAGAATATATAGCAGCTATGAAAGGCTTGACTATGAAGTCGGCTAAGAAACGGATTGATGAACTTTTGGAAGCACTCAATCTTTCCCATGCACGAAAGCGCTTGTTGGGTGGATTTTCAGGTGGGATGAAACAGCGAGTTGGGATTGCACAATCCTTGTTAAATGATCCTTCCCTTTTAATTGTCGATGAACCAACCGTTGGATTGGACCCTGAGGAACGGATAAATTTCAGAAATCTATTATCCTCTCAATCCTCAAATCGAATTGTCATTTTATCGACTCATATTGTGACGGATATCGAATCAATTGCCCCGAACATTGCGGTTATGTCCGAGGGGCGCCTCATTACCTACACTACACCGGAACAATTTATTCAAACGGTCGATCACAAGGTGTGGGATTATGTAATTCCCTCAACTAGCTTGCAGGAGGTACAGGCGAAATATACAGTCAGCAGTGCAATTCATCGACGCGATGGTGTGCACGTTCGTATCGTTTCGGACGTCCGCCCCGGCGAGAATGCAGTACCATTGCCGCCTTCACTAGAAGATGCTTATTTGTATTCCGTAGCTGCTTTAGGAGTGACATCATGAGAAGTAACTACTTGTATTTACTCAAAGGGAATATAATCCAAGAGATGAGAAGATACACGTTCCTGTTGATTATGGGGATCACCTTGTTCCTTGGATATGCCTTGATTCCTGCGGCGTCGGACGGATATGAGGTTTTCTATATCAAGGGTGTACGGGGTATTTATAATTCACACTGGCTAGGGGCAATGGTTGCGATGCTATCTACCATGCTATTATGGCTGTTTGGATTTTATATGCTAAGAAGTAAAATTTCTGAGGATCAGCGCCTGAAAATGGGTCAAATTATCGCGTCCACACCCATTCGTAATCTTCGGTATATATCGAGCAGGGCGTTATCCAATTTCTGCGTGCTTATGATCATTGAGCTGATACTAGTAGTAGCCTTTATGGGAATGCAGTTGCTTCGGGGAGAGGATTTGCACATTAACCTTGCAGCTTACTTGCTTCCTTTGCTATTTGTAAGTATTCCCTCTTTGTTACTTTTGTCAGCCTTTACAGTTCTATTTGATGTTTTTCCTGGGCTAAAGGGTGCAGTGGGGAATGTATTGTTTTTCGTCATTTGGATTTTTTTTAGTGTGATGTCTATTTCAAACTCCAGTAGTCTGTGGGATGTTTTTGGAATAAGTGCAATCCAAACGGGAATGACGAAGGAGGCAGCGGCTCATTTTGACTTTATTTCAGCAAACGAAATAGGAGGCAGCATCGGTTACTATCCTATTGAAGGGAGAACTCCTACTTTTGAGTGGAGTGGGGTAGATTGGAATGGTCACTTGCTAACTTCGCGTTTGATTTGGGTACTCGCGGCAATGGTTATCATTTTGCTTTCTTCTCAGCTGTTTAATCGATTTGCAGCAGCCAAAACAGCTTTTTCCGTCAAGCTTCCTGCTCATGACATGAAGAATAAAGTGGTAGAACGGGAGGAACGCAAATCTTATCAGTTATCGCCTGTGAAAAGAGATAAGAGAGTACGCTTGTCCCGCTTAGTTAGGGCAGAGTTTCGCATTATGATCAAGGGAATGTCTATCTGGTGGTATCTGCTGGTGTTGGGTTCGATGGTAGCGAGTTTGTTGGTACCATTAGATCAGATCAAAAGTTGGTTGCCTGTTCTTATGCTGTGGCCTCTTGCAATATGGTCTCAGATGGGAAACAGAGAGTTTTATTATTCCACGAATGAGCTATTGTTATCCAGTTGCCCACGTCTGTATAAGTTTTTCTCTGTCTGGATCGCGGGTATTTTAGTGACATTGCTCATCTCCTCGGGCGCTCTCATCCACTTTTTCTTGGAAGGAGAACTTACGTATATCTACTCATGGATAGTGGGTATGATTTTCGTTCCGACTTTGGCTTTGACGCTGGGGACAGTGACCCGATCGAGAAAGCTTTTCGAGGTATTGTATATGCTGTTGTGGTATCTGGGCCCAGTAAACGATCTTCCGTATTTGAACTTTTTGGGAGTTCCAACAGGATACGCTACTTTATATATTATGTTGACGTTTGTGCTTTTGGTGGTGGGGATTATGATACAACTTGTTCAGGAAGGGAAATTATTGGCTGGTTTTCGGAAGAATACCAAAATGAATCAGCCTACCAAAGGAGAATATCATGAGAAATTGGAGAAATAAAGGGGTAACCCTGTTGTGTGTCAGTATGCTGGCAGTGATTGTGGCGGGTTGTAATTCAGACTCTGAGGCAAAGAATGAAGTGAAGACGTTCAGTAGTAACAATATAAAGGAAATTTATGTTCAAACAGACAGTCAGAATATCGAGCTGAGCCAGTCGAGTAATGAACAGATTGAAGTTCGATCAACGGATAAGGGCTTAACAGCAGTGGATGAGGGAGGGGCACTTAAGGTGAATGCCCCAGGATCTTCAAGCATATTTAATCCTAAAACGACTACTGTGTACGTAGCTTTACCTAACCAGCTCTATGAGAAGGTAAATTTAACAACAAAGTCCGGAAAAATCACGGGGAAAGATAGTAAATCAAAAGAATTGAATGTATCTGGAGATTCTGGTTCTATTGATATTAATGGATTCGAAGGAGAAAAAATTGTAACTCATATGTCGGCAGGCGATATTAATTTGGTAGGGATTAACGGCGGGATGGAGGTAAGTGCAGATACCGGTAGCATTAATATTTCTCATCAGGGAGAGATCGGACAGGATAGCAGTGTCCGGACCAATAGCGGGAAAATTGAGGTAAAGCTTGATCCTGCTCCATCGTCACTACGTATTAATGCCGTCACGAACTCTGGTAAAATTGAGTCTTCCTTGAAGTCGTCTTCTAATCCATCCGGCTCCGATACAGAATTACATGCTCAAATTGGTAAGGTAACAGATGGAAGTCCCGTACTTTCTCTTGAAACTTCTTCTGGAACCATTGTGATTAAATAATAGCTTAATAAAGAACAAAATATACTGACAAGCGCTGATTAGGAATCAGCGCTTGTTTCATTGATATAGGGTAAAGTGATATAAACTGTAGTACCTTTTGAAAGCTGGCTATCCATGGTGATCGATCCATTGTGTGCAAGAATGAGCTGTTTTGCAATGGCCATGCCGAGTCCGGTACCAAATTCGGGTGCATGCGTAGTAGAACCGCGATAATATTTTGTGAATACATTTTTGATCATTTCTGGCTCCATGCCTACACCGTTGTCAACGATCATTAGCTCTAGCGTGGATTTATTTTTACAGGCTAATGTTAGCTGGATCTTAGTACCCGCCGGATTATGAATTACTGCGTTCATTAATAGATTTTGTAAAGCCCTATATAGTAGGCGTTCATCATATCTTGTAATAATATCCTTTTCTTCCGTGTGAAAACTTATCATATACTCAGCAGAATTCGGGTTATTGCGTATATCAGTAATTAGATTTTCTATGAAAGATATCAGGTTTCCGCTTTTGAGCTGAATGGGGATCTGAAATGCTACATTTTCAATTTGTAAAGAGAGATTAAGATCCTGAATTAACCTCTCTAGGTGCAGACTTTTATTATGAACTTCAAGTAAAAAGGATTGTTGCTCTTCTGCACTCCAAGTATATTCATCATTCATCAGCAAAGTAGTGTAGCCAGTAATGTAGGTAAGCGGAGTTTTGAGGTCATGTGATATTCCAGCAATCCAGTCCCGCTTGGATTCCTCCATATTTTTCCGTTCCAATTCTGCTTGTTGGAGACTATCCGATAGAATGTGTATATTATCAATGACTTCTTTATACAGACGATAAGGCCGTCTGAGCTTTTGTTTCTGGGTGTATACTTTATTCTTTCTAGTAATCGGAGCTTCGTATTTTCCTTTTGTTAAATTATCAATCCATGACATGATAAACCATAACGGGCCCCCGAAATACCAACTGAAAACTACGCTACACATCATGATATTAATCACAAAGGTGAGTAATACAAATAAATCATAGTTCGTGTTATCGGTTGTGATTCCTAGAGCAGGTAAAATCATTTCTGTTGTTAGGATGGTCATGAACGCCATGCTCAATATCCAAGCCAGAAAACCCAAAATAAAGTGAATGCTATAACGAAGCTTAACTTTCATAGTCGATCCCTTCATTGTGGGGGGATAAACTTGTACCCAATCCCCTTTAGATTAATGATAATTTCGGGTGATTTCGGATTGATTTCAAGTTTTTTTCTTATTTTTGAAATATGCATGGCTACTGTCTTTTCCTCACCGTAATGAGGTTCCCCTCCCCATACCAGTTCATAGATTTGTGAAGTGGAGTAAATCCGGTTCGGATTTCTTAAAAAGAAACGAAGGAGATCCAACTCCTTAGCCGTACATTCAATTTTTTGATCGTCAAATATAAGCATGGCATCTGACGGCTTAAGCGTAAGCCGCCCTACCTGGACTTCCTGATTTTCCTGTGTAGCGTACGACGGAGTTTGGTATAATTTTTGTCTCCTGAACAGAGCCTCAATCCGAGCTACGACCTCTAATGGATTGAATGGTTTTGTAATATAGTCATCCCCGCCTACACTTAACCCCGTCAATTTATCGAAATCACTCGAACTTGCCGAGATAAATATAATCGGAGCATTGGTGTGGCTTCTTACCAAATTACATAGCTCAAAACCACTCATATCAGGCAGCATAACATCCAGTATGATTAAATCGTAATTATTTTTCCGAACCATTTCCAACGTTTGTTTTGCGTTTATACAGCGACTTATATGGGTGTAACGCTCCTTTTTTAGGGTTACTTCCAACAAAGTCAGAATACCTATTTCATCGTCCACTAAAAGTATCTTTTCGTTTTTCAACAAGGGAAGAATTCCTTTCTACAAATTATGCATTTCGAATCGGCCGAAACAGGAACATCATCATGAAACAAAATACGAATACGATGACTCCGAAGGACATTAGTATTTGAGAGATCTGCAGACCTTTATTAAGAAAAATAGAAATCAGGGCTTGTGATAAAGGTACGAGTCCTGTCGTTGCTGTAGTAACAAGACTTAAAACCCTCCCGATTTTATCCTGAGGGGTTCTTTCCTGAAGCAAAGTGACAAAAAAAGTATTACTAAAAGAGATAACGAACCCGATTATGCCTAATAATAATAGGGTTTGCAAAAAGTGCACGCTGATCCCTAATAATAAAATAGCAAGTCCGCATAGAGCAAGACTTAGAAGAGAGATCAGTGCTCTTCGTTTTTGAATCTTTGACACTGCAATAAGAACTCCACCGGCAATCATGCCTACAGTTACAGACATTTCTAGGTAACTCAGTGTTAATGCGCTTCCGTGCAAGACAGAATTTACAAGTAATGGAATAGCCATGGATAGTGGGCCTGTCAGAAAGAAACCAGCGACGATTAAGACAATGATAATGGCTTTAATGAACGCATCCTCTTTTATGAAATGGATTCCTTCCTTCCATTCCTTAACAAGATGTAAAGATTCAGAAGAGGAGTGCTGGGTTTTACGCATGTATTTACTGACAAAGAGTGAAGAAAACGCTCCACAAATTAGAATTACCGCAATACTGCCAAACAGATGATGATAAGAGCCATAGGTAAGGATAACCCCCCCAATTAACGGCCCCGCCAAACTGAAAAATTGCTGAATGATTTGAGATAGCGAGTTAGCTTGAGCCAGATGATTCTCTGAGACGATCGCAGGAATGAGTGAGGATGAAGCCGGCCAATAGAAGGCTTCTAAAATCCCGAATAATATAGCAAAGGTGACAACAACGGAGAAGCTTAAGATATTCGATAGAAAACAAAACACCATAACAATTAACAGTAATCCCCGAAATATATCGGATAGGAACATAATATATGTTTTCTTGTAGCGGTCTGCCAGAATTCCTGTAAAGGGCATTAATACTAAACGTGGGATGGCTGTGGCCATCAGTACGATGCCCAGACTATTACCCGCTGTGAGGTGGTTTACGACATACCAAGATTCTGCTAAAAGGTAAATTGAAATCCCAGAACTGTTGAATGTGATGGAAAGAAGGACGAGAAGAAATGAGACATTTTTGAACAATGAAGATTTATTTTCTTGTGGTTGCTTGGACATTTCCGCATAAGTTCCCATGTAATATCCCCTTAAGCTTATTTATTGGCAGCAGTGTGTATGATACTTTTTAGTTGCCCTAGATGCTCATGTGTGTGGAGAATTAAAGAGTTTATAATTTTAAATTGATGGTCGTGGGGTCCTCCTCCCTTCCTCCGTATTCTTAAATCCATCTTACCCTAATTGCATATTCTTGAGGTTTGTGTTGAAATACGCATAAATTGACATAATACCGTGGTGCAAAGTGGATATAACTACTTAATTTACTTTGTTATTGGAATAACATAGCAAATTATACCTTAAAAACAAAAGATATTACATATACAAATTATTAAAACTTGGGTTGACAAAATACATCATCAAGAGTAAGTTGTTAATGTAATTATACAAAAAATTGAATTTATAGATTTATAGACTTTTTTCGACAGATTTTCGACAAATTTTTCAATTCTCATAACTCGTAAAAGAGGGGGATTTTATGGATAATTTGATTCAACGATTATTACGACCGAAGGAAGCTACTGATGTTTTTAGGCAATATATGGATGGTTTTGACCATTATGTAGAAATTCTTAATCAGAAAATAGAAAGTATGAATGAGAATGAAAATACAAAAGAATTCATGGTTGAGCTTCTTCCGGAAGAGACGACGAAACTGGTTCAGCAGGGTGAAAATACGGCAACCACGTTAGCCACTCTTCTATATACGATTTGGGGAATTGTTCTACAAAAGTATACGAATTCAGAGGATATTGTTTTTGAAAGAAGCTTACATCAAGAAGGGGAGATAGGAACCCAAAGTATATTTCCTTTTCGAATGTGTAGTAAAGAAAACGAAACAATTTCGCAGTTATTGGAACGTATGAATGTGAATGAACGGAAACTGACACATCTATTTTTTTCACCGAATACTGTGTTTGAACAGACAAACGCGCCCCATTTTTTTATCTTTGAGCAGAATAAGTCCATTCAAGAGTATGAAGATAATTTTCACGTGATGCATAAAAAGGACTTGGGTGTATACGCCTCCTTAGAACAGAATCTAAAGATAAGGTTTGTGTTCAATCCAAATGTCTATACAGAAGAATTTGTAGAAAGTATGGCTTTACAGTATAAGCGGATTTTGTTTCTTGTATTATCCAGTCCTGAGACGCTGGTGAGTGATGTGAGCATGATTAGTTCGGAAGAGAAAAATTATGTACTGGGAGTCAACGGAAGTCGTGTAGATTTCCCGCGAAATCAAAGCATCATTGATTTGTTCAGAGAACAGGCACAAAGAAATCCTTACCACACAGCGCTTATCTTTGAGACAGGAACCCTGAGTTATCAGGAACTTGATTTCAAATCAGATGCAGTAGCGCACTATTTATGCAGTCAAAGTATTGGACCAGGGGATCGCATAGCACTGATGAACGACAGAACCCCTTTTATGATTATAAGTATTTTAGGAGCGTTGAAATCAGGTGCTACCTATGTACCCATTGATCCAGCCTATCCTGAGGAGCGTATAGCTTATATGCTTTCAGATAGCCAGGCTGCCTTAATGTTGGTAGAGGAACAATATGAAAGTATAGCAGTAAATTATAATGTAACCGTAAGCATTGTTAATAAAATCCTTCAAAATGACGACACTGTCTACTCGAGCGAACTCCCACCACAAGATCCGCATCATGAGGCATATATT
The DNA here is from genome assembly GCF_059772165.1 of Paenibacillus sp. TY11. Lineage (NCBI taxonomy): Bacteria > Bacillati > Bacillota > Bacilli > Caryophanales > Paenibacillaceae > Paenibacillus > Paenibacillus sp. TY11. The sequence continues at coordinate 187,914 of NZ_JCBAIQ010000001.1, read as the reverse complement.
ATCTACACTTCTGGTTCAACAGGCAAGCCCAAAGGGATACTGACGACGCACACTAATATTATTAAAACAGTTGTAAATTGCGGCTACATAGAATTAACTGCGGAAGATAAGCTATTACAACTCTCCAATTATGTATTTGATGGTTCGACATTTGATATTTTTGGTGCGCTCTTAAATGGAGCACAACTGGTGCTCGTTCCCAAAGAGACTCTCTTAGACCCTACTCAACTTTCAGCTCTCATTCAAAGGGAGCAAATCACCGTAACCTTTATGACAACCGCATTATTCAATTTGTTAGTGGATATTGATATAAACAGCCTAAGGTCTCTGCGCAAAATTTTATTTGGTGGAGAGATGTCCTCGGTAAGACATGTACAGCGGGCTTTTGAGGTGCTTGGAGCAGATCGAATTATTCATGTTTACGGGCCTACGGAAACAACTGTGTTTGCAACCTATTACCCTGTAACATCGGATATTATGAAACTGGATTTTGTTCCTATTGGACGGCCTATTTACAATACGAGTGTGTATATCTTGAACAAAGATGATCAGTTCCAGCCGATTGGGGTTCCAGGAGAATTGTATATAGGTGGTGAGGGGCTGGTCAGAGGTTATTTGAATAGACAAGAACTCACAGAAGCGGCATTTGTGAAACACCCTCTTCTCGATGGAGAACGCGTGTACAAATCCGGCGATTTGGTCCGTTGGACTAGAGATGGGCAAATCGAATTTTTGGGTCGATTGGACAATCAGGTCAAAATTAGAGGACATCGTATTGAGCTGGAGGAGATTGAGAAGTCTATAGCTCAACATCCTCAAATTAATCAGGTAATTGTATTGCCGCTAACAGATAATGAAGGCCACTATACAGATTTGTGTGCATATTATATATCTCAAAACAGAGAGGAAATCACGACTCTCAAAGAGTATCTTTCATCTGAGCTTCCTGCTTATATGGTTCCATCCCAATATATTGCTATGAATGAATTTCCATTAACTCCTAATGGGAAAATTGATAAAAAGTCATTTCCTTTACCAGTGCCCTCGACGCGGACAAACTATGAGGCTCCATCAAGTGAAACGGAAGCAAAGCTGGTAACAATGTGGAGTGGGATTTTTCAAAATGCGAGCATCGGGATTCATGATAATTTTTTTGATCTGGGTGGACAGTCTCTCAATGCGATGATGCTTATTTCGCAAGTGAAAAAAGAGTGGGGGATTTCAGTATCTATACGGAAATTTTTTGAACATCCTACGATTAAACAATTGGCTCTATATATTCAAACGGCTTATCAAGATCTTTCGCATTCACAGATTACTTTGAAGTCTTGTGAAGAAAGAGAGTATTATCCGGTATCAGCGGCTCAAAGAGCTATTTATACCATTCAACAATTGGATGAACAGGGCTGCGGATATAACATCACTTCTGTCCACTATATTCAGGGGAAGGTAGACCATCAACGTTTGGAGCAAGTTATTAATTCCTTGATCCAGAGACATGAAAGTCTTCGTACTACTTTTCATTATGTGGATGGACAGCTCGTTCAGAAGGTGCATCCTGAAGCCAGAATCCGACTGGAGAATTGCAGTATTAACCATCTGGAGGAAATTTATGATCGTATTCGATCTTATATCCAACCCTTTAATTTGGAAAAGGCTCCATTATTTCGAGCATTTCTGCTAGAAAGCGGGCCCGAGCAATATATATTCATTATGGATACGCATCATATTGTTATGGATGGTATGTCCATGAATCTGTTTTATAAAGAACTATCTGAATTGTATCAGGGGGGAATACTACCTCTCAATCTCTATCAATTCAAGGATTATTCTGTATGGGAAGATCAAGTTATCCAAACGGCCGAGTATGCTGATAAAGCTGAATTTTGGCAACAGAAGTTCTCAGATGAACTTCCGGTATTAAATTTACCGACCGATTGTCCACGTCCTCCTAAGCAAGATTTTGAGGGAAGTCGAAGTTATTTTGAAATGGATCATGACTTGATAACTGATATTAAAAGAATAACAGAACAGAGTGGCACGACTACCTTTATGGTTTTATTGGCAGCTTATCATGTACTCCTGTCAAAATGGAGCGGACAGGATGATATTATTGTTGGAACAGCTGTCGCAAACCGTAATCATGTTGAACTGAATAATGCCGTAGGCATGTTTGTAAACACGGTGGCTCTTCGAAATATATCTAATGGGCATCAGACCTTTTTGGAGTTGCTGTTAACGATAAAAGAGACAACACTACAGGCATTTGAACATGCGGATTATCCATTCGAAAAAGTAGTTCAGAACTTAAAGCAGAAACGGGACGCCAGTCGAAATCCACTATTCGATACCATGCTCATTATGCAGAATATGGATCACCACGAATTAATTATAGAGGGTGCAGTCGTTGAACCGCTCAATGTGGCCGGTAACCAATCGAGATTTGATCTGTCCTGGGAATTTTATGGAAGAGAACATTTAAGCTTTTCCATTGAATACAGCACGGCCTTGTTTCAAAGTGAAAGCATTGCCAGAATGGCGGAGCAGTTTATTTTTATACTGAAACAAATTGCTAGCTCACCTGAGGTTCAACTGCTGGATTTGGAGATACTGCCGGCGAGTCAGAAACAGCTTGTACTAGGTGATTTCAATGACACTTTTCAGCCCTATCCTGAGCATAAGGCCGTTCATCAATTATTTGAGGAAATAGCAGCATCCAGACATAACCATACTGCGATCGTTTGTGGTGAACAGCATGTCACTTATCTGGAACTCAATCAATGGGCAAACTCACTGGCTCAGACATTACGTTTTGAACTTGGAGTAAAACGTGAGCAATTTGTAGGTATTATGATGGATAGGTCTATTGAGATGGTTGTCGCAGTATTGGCCGTACTTAAAGCAGGAGGGGCTTATATGCCGATTGATCCAACCTATCCTGCCGAGCGGATACAATATATGTTGAAAGATAGCAGAGCCCAATGGCTATTAACTCATTTGGACGTCCAGGTACCTACTGATTATTCGGGAGAAGTTCTGAATGTGGAGCTATCAGATTACGAAACAAAAACGGGCATGGATAACCTGCTAAATATAAATACAGCTTATGACTTGGCTTATATGATTTACACATCCGGATCTACTGGAAATCCGAAAGGGGTCATGATCGAGCATCAGGGATTAAGTAACTTTTTATTGGCAGCTCCTACATTGGGCATTCATGAAGATTCAAGAGTTTTACAATTTGCTCCTTTTAGTTTTGATGGATCAGTCGCTGAAATCTTTCAGACCCTTCTCTCCGGCGCTACATTATATGTGGAGAAAAAGGAGAACATTATTTCAGATCTTGTGCATATGCTTCGGGAAAAGAAAATTACAGCAGCTATTCTCCCACCGAGCATGCTGAGAGCAGTAGAATACAAAAGCTTACCTCATTTGAAAACGATAACAACGGTAGGAGAAGCTTGTAGTAAAGAGCTTGTAGAGACATGGGGAGAAGGCAGAAATTTCATTAATGGATACGGCCCAACGGAAGCGACGATCGGATCCACTCTCGGTGCCATCACCAAACATACGGACAAAATTACAATAGGAAAGCCTATACCCAATAAAAAAATATATATTTTGAATCCTAATATGCAGTTGCAACCGATCGGGGTCTCTGGAGAAATTTACATTGGAGGGGCAGGAATCGCAAGGGGATATTGGAATAAGCCGGACCTTACCAAGGAGAAATTTGTTGATAATCCATTTGGAGAAGGTCGAATATATAAATCGGGAGATTTAGGGCGGTGGTTGCCGGATGGTACTATTGAATTTATGGGTCGAATAGATCATCAGGTTAAAATTAATGGTCATCGTATCGAAATGGAAGAGATTACAGAGACGCTTTTAAAGCATCCGAGTGTCCTAGAAGCGATTGTTATTGATCGACAGGAAGAGCGGCACACTAAATTAGCTGCTTATGTCGTACTGAAAGATGACAATATCCGTGAAGAGTTAAGGACATATTTAAGTGCGCGGCTGCCTCAATATATGATTCCTAACTATATTGTTGCACTATCTTCACTACCTTTGACGCCGAACCTGAAGATAGACAGAAAAGCTTTGCCGGATCCTACTTTTGATATTTCAGAGGCTTCAACCTACGTTGCGCCCTCTAATGAAATAGAAGCCCTTCTGGTATCCATCTGGCAAGAGATTCTTAAAGTTGATCGTATAGGTGTGCTGGATCATTTTATCAAATTGGGTGGAGATTCAATCAAGGGTATTCAAATTGCGGCTCAATTAAGTAAACACCGCTATAAATTGGATTTAAAAAGGCTTTATGAGTATCCGAGCATTTTAGAATTAGCCCCATACGTACATCCTATCCGTAAGGAGTCGGAACAACAGGCTATTACAGGGAAGGTGCCACTAACACCGATCCAAAGCTGGTTTTATGAACAGGGATTTCCTGAAGAGCAGCACTGGAACCAGTCTATCCTTCTTCCAGCGGATACGATATGGGATGAAGAACGGGTTGAAAGGTCCTTAATGAAGCTGATTGAGCACCATGATGCGCTGCGTATGAAATTTATTAAGGAACGAGATCAAGTTATTCAAATGAATCAAGGGTTGGATCATAAGAGTTTTGAATTCCATGTCTTCCATTGGCAAACGAAGGTGGACTGGGAAGATAGCATTAAGAAGGAAACGATTAGACTGCAAAAAAGTATGAATCTTTCTGAAGGTATCTTAATGCAAGCAGGACTTTTTAAAACACCTGAAAACGAATACTTGTTTATAGCTGTTCATCATCTGGTGATTGATGGGGTCTCCTGGCGTATTTTCCTAGAGGATTTTAACCAGGTATATACACAGCTTGAAAATAATCCTGACGCCCCCCTTCCTGCAAAAACGGATTCGTTTAAGGAGTGGAGCCATGCATTACAGGAATATGCGAATACACAACAATTCCAGAATGAGCTTGGTTTCTGGAAAAAACAGGATGAGCTTATGCGGCAACAGCTCCCTAAGAACCGGAAAAGTGCCATTAGATGCACGATGCAGGATAGCAAGGTAATTTCAGTCATGTTTCCGACTCAAACAACACAGCATCTATTGACACAGGTTCACCGTGCATTCAACACGGAAGTTAATGATATTTTGCTGAGTGCTCTTGTATTGGCCGTAACTCAATGCACATCAAACTCAACGATACCCGTGGCCTTAGAAGGCCATGGAAGAGAATATATCCACAGGGAAATTAACATTAATAGAACACTGGGATGGTTTACATCCATCTATCCAGTTATCTTCAGATTGGACAATCTGGAGATAGGGGAAGTCATTAAAGCGGTCAAAAATACACTGCGAAGCATCCCTAATAAAGGCATGGGCTATGGAATTATGAAGCATATACATGCTGACACAGCAACTTATTCGGCGAGTCCATCCCCGGGAATCAGCTTTAACTATTTAGGTGTATTTGATACGGGAGCTTTATTACAGGGATTGGGTCAATCCTCCATTTCTATCGGAGAATCAATAAGTCCACTTACACCGATGACAGCAGAGTTAGAGATTAATGGGGCTGTTAGTCAAGAGAACTTACTGTTGGAATTTCGATATGATCCTAACTTATATACTAATCAGGCGATGGATAGGCTCGTCGAGACATTTCAAGCGAGTTTGGACGGCATTATTCAGTATTGCATGGAGAAAAAGGAGCAGGTACTAACATCAAGCGATTTTAGTGCCAAAGGAATCAATCAAGAGGACCTGGATTTATTCCTGGACTCCTTAAACTAAAACAGGTATCGAGGTGCTGGCAATGATAGATAAGAAGAATATTAAAGATATGTATGAGCTATCTCCTCTGCAGAAAGGTATTCTGTATCACTATCTACAAGATTCCAAATCAAGTGCCTATTTTGAGCAAATGGTTTTATCTATTACGGGCTCAGTTGATATTCCTGTCTTGGAAAAGAGTATAAATGCATTGATCCAGAAGTATGACATTCTAAGAACAGCCTTTATACACAGTTCGTTCAATACACCCATTCAGCTCGTCTTGAAGGAACGCTCCACCACATTAACCTTCATGGATTTATCACATATGGAGAAATCAGAACAACAGCTTTATATGGAGAAATTTAAACTTGAGGATCGAGAAAACGGTTTTGATCTTCAGTCGGATGTTCTGATCCGATTTGCCCTATTCCAATTAAATGAACGGGAATACCAGCTTATCTGGAGTCATCATCATATTTTAATGGATGGATGGTGTATTGAGCTTGTACTAAAAGATTTGCTGCGTTTTTATCATGAATCCTTGAGTGGTAACCCGATTTATGTTGATCATGCATTTCCATATAGTAGCTATATTAAGTGGCTACAACAACAGAATTACGAACAGCCTCTGGCATACTGGGAAAATTATTTGCGAGATTATGATGAATATGTTTCTCTGCCTGGCGATAAAGCAGAAATTTCGACGCAGTATCAAGCAGGGACCAGTATATTTGAGATGAGCGAGCAAGCAACAGCTCTATTGTCGGAGATCGCAAAACAGAATCAGGTCACACTCAGTACAGCATTTCAAACGTTGTGGGGAATTCTGTTGCAAAAGTACAATAATACCGACGATGTAGTATTCGGAGCGGTTGTATCAGGCAGATCTGCGGACGTTGAGCATATCGAAAGTATTGTAGGTTTGTTTATTAATACAGTCCCAGTACGAATAAGTAGTCAACAGGGGCAAAGTATTGCAGATATGATGCGGAATGTACAGCAGCATGCTGTACATTCCGAGAAGTACAGCTATGTATCGTTGTCAGAGCTTGCGGAGCATTCGGGACACCGAAGCAATATCATTGATCATGTGGTTGTGTTTGAAAACTACCCGTTGGATATGAAACTATTAAATATGCAAGCAGGCCTACCCTTCGAAATAACAAATATGGAGGCTTTCGAACAGACTAATTATAATCTGGATGTTACGGTCTATCCGGGAGAACGCATGAAGGTTGTTATTACGTATAACACCTATTTGTATAGTGAGTCCTTTATTAGCAGAATCAGTAGCCATTTTCATAATATGATTTTTCAACTTGCTCAAGATCCGTTTATGAATGCGAGTCAATTGGATATCATTTCAGATGCTGAGCGAAGGAAGATTTTGGAGCAATTTAATAACACACGTCGGGATTTTGTAAAACATAAAACGATTCAGGAGCTGTTTGAGGAGCAGGTAGGACGCTATCCGCATACGGAAGCAGTTGTATACGGAGATACCTCCCTATCGTATTACGAATTAAACCTCAAGGTAAACCAGGTCGCCGAACGTTTAAGGGAGTTGGGAGTTCGACGTAATGAATTTGTCGCCGTCATGACAGACCGTTCTATAGAGATGATTATAGCCATTTTGGCTGTTATCAAGGCAGGTGCTGCCTATCTACCGATCGACCATTCCTATCCCGAAGAACGAATAGAACATATGTTGAGAGATAGCGGGGCAGCATATTTAATTCGTGACAGAAATACATCTGCCCACTCCCATTTTTGGGGACATACCCTATGGATCGACGACCCTTTGATGTTCAAGGGGAATGGAGAGAACATAGAGAACGTGAACCGAGCGGAAGATCTGGTGTATATGATTTACACATCGGGATCTACAGGTAAGCCTAAGGGAGTCATGATAGACCATCAGGCTCTGCATAATTATAGTCTGGTCGCTGATATTTATCATATCAAGCACGGGGAGCGTGTTTTACAAACCGCTTCTCTTAGCTTTGATGCGTCAGTCGGAGAGATTTTTTTAACGCTGCTGCATGGGGCGACCTTAATTGTTGTAGATAAAGATTTTATGCTATCAGGCGAACCATTCATGCATTACGTAAGAGATCAAAAAGTTTCGTCTATACAGTTTGTACCCTCTATGCTGAAGATACTTCCTTATATGGAATTACCAGATTTGAAACTGATCTCCACAGGAGGAGAACAGGTGGAGGCAAGTGTCGTCGAGATGTGGGGAAAAGGCAGAGTCTTTTTGAATGCTTACGGCCCCACGGAGACGACTGTTGATGCGACACATGCTGTATTCGAGGGTCCTCCCGAAACGATCCATATTGGCAAGCCTATTTACAATAAGCTGGCTTATATCGTGAATAAAGATGGCAAGCTACAGCCCGTTGGAATAGCAGGGGAGTTGTGCATTGGCGGAGAGGGACTTGCTAGAGGGTATTGGCAGCAAGAGGAGCTCACTGTGGAGAGATTCACGCCCAATCCGTTCAGACCAGGGGAAAAAATGTATCGAACTGGTGATCTGGCCCGATTTTTAGAGGATGGAAGTATTCAATATTTAGGTCGAATGGACAAGCAGGCCAAAATAAGAGGCTACCGAATTGAGTTAGGTGAAATTGAAGCTGTATTACGCGAGCAGCCCTATATAAAAGATGCTGTGGTTATCATTTACGGTGCAGAGATGGGACAGCAGGAGTTGTGTGCCTATATCGTAACGAATCAGCGGGATATTCGACAAGATGAGCTTAGAGCGGCTTTGAAAAGGAAATTGCCGGAGTATATGATACCTTCCCATTTTACAGTTATCCAGTCCATCCCGCTGACACCTAGCGGAAAAATAGATAAGAAGCAGTTACCTGATCCTGTAACAATTGATGCGTACTCGGGAGAGATTACGATCAACCCGACGGAGGAGGCATTGCTTCAAATATGGAAGGAAGTTTTGGGTAGAACGAATATTGGTGTAACCGACCATTTCTTTGCGATAGGAGGACATTCTTTAAAAGCCCTGATGCTGCTATCGCGAATCCAGAAGTCACTAAAAATCAAGGTCTCTTTACAAACGATTATGACCTATCCCACGATTCGGGAACTGGTTAAGCATCTGATGAAGGCTAAAATGACTGCAGCTTACCCCGCTATGGTTCCAGTGCCGAAAGCGGAGTATTATGCGGTATCTTCGGCCCAAAAAAGATTGTACTCAGTTCAACAATTAGATGGTATAGGGACCAGCTATCACATTCCCTTTATTTTTGAGCTGGAAGGAAATTTAGACGCAGCCCGATTAAGAGAGGTAATTGGGCGCCTGGTAAATCGGCATGAAGCCTTACGCACATCTTTTCATTTAATCGGAAGTGAGCTTAAACAAAAGGTTCATGAACAGGTGGATTTTCGAGTTGAGTATATGGAGTCGACCACCGAAGAAGCGACATTGTGGATGCAGCAATTTATGAAGCCATTCAAGCTGGATGAAGCGCCTCTGATTCGCGTCAAGCTTATCAAGCTGAATACGCAGCGTCACTTTTTACTTATGGATATTAATCATATTGTCTTCGATGGTTTGTCTGCCGAAATTCTGCTTGATGAGATGATGAGATTATATCGGGGTGAAAGTCTTCCCGAGCTGCGTATTCAATATAAAGATTATGCGGTATGGCAACAGCAACTGGCAGAGCATGATGAAATGAAAAAACAAGAGAAGTATTGGTTAGACCAGATGCAAGGGGATTTACCTACCCTTGATATCCCTGCTGATTATCCGCGTCCCTCTGTGCAACAATTTGAAGGGAATATTTATGATATTCAAGTAGAACCGCATGTAACGGAAAAATTAAAAGAATTTGCGAAACGGTATAATGTCTCTGTATATACGGTTCTTCTTACGGTATACAACGTACTTTTGGCTAAATATACGGGGGCAGAGGATATTGTTGTAGGAACCAATACAGCAGGCCGTTCCCATTTTGATGTAGAACCTGTGGTCGGTATGTTTGCAAGCACGTTGGCAATTCGTAGTTTCCCTGCCCCGTCGATCACGTTCAAGCAATTCTTAATGAATGTGAAGCAAACTGTTTTTGCAGCTATGGAAAATCAGGATTATCCGCTGGAAAAGCTGCTGGAACGGCTTAACATCCGCCGGGATATAAGTAGAAATCCACTGTTCGATACAATGTTCGTATTTGAGAACCCGGATACTCAGATCAGCCAAGATGCAGAGATCCATTTTTCAGCACTTCCTATGAAATGGAATCATTCCAAGGTGGACTTGACCTGGTACATCCAGGAGGTGAACTCGACGGATATACAGGTTTTTGTTGAATATAGTACGCAATTGTTTGAACAAAATACCATTGAACGCATGTCAACTCACTTTATGCATCTTTTAGATCAACTTTTAGACCATCCCGATCATGTGTTGGGCGATATGGAACTGATTACGAAAGCAGAGAAGCATAAGATATTATCAGAGTTCAATGACACGGCGGTCGTATATCCTTCATTTAGGCCAGTACATCGTATTTTCGAAGAGCAGGCTGAAAAAAGCCCGAATAGCACGGCCTTAATTTATGATGGTCAGTACATGAATTACGCGGAGCTAAACGAACGTGCTAATCAACTGGCACGGCACCTGCAAAGAAACGGAATTACCCGAAATAGTGTAGTCGGCATCATGACAGAACGCTCCTTTGAGATGATGATTGGCATTATGGCTATCCTCAAATCAGGCGCTGCTTATATGCCTATTTCACAGGATTTTCCGAGTCATCGCATAAAGTACATGGTTGAAAACAGTGGAACGAGCCTATTACTGACCACACAGGATCTAAAAGACCATTTGGAAGGTATGGATGTTCAGCGTGTATATCTCGATAATTCCGAAATATACTGCGGTGATAAAAGCAATTTGGTTTCTGTAAATGAAGAGCATGACCTTGCTTATATTATTTATACTTCAGGCTCAACAGGCCAGCCGAAGGGGGTCATGATTGAACACGGTACATTATTGAACCGCATTAGTTGGATGGTCAAGCAATATAATATTCAGGAACATGATGTATTTTTGCAAAAAACTCCGTATGTATTTGATGTATCTGTGTGGGAACTGTTGATGTGGTTCTTTACCGGTGCCCATTTATGTATTCTGAAACCGGAAGAAGAAAAATCACCACAAAGAATGATAGATGTTATCCAGCAATATGGCATTACAAGCATTCACTTTGTTCCTTCTATGTTTAATAGCTTTTTAGACTTTGTGGAGATTCCTTCCTATGCTCAACAGATTTTAAGTCTTAAAAGAATATTCACAAGCGGTGAGGCTTTATTGCCCAATCATGTGTCCAGATTCCAGAGGTTAGGCCTTTCTACAGGCTTATACAATTTATACGGACCTACGGAAGCCACGGTCGATGTTTCCTTTTATGATTGTCCTCCGCAGGATGAGCTTAGAACTGTTCCAATTGGCAAACCTATTGACAACGTTATGCTATACATCATCAATCAGGAGAATCAGCTCCAACCGATTGGTGTTCCAGGGGAACTATGCATTTCGGGAACGTGTCTAGCCAGAGGATATATTAATCGTGATGATCTAACTGCTCAAAAGTTCGTAGATAACCCATTTTCATCTAATCAAAAGATGTACAAAACGGGAGATCTCGCTCGTTGGTTACCTGATGGAAATATTGAGTATCTTGGCAGAATAGATAATCAGGTTAAGATCAGGGGCTATCGCATTGAACTAGATGAAATTACAGGTAGATTGTTGGATTACAGTCTAGTTAAAGAGGGAACTGTTGTTACCAAGTATGATCACATGAATATGCCTTATTTGTGTGCTTATTACGTATCAGAGACTCAGCTAGATAAAGCGGAAATCAAACAGTTTTTAGCAGAACGGCTCCCGGACTATATGATTCCGTCTCATTTTGTACAATTGGAAAAACTCCCTTTGAATCATAACGGAAAATTAAATTCCAAGGCTTTGCCTGAGCCTAATATATCTGCAGCGAGCATCTACCTAGCTCCAGAAAGCGAACAGGAAATGCTGTTGGCCAATTTATGGTCCGATGTTCTACAGGTTGAAGAGATCGGAGTAACAGATAACTTTTTCGAACTGGGTGGGGATTCTATTAAGGCCATTACGTTTGTGGCTAATCTTAGCAAGCATAACTGGAAGGTCGAGGTGTCGACGTTTTTAAAACATCCATCTATACGGGAAATCATGCCTTATCTTCAGGAGAAAACGATCAAAATCAGCCAGCAGCCTGTAGTGGGAGAGGCGGGCCTAACACCGATCCAGCATTGGTTCTTTGAGCAGAAGCTGTCTGATATAAATCACTGGAATCAATCTGCACTTCTGTATCGTCCACAGGGTTGGAACGGTCATGAAATTCGAATGGCAATGGATCGTATCGTCCAGCACCATGACTCGCTACGAATCGTTTTTGCTGCAAATACCGAAGGGTATTATCAGATGAACCGTACCATGTCGTCGGGAATTTACGAGCTTGATACTTTTGAGATACATGATGATGCTCAGATAGAACCCTTTATCCAGCAACAGGGAGAGATCCTTCACCGATCGCTCCATATTGAAAAGGGACCGTTAGTTCGTCTAGGACAATTTAAGACGGGGCACGGGGATTATCTCTTGTTTGTTGTGCATCATTTGCTAATTGATGGAGTATCCTGGCGAATCTTGTTCGAGGATTTCTCGACCGCGTATGAGCAAGCAGTGGGTGGAATGGACATAGCTTTGCCGGAGAAAACAACTTCCTATCTGGAATGGAGCCGACAGCTAGTTCATTACGCACAAAGCCAGACACTTCTTCAGGAAATTCCGTATTGGACAAGAATACAACAGGCGCCAGTCGTTTTAATTCCGGACAAACACCCCTCTTCACTGGATAGTGGAACGCCTGGTGAAATCACGATCAAGCTGGATGAAAAAGTATCGGAGCAATTAATTACGACGGTTCTTAGGGCTTATCGGACCGAAATAAACGATATTTTATTGGCTGCACTGGCCCTCACCATTAGAAGATGGTCAGATCATTCAGATGTTGTCGTCAGTCTGGAAGGTCATGGACGTGAAGAAATCATGGATCACTTGGATATATCCAGAACGATAGGGTGGTTTACCAGTATGTATCCAGTGCTGTTCCAGCTTTCGAAAAATGATATATCTGATGTGATTAAAACCGTCAAAGAGACTTTGAGGAAGGTTCCTCAAAAAGGGATTGGCTACGGTATCTTGAAGTACCTTACCCCGGATTCGTTAAAGAATGATTTTGTCTCTGTACCTCAGCCTCAAATTTTGTTTAATTATCTTGGCCAAATAGATACCCATGGGACCCAAGAGTTTACGATGTCCACTTATGCAACAGGTCGGGCATATAGTGAATCGCTGGATGGAGCTCGGCATATTGAAATAAACGGGATGTTTTTTGAAGGACAGATGCAGTTTATTTTAAGTTATCAAGCGGATGTATTTTCACACTCCACAATGGAGGCATTCGGCGGAGACTTCCTTCACAATCTTAAGGACATTGTACGGCATTGCTCGGAACAGGAGATCGTTGAACATACGCCTAGTGATTTTACAGTTGAGGATTTAAGCATGGAGGAGCTTGATGATATTTTCGATGCTCTAAAATAAAGCTTGCATAACTGAGGAGGCATACGGATGGATAAAAGTAATATTCAAGATATGTACGAATTGACACCTATGCAAAAAGGTATTTTATACCATTCCATAAAGGACAGCCAGCAGAATTCTTATTATGTGCAAGGTTATGCTCAAGTGGAAGGGAATATAAATCCTCTCATTTTGGAGAAAAGCTTTAATTTTGTCATTCAAAAGCATGATGTTTTGCGGACTGCCTTTGTACAAGAAAAACTTAAACAACCTATACAGATTGTATTAAAGCATCGGGAAGCAAAGCTGGAAGTGCAGGATATTACTCATCTGAATGAAGCGGAACAAGAGCTGTTTATAGAGAGATATAAAGAGGAAGATCGAGCAAAGCCCTATCAACTGGCAAAGGATGTTCTGATTCGTTTACATCTAATCAAGACATCCTGCAACAAGTATATTCTACTATGGAATTTTCATCACATTGTTATGGACGGATGGTGCTGGAGCCTGGTCTTTGAAGAGATTCTTACGGTATATGGAAATCTCATTCATAATCAGCCAGCACCCCATCAATCAACAACAAAATATAGCGAGTATATTCAGTGGCTTAAAAATCAGGATGCCGATGCGGCGGAACGTTACTGGCAGACTTATCTGCAAGGTTATGAGGAAACAGTCACGATTCCACGGCAGAAAAAAGGAAGCGGAGCAGTATATCAAACGGAGGAATTCTCATACTCATTGAGTGAGGCCACTACGGAGCGGTTGACGGCACTGTCACAAACGCAGCATACAACTTTGAATCATGTGATACAAACAGCCTGGGGGATACTACTGCAAAAGTATAACCGTACAGATGATGTCGTGTTTGGCGCAGTTGTGTCCGGTCGTCCTCCTGAGGTTCCCAATATCGAGCGTATTGTAGGTTTATTTATTAATACTATTCCGGTTCGTATGATCCAAAAACCAGGAGATACCTTCCGTAGCCTACTGGCTAGAATGCATGACGGAATGATTCAATCCAAGCCCTTCGAGTATAGCTCGCTTGCAGATATACAAGCTCATTCAGACTGTGGGGGACAACTGTTTGATCATATCTGTGTGTTTGAAAACTATGCTTCTTCACTGGATGCTTTGCGTGAATTACGAGATCATTTGGGCTTCGCCATTCATGGAGGCGGTGGAGTAGAGCAGAATAATTATAATTTGAGCATTGTGTTTTTGCCTGGAAAACAGATGGAAGTCAGCTTTGTTTTCAATCGTGAGGTATACACACGATCTTTTATAGAAAGCTTGGCTAATCATTTTCAAAATATTATAGATTGTGTACTACGTAATCCTGATATCGAAGTAGACCAAATAAAACTAATTACACCGGCGGAAGAGCAAAGATTATTAGCGCTTAGTCACCGGAATCAGGCTGATTATCCTGATGACGAGACCATCACGGGTCTATTTCAGAAGCAGGTGGTGAAGGCCCCTGATGCAGTTGCCCTATCCTGCAATCAACAGACACTTACTTACAGGGAACTAGATGAAGCTTCCAATCAGTTGGCAAGATATCTTGTACAAAAAGGCATCGCATCCGAGACCATTGTGGCGATTTCCGTAGAGCGCTCATTGGAGATGGTGGTTGGAATACTAGCGATTATCAAAGCAGGCGCTACCTATATGCCTATAGATCCGCATTACCCCACAGAGCGTATTGAGTACACATTGGAAGATAGCGGGGCTTCCTTTTTATTGGTTGACGATCCTAGCGGTATACCGGGTAATTATACAGGCCAAGTGATTGCTCTTCATGATGATCAATGGGCTCAGGAGTCGGGACAAGCGCTGGCAGAGCTAAATACCCCGTGCTCGAGAGCATATATTATCTATACTTCAGGCTCTACTGGGAAGCCGAAGGGAGTCATGGTCGAACATAGGAATGTAGTCCAACTCTTATTCAATAGTACAAATTTGTTTGATTTTGATCATCAGGATGTATGGACTATGTTCCACTCGATGTGCTTTGATTTTTCTGTGTGGGAGATGTATGGAGCGCTTCTTCAAGGCGGAAGGCTTGTTATTGTACCGAGAGAGACAGCTCAGGACGCTACTCAGTTTAGACAATTGCTGCTGGAAGAAAAGGTTACTGTCCTGAATCAGACCCCTTCAGCTTTTAATATGCTGTCAGCTTTGGAAGAATCTCATTCGAGTCCACTTCATATTCGTAAGATTATTTTTGGTGGAGAAGAGCTATCTCCTGTCCAACTTAAGAAATGGAACCATAAGTACCCGCATACCGAACTGATTAATATGTACGGAATTACGGAAACTACGGTCCATGTAACCTACAAGAGGATTACGCAAGAAGAGATAGATAGCAATAGGAGTAACATTGGAACTACGATGGCTACCTTAAACGCTTATATTTTAGACGATCAGCATCATCTTATGCCTATTGGAATTCCTGGAGAATTGTATGTTACGGGAGGCGGGGTTACCCGGGGCTATTTGAATCGAGTAGAGTTGACTGAGGAACGATTTATAGATAACCCTTTTAAACCAGGAGAAAAAATGTACAAATCTGGAGATCTGGCTAGATGGCTGCCCAACGGTGATATGGAGTATTTGGGCAGAATAGATCACCAGGTGAAAATCAGAGGTCACCGTATTGAACTAAATGAGGTATCTACTCAGCTACTGATTTATCCGGGGGTTAAGGAGGGTATTGTAATAGCCAAGCAAGATAAAGATGGCTACAGCTATTTATGCGCATACCTGGTTCCGGAAGAACATTACAGTCTGGAAGACTTGCGTAAACATATGGAAAATAGTCTCCCGGATTATATGGTACCTTCTTTTTATGTGGAAATGGAACAGTTGCCCATGAATTCAAACGGCAAAATCCAGCGTAGCGGATTACCTGAACCGGCAGACATGAAGAAACGGGATCTTCATGTTATAGAGCCTGTTAATGAGCTGGAATTCAAACTCCTGAATATTTATCAGGATGTGCTGGGTTTTCAACATATAAGTACAACGGATCACTTTCTAAAACTTGGCGGACATTCGCTTAAAGCGGCTATGCTGGTATCCAGAATACATAAGGCTCTGGAAATCCAAGTGTCGATCCGTGATATATTGCTGAATCCTACGGTTCGCGAAATGGCGAAATTGATTAATTCCAGAGATCATTCAGAGCAGGCGTTTTGGATTCAAGCGCATGATCATCGTGACGCATACCCGGTCACTTCGCAGCAAAAGAGACTGTATTCTATTCAGCAATTGGATCCAGCGGGGATAAGCTACAATGTGCCCTTTGCTGTTGAAATTATCGGGAGCATTGATAAAGAAAAATGGCAGGCTGCAGTACAAAAGCTAGTGGAAAGACACGAGCCGTTAAGAACATCCTTTCACTTGGAGAATGGCCAACTTATTCAACGAGTTCATGACGAGGTTTCTTGCCCCCTATTATATATGGAAACCAATGAGGAAGAGCTGGAATCCCATGCGTCAGGCTTTATTCAGTCATTTGAACTGAACCAGGCTCCGCTGGTTCGGACAGCTCTGTTGGAATTAAGCATTACCAAGCATATTTTCATCATGGATATTCATCATATTATTTGTGACGGACTGTCTCTGAATATATTGATACAGGATTTACTACAGATATATCAAGAGAATGCTCTCCCGCTCATTCAGGTTCATTATAAGGATTATGCAATATGGCAAGAGGAATGGGTGCATTCATCGGCATTTAAGCAGCAAGAATTTTTTTGGAGGGAGCGTTTTTCCGGGGAGTTGCCTACTCTCAATATTCCAACGGATTATCGTCGGCCTCCTCAGCAAACGTTTGAAGGAGATCAGCTGGATTTTGAACTGGACGCCGCAACAACAGCCAAACTCAAGGAATTGGCCGTATCTGAGCAGGTCACGTCGTATATGGCACTGTTTTCTGCGTACACTATACTTCTGGCCAAATACAGTGGACAGAAAGATATTATTGTAGGTTCTCCGCTTTCAGGAAGAAGAACGGGACAGTTGGATCATACCGTCGGCATGTTTGCCAATGTCGTACCCTTGCGCAATAAACTGGATTACGAGCAAACCTATGCGGACTTTCTACAGCAGGTGAAGACAGAAATGCTGTTGACTTATGAGAATGGAGATTATCCATTAGAGCAGTTATTAGAGCAGTTACCACTACAACGTGATCTGAGTCGAAATCCTTTATTTGATACCGTGTTTACCTTGGAAGATATCGAAGAATTGGATATTCAGATGTCGGATATCGAGCTTAAAGAGTACAAAATAGGCACCCAAAGCGCTAAATTTGATTTGACGTGGGAAATTCGTTTAGGCGAAACGATTGAAATTCATTTGGGTTACAATAAAAGTTTGTTTGCCAAAGCCACGATGGAGCGTCTTATCGGTCATTTTCAGCAAATCATTCTACAGATAGTTGATCATCCGGGCGTCTCTATAAGGGATATTCAACTTCTAACAGATAGGGAACACCATGAGGTTCTCCATCAATTTAATCTTCCTGAAAATCTACCTGATCATCGTCAATCGACTGTTATTGAGTTGTGGGAAGAACGTGTTGCCCAAACTCCGGATGCAATCGCATTGGAATGGCGGGAAGAAAAGTTAACCTATCGACAAGTGAATGAGCAAGCCAACCAAATAGCAAGAGTATTACGGAGCCGAAATATTAGTAGAGATCAGGTTGTGGGTATTATGTTGTTTCCATCTTGCCTGAGAGTAGTAAGCGTCATGGGTGTATTAAAGGCGGGGGCTGCCTATTTACCTATTGACCCTTCTTATCCCGCTGAACGTATATCCTATTTTATGGAAGACAGTCAAGCTCAATTATTGATCACAGAGCGGGATTTGATTGATAATATAACTGTCGATTTAGGAGATACCAACCGAATTCTATTCATTGACGACCGACAGGCTATAGATGAGCATGATACTTCCAACATAGAAAGAATAACTCGACCGGAAGATATGGCCTATGTCATTTATACCTCTGGATCAACTGGAAAGCCTAAGGGGGTCATGATTGAGCATCATAGCCTGTGCAATTTTTCTAGTTTAGCTACTACATTTAACATAAAGGAAGGAAGTAGGGTATTACAGTTTTTTTCCTTTAGCTTTGATGCCTCAGTGCTTGAGACCTTTCTGGCGCTTTTAGCCGGAGCGACGCTGGTCATTGAGGATCGCAATGTTTTGTTGGAATATGGGGTTGGACGGTGGTTAAGAGAGCATACGATCCATGCAACGATATTACCGCCTTCTCTTTTAAGAACCCTTCCCTATGAGCCGATCCCTAGCTTGCATACCCTTATAGCAGGTGGAGAAGCGTGTACCATGGATATTATTGAAAAATGGAGTGAGGGTCGTACCTTTGTGAATGCATATGGACCGACAGAGGGCACTGTATGTGCTACAGCGGCCATATTAGATCAAGATTCCTCCCGTATTACCATTGGTCGACCGGTTGTAAACACCGAGGTTTATATCGTGGACGAACATCATCATATGCAACCCGTAGGAGTTCCCGGAGAACTGTGCATCAGCGGTCCGGGATTAGCCAGAGGTTACCTGCACCGACCTGAATTAAGCAGAGAAAAGTTTGTACCTAACCCGTTCAGCGAACATCAGCGTATGTACAAGACAGGTGACTTAGCTCGTTGGCTGCCTAACGGGGAAATTGAGTATTTGGGCAGAATTGATGATCAAGTAAAGGTAAGGGGATACAGGGTTGAGCTTGGGGAAATAACGCAGGCGCTATTAAAACATGAAGCAATCCTTGAGGCTTGTATTCTTCCGGTTACGAGCGTAAACGGTATCGTATCTCTGGTCGCGTACTATGTATCGGAAGAATGCTTTACGACTGCTATGCTGCGTAAATTTTTGAGCAAGGAACTGCCTGATTATATGATCCCGGCTCATTTTGTCCATCTGTCAGCCATGCCGCTAACTGCCAACGGAAAAATAGATACTAAGGCGCTGCCACAGCCAAACGAGTCCTCCGAATCTAAAGTGGCACCTAGAAATGAGCTAGAACAATTATTGGTGGACATATGGAGCGAGGTTTTATCTATATCGAATACAGGCATTGATGATCATTTCTTTGAGCTGGGCGGCGACTCTATTAAAGCCATACAATTAGCTGCTCGGTTGGGACAAGTGGGTTATGCCGTAAAAATAAAAGATATTATGCAATTCCAGACGATTAGAGAGCTGGCCTCTAATCTGAACTGGGAGAAAACTATAAGCATCGGCGAACAAATGGTGGTAGGAGAGGTACCTTTAACACCCATTCAACAATGGGTATTCAACCTGAGCGATAATCCTTTCCATTGGAATCAGGCAGTCATGATGTATAATCCAAAAGGCTGGGATACGCAAGTCATTGTTGAGGCATTTGAGCGAATTACGAAGCATCATGATGCCTTAAGAATGCGTTTTAAACACACAGATGAAGGCTTAGTGCAGGAGAACTCGGGCGAAGCAGGTCGTCACTTTGATATTGAATTATTCGATTGGACCACGTCTGAAAAAGTTGAATTTCAGATCGAACAAGAAGCTAACCGATTACAGGAAAGTATTGATTTATTACAGGGTCCGCTGATTAAACTGGGCGTATTCCGAGCAAATGATGGAGATCACTTGCTAATTATTATTCATCACCTAGTTGTTGATGCAGTCTCCTGGCGGATTATTATGGAGGATTTTGAGTATTTGTACGAGGGTCTTAAAGATCATCCAGATCTGCAACTGCCTGCAAAGACGACCTCATTCAAGACTTGGAGTCAGGAATTATCTGCATATGCGAATAGCGCTGACTTTTTGCAGGAAAAAGATTACTGGAAAAATGTATTAAAAGCGAGCGTGCCTCGACTTCCAGTTGAATTGGCGGAGGGGGTAGGACCTCATGTATTTAAGGATATGGATTTCATAGATGTTTCACTTACCCAGGAAGAGACGGAAGCATTATTAACGAAAGCTTCTTCCGCTTATAACACGGAAATCAACGATTTGTTGCTTACAGCGTTGGTCAAGACGATTAAGGAATGGACGGGTAATCCTAACATAGCGGTTGATGTAGAAAGTCACGGAAGGGATGAATTCAGAGAACATCTCAATTTGACACGGACGGTAGGCTGGTTTACTTCTTTTTATCCTGTAGTCTATGATTCCAGTGGGGATTCTCCTGGCGAGCTCATTCAAAGGGTTCAACGTACGCATGCTAAAGTGCCCCATAATGGAATTGGCTATGGTATTCTAAAATATCTGACGGAACCGCAATATAAGGAGGATCTTGAGTTCACTTTATCTCCAGAGATATTATTTAATTACTTGGGACGGTTCGAGGATGGACTACAGCGTGAAGAGATTACTTCTTCCCCTATGCCTATGGGTGAACTTATTCATCAGGATATGCAGTGGCCCTACAATCTCGAGATGAACGCCTTTATCGTAAATGGAATATTCCATTACTCTTTGCGATTTAATCAGCGATTGTTTACCCGTCGTACTATGGAAGCACTAACCTTGAAATATCAGCAAAGTCTGTCGGATATCATTGATCATTGTGTTCATAAAGGATTACAAAAAGTCTAATGAAGTTTGATTGAATACAATCCCCTCAAGTTGTCACTCCTAAAACCTTTAAGGAGTGAGTGAACTTGGAGGGGATTTTTTTGTGACGCGACGAATCCATATTCAGCCAACATTCAGCCAGAACTCACCATGCTCTAAGCTAAAGCAGATACAATATGAGGAAAATAGAAACAGAGAGAGGTGCATCGGATTTGAACGTTTGGAAAGCGAACGGTCTGAAATATATACTTCTATTTAGCCTCATATTGTGTGCTGTCGTTAGTGTCGTTTCGTTATGGAGTTATTCAGGTAGTTCTGCGTCTCAGTCTGCGGCTGTTCAGCTGCACTGGTGCTAATTGCAGGTGTATTTACCTTCGCTTCCAGCATGCATGAACGGTACTTGTTCCCTGCGGCGGCGTTGGCGGTACTGGCGTTTCTGTATTTGCGGGATCGCAGATTTTTGTGGCTTGCAGGTGGATTCAGTCTCACGATTTTCCTGAACACCTTCGATATTTTCTATAGCTCCAATTCTCAGGATCATTATGGTGTTATATTGTGTGTGACCTCGTTGTTGAATGTGTTGCTGTTTGGGTATCTGGTTAAAGTAGTGTGGGATTGCTCCAAATCGACTACGATTCAGCCTGCTCCTTCCAAGGACCCGGTTCCGTCGGAGTTTCCTCTAGCGCAGTCTGCATGGGGAGCGTCTTCCAAAGGTGTGAACACAGCGAATGATTGAAAGATAGTTAATTGTAAATATATTCCAAAAAACCGCCCTTTGGCGAAATGGAAGTGGTCGATACACCAACCATAATCATAAACCAAAGAAGCGGTTTTTTTGTTATTCTTCATGCTGAAACAACATTGTATTGCTGTGCCTCAATCCATATATTCGTTCAGTTTCTGTATATCGCAGATGGTAATCTCTCGTGTACCCTTAATATGAATAATCCCCAGCTGTTCAAATTTTGCGAATTTTCGACTGATGGTTTCACGTGTGACACCAACATAATTAGCCATTTCTTCGCGTGAAAGGGGGAGATTTATTTTAATGTAGGAGCCGTCCGGCTTGCCGTATTTATGTCCGAGTTCGAGAATCATATAGGCGATACGGATTTCCGGGTCTTTGGTAGCCAGGCTTTGAGCCAGATTTTCGGTATGTGCCAAGCGTTTAGTAATGGTTTTGAGCAGCTTCAAAGAGATATCGGGATTGTTGCGGATCAACTGCTCCATATCATCCTTGGTAAGCATACAAATATCAGTATTCTTTAAGGCATAAGCACTAAAATTACTCAGCTCATCGCTGTTAAATATATTCAACTCGCCAAAAAAATCGCCAGTTGTCAGAATGTGCAGAATTTGTTCTTTGCCCTGAGGTGTCATTTTCAGAAGCTTGACATGTCCGCTTTTAATAATGTACAGCGTATCGGAAGCCTGCTCCTCCACAATCAAGGCCTCGCCTTTCTGATATTTTCTGTGTCGGATCATGGAACTGACCTTAAACAAATCTTCATCGGACAAAGAGGAAAAGATAGGCACTTTGCGGGCGCAAGGCTCCTTCGCATACTGGCACGACATCTCATTCACATTCATTCACTCCATTCATAAAACCGGAAACTACAGATTATAGCGCTTTGTTGTTATTCTGTATCATCTATTGGGGCAAAATGGCTTTGATCCTCACCGCAGACCGGACAAACCCAATCTTCCGGAAGATCCTCAAACGCTGTACCGGGCATAACGTCTTCATCGGGATCACCTATAGCAGGATCATAAACGTATCCACAGGGCTGACATACATATTTTTTCATCTTTAGTTCTCCTTGTCATCAAAAATTTTTGTAAGCTCTGGCGCATCCGGTTTGAGTCTATGGATGATGGCTGTTTTATATGGAAGTGAAGCGAGAGCATCCCCAAAGCCAATCACGCCGCAGATAGAACCATTTTGTATGAACATACGTGTATAAGAAGCTTGATTTTCACTAGTCAGGCTAGTGTCGCAGACTTGTTCATCTACTAGACCAATGGAAAACAGAGGGGATTCATAGCTGTTCGATAGGGTTACAGGGATGGGACGCTGATAGTTGACGGATGCACCCGCCATATTAGCACCTGCTATTTTTCCTTGCTCTATAGCACTTTCCCATAATCCATCCACTCTATTCTGAAATTCGGCTACATCACCTGCCGCATATATATTGGCGGAGCTGGTCTCCATCTGCGCATTCACCAGAATGCCGTGTCCAATATCAAGGCCGATCTGGCGAGCAAGCTCAGTATTAGGTACAATTCCGATAGAGTACACGACATGCTCGCAGGGAATAACAGACCCGTCCTGTAGCTCTACACCTTCTACATGATCTGAGCCTGTAATACGCTTTACGCCTTGTCCAAGGCTTACCTTGGTGCCCCGTTCAGTAATGCGATGGGTCAAAATAGCGGAGGCCTTCTCATCTAGCTGGCGGGGCATAAGCCGATGCGAAGCTTCCAGAATGGTTACAGAATATCCGGCTTGCTGGAAGGACCAGGCGGTTTCTACGCCTTGAATCCCACCGCCGATAATACATATCCGGTCTTCCTTTTGCAATTTCGTCTTAAGGCTGTCGGCATCTTGTCTAAAACGGATATTGTGAACGTTCCTTAGTGAAGCTCCGTCCAGCAAAAGCTCACGGTTGAAGGCGCCTGTACACAACAGCAGCTTGTCATAAGCAACAGTCTGCCCATTTGCCGTTTCAATGGTGCAATCCTCTGCATGTATCGCGGTGACCTTGATGCCGGAATAAACATTAATTCGTTGACTGGCAAACCATTTTTCCTTTTTGATCAGGATTTTGTCGCTGTGCAAGTCTGTGAATAGTCCCTTGGAAAGTTTGACTCTGTTATACGGAAGGGATGCTTCTTCCCCGTAAATAGAAATTTCGGCTAGCTCATCATGATCTCTAATCGCTTTTGCCGCGTTGACGGCGGCAACACTTCCTCCGATAATAACGTAATGTTGGTTACCCATTCAGTATCTCTCCTATTCGTTATACGCTACTGTGTTTTAAATAACACTAAGCAGTAGATCTGAGACAAATTCAGCGGCATTTTTAATTTTCTTCACTTTTTCAACTTCTGTAGGAGAGAAACGAATACGTACCGGGAATTCCACATGGGTCATACCCGTTGATTTGATTACATCTGAAGTACTTTGGACCTTCATATTGGTACCGTTCAAGTAATCCTGTACGACTTCAATGGCTTCCCCGCTCCAGCCGTAGGAACCAAAGGCAGCAGCCAGCTTGCCTTCCAGATTCATCTTTTGCATTTTTTGCAGCAGGTCTTCCAGCTTGCCCGTCATGTCGGCATATTTGGTAGAGCTACCCACGAAAACAGCATCCGCGGAGGCAATACTATTCAAAATCTCCGTTTCATCCGCCTTATCTACGTCCCATAGCTCCACCCTGATTTGGTTTTCCAAAAAGCAATCTTTCAGGATGTTTGCCATTTTTTTAGTATTATTTTTTAGGGTGGCATAAACAATCGCTACTTTTTTATCATCTTTGGTTTCGGTACTCATAGAGGCGTACAAATCAATAAACTTGGCAATATCATGCCGGATCGCGAAGCCGTGGGAAGGTGCAATCATCTCAATATCCAGATCAGCAACAGCTTCGATTAATGTGCGCACATATCTGCGATGCGGATGAATAATAGCCTGATAGTATCCAATAAAGTCTTCGGTGATATCAAAACCAGCCTCATCAGCAAATAGATGCTCCACAGCCACGTGTGTACTGAAAATATCGCAAGGGAACAAGATTTTATCTTCTATGCAGTACGTAATCATGGTTTCTTCTGTATGGAGGTAAGGCGTTTCCTTGAACAGTAGCGTTTTTCCTCCAATATCCAGTTGATCCCCGTCCTTAATTACGAGGAAATTACGATGCTGAAGCTTGTACATTTGTTGAATTTCCGGAACGGCAATCTCAGTGCAGACAATCGTAGCGTTCGTTGCCTTGGAAGCAAGTGCCGCCAATCCGCCCGAGTGATCTGGTTCCGTATGATTGACGATAATATATTGAATATCCAACGGATCGATCAATTCGGTTACAGCTTCTGCAAATTCTCTACCGAATGCCATATCCACGGTATCCACAATGGTTGGTTTTCCAGTTTTTAATAGATATGCATTATAGGTTGTACCCTTTGATAGTAGAAGACGATGAAAGGGAACCTCACGATTATCAATTTTTCCTACCCAATAAATATCCTTTGCCAGTTGAAATCCTGGTTTCATAGGAACAACCTCCTGCTTGTTTTTGTTTGTCTAACACAATTCGATTCTAGTTGGATGTGTTGATGAAAAAGATGATTGAAATCAAATTTTTAAATATTTCAAAGTATTTATGACTCAATTTTATTTTTGTGATTGCAATCACAAGGACAGCGTAATAATCAAATACAATAAAACCGTATAGATTGAAGCCTGAGAGCATGCCAGGTATCCAATCCATCATAGACAAACCCAATTTCAAACAGGAGAGTGAATCTACATGAAAAAATCAAACCTCATTCAATTTCAGGAATATAAAGAAGCTGCCTTTACTAAACGAATTGTGCATAAGGAAGCCGACAATGTAATTTTTATTCTCAACTTTACTCCTAATGCTGAACTGCCAACGCATAATCATCCAGGAGCAAATGTATATTTGCTTGTTCTTGAAGGTAACGGTACTGTAACTGTGAATGGTGAAGAAACGGAAGTTGTCCAAGGGGATATGATCCATGTTACCGGAGATGAGCGCTTTTCCTATCGCGGTGGTGCGGAGGCAAATTCCAGCCTGCATGTGGTGCTGACCCAAACGCCAAGTGAAAGCTATGCGCAAAATATATAAAGAGGGTACATCACCATCACTATATAAATTATAAAAATCACAAGAAGAGGAAAAGAACTCCACATATAAAAAAAGCCGCTTGGGCACTTGAGCCAAGCGGCTTTTTTTAGTGGGGGTCACACCCCGGAATACGCCATGAATCCGCCGTCTACCGGGATCACTGTGCCTGTAACAAAACCGGATGTCTGTTCATCCACAAGCCACAGCAGGGTACCCAGCAGATCGTCCGGCACACCAAAACGGCGCATAGGAGTATGGGTAATGATTTTATCCGCACGTTCAGTGAGAGAGCCGTCCTCATGGGTTAGCAGGCTACGGTTCTGTTCAGTGAGGAAGAAGCCGGGAGCAATGGCATTGACACGAATACCCGCTTCGGCTAGATGGACAGCCAGCCATTGGGTGAAGTTGTTAACCGCTGCTTTGGCTGCGCTGTAGGCTGGAACTTTAGTCATGGGGCTGGGTGCGCTCATGGAGGAAATGTTAATGACGACAGCCCCCGGGCGTCCAGTCATACCTTGAGCGAATATTTGCGTCGGAATGAGCGTCCCAATGAAGTTGACGTCCAGCACCTGACGGAAACCGGGTATACTCAGCTCAAAAAAGGTAGTAATGTCCGGCTGCGTCAGATCCTCCAGCCGGAAGGTTTCCCGGGTGGTATTAGCGCTAGCATGATTCCCTCCGGCTCCATTGATCAGAATATCACACGCGCCGAATTGCTCGCGTACCGCCTGTTCGGCCCGCAGTACGCTGTCGCCATCGGTAACATCGCAGGCCACGGCCATCGCTTCTCCGCCTGTGGCCTGAATAGCATGAACTACGCGTAGGCCTTTTTCCTCCGTTCGGTTCAGAATGGCGACCTTCACGCCTTGCCTTGCCAGCTCGTGGGCCATCCCGCTGCACAGAACTCCGGCGCCGCCTGTAACTACTGCTGTTTTGCCTGCCAGAGAAGGGTGTAGAGATTGTGTGCTCATAGGATCGACTCCTTCGGGTGAACGAATTCGGTTAGTGTGGACTCCACATGATAAGTGGGGTTGTTGTGTTGGGCTCGGCTTTGTGTAAGCGCATCCCACAATCCCCACAAATACATAATTCCGAGTGCGCGGTCGTACAGTCCATACCCGGGTCTGCATTGCTCTCCCCACAAGTGACGGCCGTGATCCGGTCTGACGTAGCCCGTAAAGCCAACATCGTGATACGCCTGAACAATGCCCGCAATATGGACGGTTCCATCCTGAGTTCGGTGAGATGTCTCGATGAAGTCTCCGTTAGCCGACACACGCACATTGCGTATATGGGCGAACGGAATGCGGTCCTTGAACTCATGAATCATGGAAATGATATCATGATTGGGATTGGCTCCCAGCGAGCCGGAGCATAGGGTAATGCCGTTTGCCGGACTGTCGTACAACGCCAGTAGCCTGCGCAGATGTGCCTGGCTTGTGATGATACGCGGCAGTCCGAATACAGACCACGGCGGATCATCGGGGTGAATAGCCATCCGAATGCCGCTGCGTTCCGCCGCAGGAATAACGGCCTCCAGAAAGTAGGCCAGATTCTCCCACAGGTCTTCCTCCGTGACGTGTGCATACGCTTCGAACAAAGCCGTCAGATGCTCCAGCCGCTCCGGCTCCCAGCCGGGCATGGTTAACGAGCTATTTTCGTTAATCCGACGTACCAGTTCGAACGGATCGATACCCTCGATTCGTGATTTCTCAAAGAAGAGGGCAGTGGAGCCATCCTCCAGTTCCTTGTGCAAATCAGTGCGCAGCCAGTCGAATATGGGCATGAAATTATAGCAGACGACCTTGACATCGTTTTGTCCAAGTTTTTCCAATGTACGTATGTAATTGCTGATATACTGATCGCGTGTCGGTCGTCCGAGCTTGATATCTTCATGCACATTCACACTTTCCACGACTTCATGATGAAAACCTGCCTGTACAGCTTGCTCTCGAAATGCCACAATACGTTCCAAAGGCCATTCTTCTCCGGCCGGAATATCGTGTAGCGCCCACACGATCCCTTCAACTCCCGGAATTTGACGTATTTGTTCCAGTGTTACCGTATCGTTCCCTTCACCGAACCAACGAAATACCATGCGCATGCTTTGCACCGCCCCATTCGTCATATGATAGGTGTAACGGAAATTTCCAATTCCTGATGTTTTTACATTACCATATTGCTAGAGATCATTGGAATAGTTAACCAAAATAAAATGACGTTTACATCGAAAGGAGGAAGCGGGTTATGAAGCTGCATCGGGCCATCGTAGTCGATGATGAAATCTTTACTCGTAAAGGGCTGCTTCAACTCATGGATTGGCAAGCCTGTGGTTTTGAAATCGTGGGAGAAGCTGATAACGGTGAGGATGCGTTGGAGTTAATCGACAGTATTCATCCCGACCTGGTTATCACCGATATTCGTATGCCTGTGCTGGATGGACTAGAGCTGATTCGGTCTGTGCTCGAACGGAGTACAGAACATCCTGCGTTTATTATCTTAAGCGGCTACAGCGATTTTGCTTATGCGCAGCAGGCACTCCGCTATGGGGTTCATGATTTTATGCTTAAGCCGATTGATGAGGGTGACTTTTCGACTACACTGCGCAAGCTGAGTGAAAGACTGCATCGTGAGCAGCGGAACGCGCAACTATATCAAAATCACCGTACAGGTGGGCTGTTAGAGACAGTGATGATAAACAAAGTGGATGATGCCGTGGTGACCCATTGGGAGCAGCAATTACGGCTTGGAGAAGCCGCCCATATGTACTATGTACTCGTCGAGCTGAATGATCAGCATCCGTGGCGCACCGGTGACGATGGCGTCATGCTGTCGCTTTTCCAATTCAGAGAGCTTATAGAGCAAGCGCTTCATCGTTTAATAGACGGCAAGTACCCCCTCTATGTCCATGAGCATCGTAACCGGATGGGTCTTATCGTACCGGACTTCTTTTTAGAGTGTTTTGAAGCCAAGGTGGAAGTATTTATGAAAGCGCTGCAACAGGAGATAGAGGGGATGAGGTCACTAAAAGATCGGCTGGGAAGTCGGGTTTTCGTTTATGCAGGAAGCCCTGTAAATCGGTTGCAGGATATCCAACAGTCCTATGCCTGTGCGAGGGAAGCAGTGCTCCATAAATACATTCATGATCATAGCGGTATTGTTGTATATCTGGAGGGGGGAATGCCACCACTCCACTATAGAACCATCCATCCGGACGTACTGGATCGGTTGACAGAGCAAGTCGAGGAACTGCGGCTGGAAGAGCTGCATGCGACCGTGGATCATTTATTTAGCAGCTTTCGGGAGGAGTGTTATGCTCCTGAGGCTATGAAAATGAGTCTGCATCAATGTGTTCTCAGTATCGTGCGGGTCATTCATAACATGCAGGGAAATGAGCGCTCACTTCAGTCATTGGAGCCGATGATGAATTGGCAGGATATGAACCTGTCGCTCGGTGAATTGCAGCGATTGTTCACAGCTTTTGCCGAGGAAAGTGGAAGATATATCGGGGTTCTGCGCAAGGATCGTCAGCAGGGAGGCATCCAGCATATCCGCGCTTACATTGAGCAGCACGCCGCTGAGAATATAAGCCTGAAAAGTATTGCGGCTCGCTTTTACATGAACCCGGTTTACCTCGGTCAATTGTTCAGAAAAACGTACGGTATGTACTTTAACGAGTTCCTGCTGAAATTACGCGTTCAGGAGGCGAAGCGGCTGCTGCGGCAGACGGATCTGCGCATTTATGAAATTGCCGAGCGTGTGGGCTTTGGCAGTTCCGACTATTTTGTTACCCAGTTTGAAAAGATGGTACATGCCACGCCAAGCGAATACCGCAACAGCCTGAGTGTTGGAGACGAGCCAGAGAGGGCTGGCGAATGAAGATGCTGAGAACCACCCTTGATCATGTGCGACTGCGGGATAAAATGCTGTTGCTTTATTTTCTCTGTGTTTTTACGCCTGTAGTGCTGACCAATCTGATTTTTTACCATGTCACCTCGCAAAATGTGAAAGAACAGCGTATACAGGATATTTCGCGCGCGCTGGAGCAGATTAAAATTGAATTTTACCGTGAATTTGAAGATGCGATGGAAATCTCGTCTATCTTTTATACCGATCATCGGCTCAATAAAGTATTGGAGGAAACCTATCCCCATCCTGCTGATTATATTGCCGCCTATGATTCTTATTTACGTCGTATCTTGAACAATACTTACAGTCCCGTATACCATTCCGTAGGTGGAATTACGATCTACACAGATAATTCAACGTTGCTGGATTCCGGGGGAATCAGCTTTATAGATGAGCGGGTCAGAAGCTTGCCCTGGTATACCAAAATCCCGCCCGGACGGCAGTCCAAGCCTATATTTGTGCGTACCAACGACGGTACGGGCGAACAGCTACATCCCTTTAGCCTGATTCGGCGGATGAACTATTTTTATTCCCAAAATGGTCGTGAGAAAATACTGAAAATAGAGCTGCGAATGTCGTCCATTCGAGATATTTTCAATAATCTGAATTTACAGGGTAGTCTCTTTCTACTGAACGAACGGGGGGGAATCGAGTATACGACTGATCCCAAGATTGATATAAATCATAAGAGCGTGGCCTATAGCACCCTCAGGTTTCCTGGGGACACTATGGAGTTCAAAACGAATTATGTACTTACGAGTAACTTGAACGGCTGGAGCATTGTGGCTGCGGTATCGAGAGATGAAGTGCTGTATGAAATGCAGGAATCCCGCAATTTTGTACTGCTGTTAACCTGTGTGAACATGCTGCTGCCTACCTTGATCATTATCTGGATTACACGTTCGCTGAACGTGCGGATTCATCGCATTCTGAAACATGTGAAAAAGGTGAAAAATCAGCATTTCGAACTCATTCCCGGTACGGAGTCGAGCGATGAAATCGGGCAACTAACAGGCGAGTTTAATCGGATGACACTGAAAATAAAGCGACTGATTAACGACGTCTATATGGCCGATATTCAGCGAAAAAATTTGGAGATTCAGCGCAGACATGCCCAATTGAATGCACTTCACAGCCAGATCAACCCACATTTTCTGTTCAATGCGCTGGAGACGATTCGCATGCGGAGCCTAATGAAGCATGAGGATGAGACAGCCCGCATTATTCATAACATGGCACGGATTTTCCGCAATTCGTTGGTGTGGAACAAGGATCGGGTTACTTTGCGGGAGGAGCTAGAACTGATCCGTTGTTTTCTGGAAATCCAGCAATATCGCTTTGGTGAGCGAATACAGTACGAAGTGCAGACGAGTTCTGAAGACTTGGAGTATTTGCTTCCCAAAATGGTTGTGCTGACGCTGGTTGAAAATGCAAGCATCCACGGCATTGAGCCACTAAAGCACGGGGGGCGCATCGAGATTCATTTTGAAAATTGGGAAGGACAATTGATTCTAACGGTTCGGGATGATGGGGTTGGCATGTCTGCGGAACAGGTACAACGATTGTATGGTTACATGCAGAGGCAGGAGGAAATGGGAGAGCGTATAGGTCTGCAAAATGTCATCTATCGTCTTAAGCTTTACTACGGGAACCGCTTTGAGATTGCTATTCGCAGTGCACCCGGCGAGGGTACGGAGATTCGTATTATGATTCCTGCGGATCGGGAGTGAGGGTAGAGCGTGGCGTCTATGTTGCTTGAAGGACCTACACCTATAGTTTTCTAAGTAACACCTTTAGATTGACAGGTGAACGAAATGAACGACATTTTATAAAATGAAAGTGCTTACAATTTAGGGTGTATGGGAATTCCAGTGCTTGAGGTACGTCCGTACGATATCACACACAATCGATAAAAGAGGACGAAAGGGGAAGGTCTTGCATGACAAGCAAAAGGTTCGGAATCATCAGTCTGGTAATGGTCATGATGGCATCTATGATCGCTGCTTGCTCAGGAAGCTCGGGCAAGGAGCCGGCGTCAGGAGATAGCAAGGAGAAGGTCACATTCACGTATTTTAATGCCACTGCGGGGAGGGACATTAATACCAATGAAACGCGGATCGGCAAAATCCTGGAGGATCAGACGGGGGTAAACTGGAAGCTGGAGCATTTGGTGGGAGATGCCAATACAAAGATCGGTACATTTATTGCCAGTAACGATTACCCGGATGTGATAGTACCGGATGGCACGATCGATAAGCTGCTGGATGCCGGGGCTTTTATTCCCCTGAATGATTTGATCGACAAATATGGACCGAATATTAAGCGTGTATATGGACCGTACTACAACTTGATGAAGGCGGAGGATGGGAACATTTACTTTCTGCCGCTCAGTGCGGTGGTAGGCGATTATTTACCTGCGCCTAACTTAGAGCAAGGAGCCTTTTGGGTGCAACGCAGGGTATTAAAAGATGCGGGATATCCAAAAATCAAAACACTTGACGAGTATTTAGCCCTGATTCGTAACTATGCGAAAAAGCATGCAGATGAGGGCTTGACTGGGTACCTGGCGTTAACCACACAGGATAGGTTTTATGCTCTTACGAACGCGCCGATGCATCTGGCAGGCTATCCGAATGATGGCGGCACGATTATTGATATGAAAACACACCGGGCCACGGATTATGGAGATATGGAAATCACAAAGCGGTATCTGAAAGAGCTAAATCAGCTCAATGTAGAGGGCCTATTTGATAAATCGTCCTTTGTGGACAATTACGATCAATATCTGGCGAAGCTGACCTCGGGTAAGGTGCTGGGCTTTTTCGACTACCGCTGGCAGGCGGGGCAGGCCCTGAATAATCTGCAGGAGGCTTCCAAGCAATCGGGCAATGATGATATGGAGTATATAGGGCTGCCTGTTGTATACGACCAGAATATAAAGGATCAATACATTGATCCGTCGTCATTCGTTAATAACCGAGGCATAGGAATTACGGTCAGTGCCAAGGACCCGGTGCGTATCATCAAATTTTTTGACAACCTGCTGACCGATGAAAACCAGGTGTTATCCAACTGGGGAATCAAGGGAGAAACCTATGATGTAGATAAAAAAGGACGCTTTTACCGGACTGAGGAGCAAATTAAGCAGACTGGTCAGGACGCGTTCCGCGAATCATTCGGGTTCAAATATTTTGAATACAGTTGGCCGAGATACGGTAGCGGTTCTACCCTGCCTGACGGCAACTCGGTTGGCCCCGGACGGCAGCCTGAGGTTGCGCGTATGTCCTACACCGAGGGAGATAAAAAGCTACTAAAAGTCTATGGTGTAGAGTCCTTCTCGCAAATGTTTTCCGCACCTGACGAGCGCCCATGGTACCCGGCCTGGAGTATCCCGATTGCTCAAGGCTCAACTGCGCAGCTCTTCCAGCAAAAGAAGGGGGACCTGCAGCGCAAATATTTCCCGCGTTTGGTGCTGTCTGCACCGGAGCAGTTTGATGCGATTTGGAATGAATACACCACCGAATTTAACAAGCTGGATGTGAAGGCGTATGAGGAGCTGATCACGAAGGAGGTTGCCAAAAAAATCGAGACCGCCGGTAAAAAATAAAGGAGGAAGCAGCTATGGGCCGCACGACACCTGTCACGACCTCTACGGGCCATGTGTCGCCCTCACGGCGAACCGGCTTAAGAGGATTTATGCACAAGCTGAACCAGCAGCGGGCACTGGTATGGATGTCCGTCCCTTTTTTAATCTGGCTGTTCATCTTCAAGTATTTGCCCATCTGGGGCTGGACAATTGCTTTTCAAGATTTTAAGCCTGCCCGCAAGTTGCTCGATCAGCAATGGGTCGGATTAAAGCATTTCTATTTTCTGTTTCAGGATGAACACTTTCTACGGGTAATGCGCAATACGCTGGCGATGAGCTTCATTAATCTGGTGCTGGGCTTCGTCACCGCTATAACATTAGCGATTTTGTTGAATGAGCTTAGGCAGCTCGTATTTAAGCGGGTGGTACAGACGATCAGCTATTTGCCGCATTTTATTTCGTGGGTGGTCGCGGCCAGCATTATCAGTACGGCGCTGTCTGCGGATGGCGGCATCATTAATGAGGTGCTGATGTGGTTGGGGCTGATTAAGGAGCCTATCCTGTGGTTGGGCGAGGGAAGCTATTTTTGGGGCATTCTCGGTGCATCGGAGGTATGGAAAAATGTCGGCTGGAACACGATCATTTATCTAGCCGCGATGACGATGATTGATCCTTCGCAGTATGAGGCGGCTGAGATGGACGGAGCCGGACGTTTTCAGCGGATTTGGCATGTGACATTGCCGGGATTAAAGCCTGTATTCATCATCCTGCTCATTATGAACATTGGCAATCTGCTGGAATCCGGCTTTGAGCCGCAATACTTACTGGGCAACGGCATGAACGTGGATTACTCGGAGAACCTGGATATTTTTGTATTGAAATATGGCATCCAGATGGGTAATTTCTCGCTTTCTATTGCTGCGGGTATGTTTAAAACGGTGGTCAGCTTCATTTTACTGTTTAGCGCCAATCATATTGCGAAGCGGTTAGGGGAGGAGAGATTGTTCTGAAAAAAGAGTGAGTTATGGTGGGGGGACGGTCGCTTCGCGTGCGGATTGTTCTTCCGATCGCTGTTATCCCCGGATTTCTTTTTATCATAAAACAGTAGAGGTTGGAATCCGGGGATAAAGGCGCCCGCTCCGCTTCTTCAGAACGATTCCGCCCGCTCCGCTGCTATCCGCCGTAAAGTCACTTTTTTTGAGAACTGAGGGTAGTGGCAGGGGAGAGCTTAAGGAAGGCGCGTGACTCGCGCTTCCTTGGGTAAATGCGCCATGATGGTTGGCTCAGCTTCGCTATCGCCATTAGAGGCTGTTTTTTAGGACTGTGCTATTCGAAGGAGATAGCAAAGGGTGCGTGCTCTTCATACTACAGGAGAAGATCAGTGGATTTTTAGCAGGCCGCTTCGCTGACCTCATCAAGACCTTATCAAACGAACTAAAACATGACTTCTTATAGTACTAATAATATTCCACAAAAATTCACTCCAATTGCCACTAATATAACCACTCAAAATAACAGTTCCAAGTAGCAGCACCAACAAGCTCCAATAACAATTAGTTGAATTAGGGTGCGTGATCCAAAGGCTTAAGCTATTTTTTAGAAAGGAGCGGAAGTCATGGGCAAAGGGAAGGCCGTACACGGGCGATTTCGGGCGCCCTCGGATCGAATTTTTGATGCGTGCAATATCGTGTTTATGCTGTGCCTGATGGTGTTCACGCTGTATCCGTTTTTGAATACGCTGGCGGTTTCGTTGAATGAAGCGAATGATTCGATTCGGGGCGGGATTTATTTGTGGCCACGTGAATTCACGTGGAGTAATTATGAATTTGTGTTCAAGGAAGCGACGATTTTCCATGCTACGCTGATTTCTGTATTGCGTACGGTTGTGGGTACAGTGACCTCGGTGTTTTGCTGCGCGATGGTGGCGTATACGATCAGCCGGCCGGAATATGTGCTGCGCAAATTTGTTTCGATTGCTTTTATTTTGACGATGTATTTTAACGGTGGATTGATTCCAAACTTTCTCCTGATTCGTGAGCTGGGGATGCTGGGGACCTTCTGGGTGTATGTCGTGCCGGGGTTGATCGGGGTGTTTAACGTAATTGTCATTCGTTCCTTTATTGAAGGATTGCCAGAAGGGATTTTGGAGTCGGCGCGTATTGACGGGGCCGGGGAGTTTGCCACTTTTATGCGCATTGTTTTGCCGCTGTGTGTGCCGGTGCTGGCGACGGTGTCGCTGTTTACAGCGGTCGCGCAATGGAATTCCTGGTTCGATGTGTTTTTGTACAATTCGTCGTATGAGCAATGGAGCACTCTTCAGTATGAGCTGATGAAAATACTGCAAAATTCCAACACGTCTGTTAACGCTCAGGACTATGCCAGCCAGTTCGCTGGTTCGGAAAATCTGGCGAAGTCGGTCACTCCTACCTCGATTCGGGCCACGATGACGATTGTAGCTTCGGTGCCTATTATTTTGGTGTATCCATTTTTACAAAAATACTTTGTGAAGGGTATGACCTTGGGAGGTGTCAAAGGATAAGCTGGGCCGGAAAAGAACGAAACTCACTTCTTATCTTACGGGAGGGATTGCTTTGCGGTCATGTTTGTATAAGCCTTTTTGTCTGGTGCTAGCTGGAGTACTGTTGTTATCGCCTGTCGGGTGGTGGGGGGCATCTGTAGCGAAGGCAGCTCCTTCTGTGGAACCTTCCCCTTCCGTTTCGGATACGGCGCTTTCGGCGGGGAGTGTCAATAACAATAAGACCATTGGAACGTATGGATTTGAGCAAGGAAACAGCGAGGGCTGGAAGCCCCGTGGAACTTATACCCAAATTGCATCCGTCTCGGAAGCTGCATATGGCGGCACACACAGTCTGAAGGCAACCGCTCGCACGGCGGCTTGGAACGGAGCGGAGCTGGATGTGAAGCCGCTGTTGCAGCCGGATGTGGAATATGAAATTAGCGGCTATGTGAAACTGGATGGTAATTCTGCGGTTTCGAATGTGATTAAACTTACAGTGGAGCAGCAGCCGACAGGCGGGGCTACGGCATGGAAGACGGTAGCGCAGACGGAGACGATGGATACATCGTGGATCAAACTTCAAGGCAAATATACTTTTACCGGGGGGATGGATGCATTGAAGCTGTATGTGGAAAGCTCGAATCCCGCTCAGGCATACTATGTGGATGAGGTACAAATCAGACAGGTATCGGAGACGCCAACGGAGCCGACCCATGGTATCGTATCCGGGTTCGAAGATGGTACGGCTCAAGGATGGGTGTCCCGTATGGGGGCCGAGACGGTGCAGGTTTCGAATGCCGATGCACGAACCGGCTCGTACAGCCTGCTGACAACAGGCAGACAAAAGGCATATGCCGGACCCAAGCTGGATGTGACTGCTACGGTGCAAAAGGGCAACCGTTATACCGTCAGTGCTTGGGTGAAGCTGGCGCCGGGTGAGCAGCCTGCCAAGGTGAGGCTCAGCGTACAGCGTGATCACCAAGGTGAAAGTGCGTATGAAACTGTTGTAGGCGACACAGCTACCACGACAGGGGGATGGATGCATTTGTCTGGTACGTATACTCTCACGAATGATGCAGACACCATTTCTATGTATTTGGAAACGACAGAAGGAACGTCTTCCTTTTATATGGATGATTTCGAGCTGTCACTTGTACCGCCGCTGGCTATTGAAAAGGACATTCCCTCTTTGCATGGATTATATCAGGGACAGTTCAGCATCGGCACGGCGATTGAGGCTTTCCAGACAGAAGGAGCTTACGGAGAACTGGTGCAGAAGCATTTTAACAGCGTTGTTGCAGGTAATGCGATGAAGCCAATCTCCTTGCAACCGTCCGAGGGGCAGTTCCATTGGGAGGAAGCAGATCAAATTGTGCAATTTGCTAGACAGCACGGACTGGAAATTCGCTTCCATACCTTGGTGTGGCATAACCAGACCGGGGATTGGATGTTCAAGGATAAGGATGGAAAGCCGATGACGCCGACTGCTGAGAATAAAAAGCTTTTGCTGGATCGGCTGGAGACGCATATTCGCGCTGTTGCAGCCCGGTATAAAAATGTCATTACCGACTGGGATGTGGTGAATGAGGTTATTGATCCTGACCAGCCGGACGGCATACGCCGCAGCAAGTGGTATCAGATTACCGGAACCGATTATATTGAAAAATCATTCCGTGTCACGAGGGAAGCGGCGGGGCCGAACGCACGACTATTCATTAATGATTACAACACGCATGAGCCGAAGAAACGGGATTTTCTGTACAATTTGGTGCGTGATCTGCTCGCTAAAGGTGTACCGATTGACGGCGTAGGCCACCAATCGCATATCCGCCTGCAGTTTCCCGCTATTGACGAGATTGAGCAGTCCATAGAAAAGTTCGCTTCGCTTGGTCTGGATAATCAGATTACGGAGCTGGATATGGGCCTTTATTCCAATGACACAGATCGCTACGAAACGATCCCTGAAGCCATGCTGATCCGGCAGGCTCATCGCTATCGGGCGCTGTTCGATATGTTTTCAAGGCAGCAGGAACATATCAGCAATGTGACGATTTGGGGGACGGATGATGGAAATACGTGGCTCAGCACATTTCCGATCGCCCGGCTGGATAAGCCGCTGCTGTTCGACGAACGGTTAAAGGCCAAATATGCCTATTGGGCGCTGGTTGATCCGTCCAAAGTTCCACCGTTGCCAGCAGGGAGTAACGAGTAAATGGTCTGAATACATGGCGGGCTTGTTTTGCCTTATTCTATGCTGTATCGAACGTCGCCTTATACAAGCATAAAAGCAGGCTGTCCTTCACATGTGACATGTAAAGAACAGCCTGCTTTGCTATCGTAAAGGAATTACATTTTTATTCCAAATTGGCGTGTTGACCAAACATCGATTCGGAGGTCAGCTTGCGCAGTTCCATCGTTCTGAGTACCAACGCGTCGCCATACAACAGCAGGGTTTGCTCAAACAATGAGCCCATGGGCTGAAT
The DNA here is from genome assembly GCF_059772165.1 of Paenibacillus sp. TY11. Lineage (NCBI taxonomy): Bacteria > Bacillati > Bacillota > Bacilli > Caryophanales > Paenibacillaceae > Paenibacillus > Paenibacillus sp. TY11. Next base: position 149,516 of record NZ_JCBAIQ010000001.1, on the reverse strand, counting down.
CGTCTGGTAATCCTTGTTGGACGGGTCCTTGGGTGTACCGGGCAGCTTGACGATGATATCGGCCAGTTTGCCAATGGTGGACTCGGGGGAAGTGGTTAGAAGCGTCAGAGAGGCTCCGAGCTTCTTCGCTTTTTCTGCCATGGAGGCCAGGCTTTTGGTTTCACCAGAGCCTGAACCAATGATCAGCAGGTCACCCTCGCCCAAACCGGGAGTTACGGTTTCCCCGACCACGTAAGCTTGAATCCCCATATGCATCAGCCGCATCGCCAGCGAGCGAATCATGAACCCTGAGCGGCCCGCACCTGCCACGAATACCTTATTCGCAGCGAGGATGGATTGGATCAGCTGTTCCGATTCCGCATCGCTGATCAACTGTGGGACCAATTGCAGCTCCTTGAGTACCTCAGATAAATATTGAGAGGTTTCCATTGGGATTAACCTTGTTTGATGAGCTGTTGCATTTGGGAAGCAACAGCTTTTTTGTCGTCCTCGCCAGTGATGCCACCGCCTACGATAACCAGATCCGGTTGAGCCTTCACAACTTCAGCTAATGTGCTCAGCTTAATACCGCCAGCCACGGCTGTTTTGGAGTTTTTTACGACTTTTTTGACGGTTTGCAGCGCTTCGAACGGGCTTTGTCCTTCAGCTTGCAGATCGTAGCCTGTATGCACACAAATGTAGTCTACGCCGAGAGCGTCGATTTCTTTCGCACGTTGCTCCAGGTTTTTAACACCGATCATGTCCACCAGGATTTTTTTTCCGCCTTGTTTTTTAGCTTCTTCTACTGCACCTTTGATCGTTGCATCTTCAGCTACAGCCAGAATCGTAACGATATCTGCACCAGCCTCGGAAGCTTTCAGCACTTCATAGCCCCCTGCATCCATAACCTTCAGGTCAGCAAGCACTTTCAGATTTGGAAATGCTTCCTTCATTGCTTTTACTGCATGAAGTCCTTCATTGATGACAATCGGCGTACCGATTTCTACGATATCAATATACGACTCCACTTCTTTTACCAATGCAATACCTTGCGGGATATCTACTAAGTCTAAAGCCAATTGAAGTTCCATGTTATTAACTTCACTCCTTAAGTGGATTTGTATTTTGATGATAGGTACATGCTTTGTTGAGTGTTACTCTATACTTTGGTTTCATGCACAGGTTTGATTGTAAGGCCCCGGTATCTGATTGAAAAGTACGCACTAATTCGTAACGTAGTTACCCTGACGATACTATAGCATCATAAAAACCACCCGTGAGAGAGTCTGCGTTTACATAGCAATGTAAGGTTGCAAAAGAATGAATGCAGCGATGATTGAATTGACTTCAAGTTAGGTTTTGACTATATTTGTAATATACTGGTATGCAAAAAATGGAGGCTAGCAGCATAACTGCCCTGAAAAATAGCCATTGGGCTAGGGGTAACCGCAATTTTCAGGATAGGGAGGCGGGGTTTAGTGGAAGAGGTCCTGAACCAAAGGGAAGCTATTTATTTGTTGTCGGACAGCCACGAACTCGATAAAGCTTGTGAGTTGTTTAGAATCAGCTACACACATAATGATTGGGACGAAGCTAACAAAGTAGCAGACTATCTGCATACGTTGGCTGAAAACCTGTATCACACCCAACTGAGAAATGCTGCAGACGGCAAGTACGAGACATTGGACACCAAACACCCGCTAGTGTTTTATTATGCTTACAGTTATCTGGCGAAATCTATTTACTATCAGAATATGGGCAAGTATGAGGAAGCCAGAGACTATATTATGAAGTATAGCGAAATGGGTTGGTTTATGGGGCTGGACCAGAGCGGTCACGAAGAAGTAGAGAGATTCCGTTTTCTCGCCAAAGCCAATTTATATACGATTGAATTACTTTCGGGGAAAAGGGAACTTTTGCCTGAATATGTTCAATTTCTTCACGACAATGACGAGGAGCTGCTTCCAGGATTGGTTGGTATTGCCGAAGCAGCTAACTTGAATAATTGGGATATAGACGATCTGCTGAACGATTTTGCCGACGATATTGAGATATTTGAAGGTTATGAAGATAGAGCAAACCGCGTATATTATTTAAAACTGGTCAACCAATTAGCCATTTACCATTTCAAAAAGAAGCAGTACACCGTTGCCTTAAATTATGTCCTTGTTTCTCTGCAATTCTCTGTCAGTGTAGAAGCAGATGCCGATTTCAGGACACTGGTTGCTTTGTTTGAGGCTTATCGAGATTTGGCAACACCGTCACAGCAAGAGCAATATCAAACCATTTTATTAAGGGGGCTTCATAATGAAAAAGGCATTAATCTCGGTAACTATGGTCTTGGCGTTTCTTAGTATTGCTCTTCCGGTGGCAGATACAGTGAGAGGGTTAAACCCCCTACATCCTTCAAATCATGGTGTCTTTTCTCATCATGTTTGAGCATTGGGTTTCCGTGATGAGGTCCAGCAGGGCTTTTGTAAATAAAGGGAGCGCACTTTTACGCATTTTGCGATCAGTGGGCTCCCCTTTTTCATGCCGATGATTTATTTTACGATATAGGAAGTCAGGTTATTGGCCAGATGTTGCATCGTTTCGCTCGCCTTTTGCATACGCTCCATCACTTCGGTGAAAGAGCTTACCAGAGTCGCCTGCTCCTGAGAAGAAGAAACAATTTGCTCAATTTCCTGCTCCATTTGACGAATGGAGTTCTGCACATCCTTGAGGGCTCCTTCAATATCGACCGTTGCTTTTTTGGATTCTACGGATAGCTTGCGCACCTCTTGAGCGACGATACCAAAGCCTGCTCCTGCTTCTCCGACACGTGCGGCTTCAATCGCCGCATTCAATCCAAGCAGGTTGGTTTGATCGGAAATTTCCTTGATGAATACAGCTACCTGATTGATTTTACCCGAGTTTTGTACGGCGATTTGGGTATTTCTTAAAATCTGTTCACTGGTAGCTTGAAGCTCCTCGGAATGAGCTGCCACCTGCTGCACCATATCAATAAGATGCTCGGTGATGGAGCGGTTCTCGGATACGATTTGATCCAGTTCATTTTTGTTAGTCAAATTATAGGAGGCCGCAAACGCTGCGATGACTTCACCTTTTTCGTCAAACACAGGAATACTGATCATATCAAGAGGAAACCCCAGAATTTCAGCAGGAATGTGGGTCAAGCTGGCTTCACGTCCATTTTTAAGCATGGCAAAATTTTTATAGTCCTCGAGCAGCTCCGAGCCCGTTTCAAAGCCGAGGTCCATACCCTCCGATTGAGTATACATAAGGACATGAGTACGGTCGAAGAGAGAAAGGGTCACTTTCTCACGCATAATCTGTTGTATGTAGGGAATGGCTGCAATTAATGCATCTATTGTATTCAAATAGATGACCTACCTTTCTTTACTAGATATATTTTTTATAGTCTTGTATATAATTGTCGGTCTATGGACGGATAAAAGTTATAAAGGTATTGAAAACTCAAGGAAATTGAGAGTTTCAGAAAAAAAGGCATACCGTTTCCAATATGAAACGATATGCCTTCGTATTTAATCTTAAAATGTAAGTGTTTGGTATAGCTGGGTCACTTGCCACGCTGCTCGAACAGTTGTGCGATTTCTACAATAACCTTGGTAGCAAGTACCATGTTGTCCACCGACACATACTCGAACTTACCGTGGTAGTTCTCCCCACCTGTGAAAATATTCGGTGTAGGCAGTCCCATGTAGGACAGCTGTGAGCCGTCTGTACCGCCACGAATCGGCTTGATAATGGGTTCAATATTCAGCTTCTTCATTGCTTCATAAGCGACATCGACGATATGCTTGACAGGCTCGATTTTCTCTTTCATATTGTAATACTGATCTCTCAGCTCTAGTGTGATACGGTTTTCTCCATATGCCGCCTGTAGCTCTTTTACTACATTCGTCAAATAAGCCTTCCGGTTTTCAAAGCTCTCGCGGTCAAAATCACGGATAATATAGTTCAGTTTAGCTTGTTCTGCTGTGCCTGTAGATTCCAACAGATGATAGAAGCCATCATATCCGTCTGTATATTCCGGGGCTTCGTTCGCAGGTAATCGACTGTGCAGCTCCATAGCGATTTTGGCGGCGTGGATCATTTTGTTTTTAGCTGTACCGGGATGCACATTCACACCGTGAATGGTAATATGAGCGGCTGCCGCGTTGAAGCTCTCATATTCCAGTTCTCCGAGCGGTCCGCCATCTACGGTATAAGCATATTCAGCGCCAAAAGCGGCTACATCAAAGCGTTCCGGTCCTCTCCCAATCTCCTCGTCCGGTGTAAAAGCAACGCGAATTTTTCCATGTTGAATTTCTGGATGATCAATCAGATAGTGGATAGCTGTCATGATTTCTGCGATCCCGGCTTTGTTGTCTGCACCGAGCAGGGTGGTACCATCTGTTGTGATCAGGGTGTGGCCTTTATATTGAGCCAGTTCGGGAAACTCACGTGGAGAAAGCACCACACCAAGCGAAGCATTCAGCGTGATATCGCCCCCATCATAGTTTTCCGTCAATTGCGGTTTCACCCCTGCGCCAGTCAGCTCGGTAGCCGTATCGAGGTGAGCGAGAAAACCGATGACGGGAACCTCTTTATCCGTATTGGAAGGAAGAGTCGCCATCACATAACCATGATCATCAATGGTTACGTCTGTCATACCGATGGCTTTCAATTCGCCCACCAGGAGGTTGCCCAATGTGAGCTGTCCGGGTGTGGTGGGGCAAGTGTGGCTGCTTTCGTCGGATTGGGTATCTACCTGAACATACGTAGTCAGGCGGTCAATCAGTTCCTGTTTCATGTGTATATCCTCCTTGTTATCATTTCTTTTATGGTACGTATTTTATCATGATTAGACCTGTGATATGAAAAAAATGGTTTAACCTTTTGGAATGACGGGTTGTGTTGCACAGGGAGGACGAGTAAGATAATAGTAAAATAAGAAGTAAAAATAGAGTAAAACCATTAAAGGAGCCTGCAATGCCTACGTTAAAAGATATCGCTCAGGAGGCAGAGGTTTCGATATCCACGGTCTCCCGAGTGCTGAATTATGATGAAACACTGTCTGTGTCAGAGGAAACGCGTCGTAAAATTTTTGAGGTTGCCGAGCGCATGAAATATACGACTGTTAAACGTAAAAATGGCGGTATTGGCCGTCAGCCCCGCAAGAAGGCAGAGGGACCCATCCGGTTGGGTATGGTGCACTGGTTTAGCGCGTACAAGGAACTGGAAGACCCTTATTATCTCTCCATCCGGTTTGGCGTGGAAAAAGAGTGCCGCCAAAGCGGGGTGCAGCTGGAGCGTATTTTCCGACAAGAGGACCTGGCTGCACTGAAGACGTCATCCGAAGGGCTGCATGGGCTGATCGTGCTGGGGCATTTTAGCAGCAAAGAGGTCGAGCGCATGCTGGAACTGCCCATTCCTTGCGTCTTTCTGGATCACCCGGTAGATCGTACAGGGGCAGACTATGTTGTCATTGACCTCGCTCGCGCTGCGGCAGATGCACTGGATTATTTGATGGGTGCGGGCCATCGTCACATCGGATATGTAGGTATGGGCAAGGATGAGCAGGCCCATGATTCCGAACGAGCGGAGTTGGATGCCCGTTATGAGACTTTTTTGCGGTATCAGGAACAGCACGGGCTGTGCACGTCGGATGACATTCATGTGTGCGGCGGAACGGCGGCAGACGGCTTCCGTGCGATGGAAGCGGCCATTCTGGCAGGGACCGAAAACCTGCCTACAGCCTTCTTTGTCGCGAGCGATTCGGTGGCTATTGGAGCGTTGAAGGCACTGGAGCAGCATCAGATTGCTGTTCCGGAACGTATCTCAATCGTTGGCTTCAACGATATTCCGACAGCCGAATATTTGACCCCATCCCTGTCAACGGTCAAAACGCATACCGAACTGATGGGAGAAACAGGCGTTCAGCTTTTGCTGCATACGGTGCGTAATGGTCCGAACGAGGTGGGGCGCAAGGTCACCATTCCGACCGAGCTAATGATTCGCAACAGCAGTGCGCCGCTGCATACCCATACAAAATAAAATCAACATTATTGATTTGAACAGCTCCGGCTTACCGGGGCTGTTTTTGGTATAGGAAGATACAAAAATGGAATTGACAATTGTTTTGTAAATGCTTACATTGAAAGTATATTTATTTTACTAAGTTTTACTCGTCATTTTTACTTAAATATTTTACTATGGTATAAGAGTGAAAAATAAAAGGTTGAGGTGACTGCCCATGCGTACCATTTTGCCGCTAAATGACCAATGGTTTTACCGTCCCGAATATGTCGAGAGCGAAGTAAGCGCAGGCATTGATGCGAGTCGGTATGAGCCAGTTCTGCTGCCGCACACTAATGTAGAGCTGCCGTATAATTATTTTGACGACAAGGCATTTCAGTTTATTTCTACGTATAAAAGGGAGCTGGATATTCCGGCAGATGCCAAGAGTAAGCGAGTGTATGTTGATTTTGAAGGAGTCATGACCTATGCCCAGGTATATCTAAACGGGGTGAAAGCAGGTGAGCATAAAGGTGGCTATACACCGTTCAGCGTTGAATTGACCGAACTTGCCGAGTATGGCGGCTCCAATGTGCTCACGGTTATTGTCGATTCCACGGAACGGGACGACATCCCTCCCTTTGGGGCAGTCATTGATTACCTGACCTACGGCGGTATTTACCGCGAAGTGCAGCTGCGAATCGTCGAGCCTGTGCATATCGGCACGGTATTCGTCCAAACACCGGAGCCGCTTGCGGCCAGCAAGGCGGTGCGTGTGGTCGCAGAACTGGAGGGACTGGGCGATCAGGAGGAAGACTTGACGCTTGGTCTACGACTGCTGGACGGAGCGAGTGTGAAAGCGGAAACCGGGCCGACAATAGTAAAGGCGGCGGATGTAACGCTGGAACTACAAGAACTGAACGGCTTACAGCTTTGGGAGCTAGACGATCCCAAGTTGTATGAAGCAGAGCTGACGCTGCTGTGTAACGGGGAAGAGCTGGATCGGTTGATCGTGCGCTTTGGCTTCCGCGAAGCCGAATTTCAGCCGGATGGTTTTTACCTGAACGGGCGGAAAATCAAGCTGCTCGGCTTGAACCGTCACCAATCCTATCCGTACGTTGGCTATGCCATGCCCAAAAGAGCGCAGCGTCGTGATGCGGATGTGCTCAAGGAGGAATTGGGACTGAATATGGTACGGACATCCCACTACCCTCAGTCTCGTCATTTTCTGGATCGTTGTGATGAGATTGGATTACTCGTTTTCGAAGAGATTCCGGGTTGGCAGCATATTGGCGGTGAAGCGTGGAAGGAGCAGGCGGTGAGGGACGTAGAGGACATGATTATCCGTGATCGTAATCATCCCTCCATTGTGATCTGGGGCGTACGAATTAATGAGTCGCAGGATGACCATGAACTGTATGCACGTACCAATGAGCTTGCGCGAAAACTTGATCCAACCCGTGCTACGGGTGGTGTGCGCTATATTGTAGGTAGCGAGCTGCTGGAAGATGTATATACGATGAATGATTTTGTTCATGATGGTGGGCACCAAAAATATTTGGCGAAGGAAATTCGCAATTTTGATACGTATGATAATACAGAAGGCGTAGATGGTGAAACGACAGGCTTGCGCCAGCCGTCTTTTGTTACAAAGCTGGATCATCCGGTCCCTTATCTGGTAACGGAATATAACGGGCATATGTATCCGACCAAGCGTTTTGATCAGGAGGAACGGGTAATGGAGCATGCACTGCGTCATACGCGGGTGCAAAATGCTTCTTATGCCGATGAGGGCATTGCCGGAGCGATTGGCTGGTGTGCTTTTGACTATAACACCCATGCCGATTTTGGTTCCGGTGATAAAATCTGCTACCACGGTGTCATGGATATGTTCCGCCTGCCTAAATTTGCGGCGAACGTGTACCGTAGCCAGAAGTGTATCGAGCAGGAAATCGTTATGGAGCCGGTCACATACTGGTCACGTGGCGAGCGGAGCATCGGAGGTGTCGTGCCGCTGGTCGTGTTCACCAATTGCGATGAGGTGGAGTTCATCTACGGCGACGAGCGCAAGGGTGTCTATCGTCCGAACCAAGAGAAGTACCCGGCGCTTCCACACCCACCTGTTGTCATCGACGAGCTGACAGGGCACTGGGGTATGAAGTGGGAAGATGCTGTATTTATTGGGTACGTGGATGGGCAAGAAGTGATACGCAGATGCTATTCACGTAATCCGGTGCCGACAGAGCTGCGCGTAGCTGCAGACGATACAGTGCTGGAAGCAGGCGATTGGGACGTAACTCGAGTGGTAGTGGATGCTCTCGACGAATACGGCAATGTCTTGCCGTTCTATGCGGATCCAATTTCGGTGGAGGTCGAGGGAGTGGGTGAATTGATCGGTCCTTCGAGCTTATCCCTAATTGGTGGACGCATTGCATTTTGGGTTCGTACGAAGGGAGAGGCTGGCCCAATTCGTGTCAAGGTTTCCGCGCCTTCCCGTTTCAGTCCGCAGGAATTGAGCATTCACGTGCAATAAGGAAGCAAAGGCAATATACAGACGGTTATATATCGTAAGTGGTTATCCATGATTACTAGAAGGGGTTGTCCGCAGATTCTGCAAAGAATCTGAGAGGGCAACTCCTTTTTAGTATATGTTTAGGTACGATAATCTATGAATCTGCTAAATTGTGTTTTATACCCGAGTCACTTAACGTTGCACTCATAGGTTGGAAGCATAGAATACACTATCAAGCGCAAGGGAGGTGAAAATTATGGCGATTCTTTTACCTCAGCAATTCTATTCTCTCGCTGCTAATATTGGTAAATCATACTTTGAAAACTTGAACGGTGGCGCGAATGCTACAATTACCGTTAATAATAACGGTCCAGCACCGATCAATCTTGTCGTCACTCGTGTCAATGAGCCCGTGATCACTTATGTTATCCCTCCAACTAACAGCCTTACGTTAGCAGTTGCTTTACTGCTGGTAGCTGCTCTGCAGACTACTGCAGCTGGAGCAGCTACGGGTACGATCCAGATTGCGACAGCTGATTTTTAAGCTGTAACGACTTGACCCTCTAACTCTAGCTTTGCCGTATGGCAAGGTTAGAGCTTTTTTGTTTGAAATTTTCTGAAACTTTTTTCATGTTGTACCGATATATACATATGGCATAGCAAATAACACATCGAAAAGGAGTATCCTTTATGAGCTTTAGCAATCCGGTTTTACGTGATGACATCTTTTTGCGCGAAGATGAAAGAGAAGTTAGCGAACAACGCATGACCATCAGAGGAACGGTGAACAAAACGTTGCTTCTGCTGGTTCTGCTCATCGTCTCTGGCAGTATGACCTGGTACATGACCTACGAAGGAACCGTAGAGGTGCTATCCTTGCTGATGGCAGGCTTTATTGGCATGGCTGGCGTAGCACTTGCCATATCATTTTTTCCCAAAACGGCTCCATTACTCTCACCTGTATATGCGATTCTGAGTGGTTTTGCTTTGGGCGGCGTTTCAGCTTTTATGGAATATGAGTACCCTGGAATTGTGGCCAATGCCATTTTACTGACCGTGGGTATCTTGTTTTTGATGCTCTTTATGTACACACAGCGAATCATCAAGGTGACACGGGGCTTTATCTCATTCGTTGTCCTGTGTACGATGGCGATTTTTCTGGTGACGCTAGTTGATTTTATTTTGAACTTTTTCGGTATGAATGTTCCGTATATTCATGAAACGGGCTGGCTGGGCATTGGCATCAGTTTATTTATCGTGATCATTGCCGCTTTAAATCTGCTGCTGGATTTTAATTTCATTGAGGAACAAGCTGATCAAGGGGCACCCAAATATATGGAATGGTACGGGGCTTTTGGATTGCTGGTGACTCTGGTATGGCTGTATGTGCGGATTCTGGATCTGTTGTCCAAGTTCAGTAAGGAGGACTAAGCGTCTGCGATTCATGAATAGTTTCACTTTAATGTGCAGATAGGTGCAGGATAAGGAGAAGAGGACGGCTGAATGCCCCCTCAGGCTGCCGAGAAAGTCTCGACAGCCTGAGGTCCACCTGCTGATGCAAGGGGGCTTTGCTGTTACCCGTTAACACCGTGATTGAAAGGAACAATGGTTGAATTTGAAGATGGAGAGGAAACCGGAATCAAAATACTAAAAAATGTCATCAGCATAAATGTAACTACTAATGTTTTTCTCATGTGAATGCACTCCCTGTAAGATATTTTGATACTTTGTCAGCTGTTCCGTTGTTGCAAACGGACGAACGGTTTCGAACATGGAAATAGTTGTAATAAATTCCCTGTATAAATCCATTGTAACAGCTGTTTGCAAATAATTCAGAATATAATTTATGGCGATACCATACCGCTGCTGATTTATGTTATAGATAGCTAGTTGATTAAGTAATTTCACATAATACACACGATTTCCAAGATCTTCAAAGCTGGAAAAAGTCTCTAGCTGATCGGGAATATAATAATAATACTCGTCTATATTCCATTCATTTATGTTTGCTGCCTCAAAAATTGTGATTAATCCGGGCAATGTTTCCTCGTCGTTTTCTTGTATAAACTCAATGTACTCCTTCAATATTTCCTTATTTCCTGATAATAAGTCTACAGCGTATCCATTTGCCACTGCAAATCCTTTAAAACGTTCTATTTCTTGTATATCTTCGTCCGTAGCATTTTCGTACCATCCTAAGTCGGCATATTTAGCTATATATTCTCTTGCTCGATCAAAAAGACCTTGCTTCTGAAAAACGATGGATTTAGCCAGGTATCCGTATCCAAAATAAAATATAAGTGGGTGCTTTAGCATCTGATTTAGAGGAACAACGTCACCCCATTTTTGTCTACTGTTATAACTGCGTTCAGCCATACTTAAAATGTGGTCAGCAACGCGATCCGCTTCTGCCCAATCATTTTGTCTATAATTTAGATGAAACAATTCAAAACCCTTATCCAAGGGATGCACGTGTTCAGACAACAAATAAATTTCTTCCTCTGTTTTAAAACGATTCCCCATCACTAACGCCTCCATAAGATAGACTCATTTCACTATAACGGAGCCTTTATAGGTAAAATCATGAAGAAAACGTCATCAAAAGCTATAATAACTTTTTAAGCTGGGAAATACGGCCTTGTGACACGCCAAGCCTTTTCGCATATTCACTCTGCTTGGCTGTCGGGTGCTCGCTTATGAGTCTTCTCAGGCTTTCAACCAGTTCTTGTGTCGACCGATTTACTTTTTTTGCTTTGTACGCAGACTCCTTAACAACAGGGCCAGGAATGGGACGAACACCTACGTTTCCCTTCAGGTCGAGTATACATTGTCTACATAAAAGTAAACTTTTGAAATAGGTTAAATCCTGAAATGATTTGCACAAATTACAGGAAACCCCGCTACTATACTTTCCTATGCCCATAAAACCTTTTTCAACGTCCATATAAAATTCTAAAGGCTCGCCAATCTCAATCCCCATTGAGTTTCGGATTTCCATGGGAATAACAATCCGGCCCAACGTATCTAAGGGACGTGTCATACCTGTTCTCTTCAATGGATATCCTCCTTATCAGATGATAGAAACCCACTTCATTCTCTGAACCGTCACCTGTGATTTTTGCGTACATAATCCAATGTTCTCCAAAAAGAGGTATTTATTGTTGTACCAATAGATGGTATATTGAAAACATACAAATATTTCATTATATTATAAGTTTTCCAATTCTTCTTTTTGTTTAAATTTGCAGACTTCCAAAGCTCACGCTGAAAGGGTGGTTTATTCATGGAAATAACACCTACGATTCGGGCAGAAATTGAAAGATATCTGAAACAGAAAGGCTTAAGCATGACCCAGTTTGGCCATATCACTAATTTAAATGTAGGTACTGTTAGCGGCATCATCACAGGCAATCGTTCTTTATCTGTTAATCAACTGGATCGCATTACGATGGGCATGAATTTACCACCGGATTATTTTTATGAGCGATTCGTTGAAGAATGCGTTGAAGAATCCCCACTGAATTGGCGGAGAGTAAAACCTTTCGTATATCGTTGTGTTGAGTTAGGGCGGCTTGATTGCTTACAGCGTGCTGTAAGTATGTTTCTAGATAATCCGATCTACACTCATTCACTCTTTGAACTGGCTGAGGATTTGTTCCACAAAGGGTATCGGGACACAGCAGCTTATCTTTATGAAAACGCGGCTGTGAGTGAAAGAAAGCAGCATTCAGAACGGCTTGCTTTATGCCAGTATCGTTTGTTCAGCATCCGGATCGGGGAAGATCAGGCTCAAAATCTTCAAGCGGCTGCTAAATTTGAACCTTTTGTCGATCGTTTAGATGAAGTTGACCAACTGGATGCCTTGAAAGACTTGGCCAACGTGTATAGATCATTGAGCATGTGGGATAAGGTCTATAAATTCTCATGCCAAATGTATAAGTTAGGACAAATTCAGTACGATTTGGTTCATAACTCCAAGCGAGAAATAAAACCGGTAAAGAAACTTAGCAGACCTCTGTTTGTATACATAGCTTATGCTGAACTGATGTGTGCACACGCTTGTGATGCGAATGGAGATCATGAACAGGCTCTAGATCATATACGTGGCTATACTGATCTAAGCTGGGTTAAAGAAAATGATCCAGATACACTCCATTGGTTAGGTAAATTTCAGCAATGGGCCCAAATTAATACTTACGTTAATAGGCTTATGTCTGGGGATATTAGCGTGCTGTCAGATTACGTTGGCCGTATTTCAGGCGAAAAACATTTTTTTGCTGAACTTTTAAACGTTATAGAAGTAGCTAACCGGTACGACATCGACATTGATCATATTCTTCAGCGATTTGAACCCCAAATTGAAGCTTATCGAGATCAAGTATATACGAGCACATTAACAGAGCAGCAAGTTATACTCGAAGAAACTGTACGATTCTGGTATAAGTTAGCCAAGTATAACCTGAATAAAGGCAGATACTCATATGGTTTCAAATGTTTGATAGATGCTTTTGAAAAAGCCGTTACTCTTAAACATGCACTTCTTATTGCTAATTGTGTTGGTTTGTTTGAGCGTTTCAGAGCATATGCCGAACCTGGAATACTAGCTCGGTACAATATGTGGGAAAGAAATGATCGAAAAGACGGCTTTGCTATTTGTAGCGACTAGCTTTTTACTGGTATTCGAACTACCAGTTCCAACCGAAATCCCAAGTTATTACACAATTCAAGTTCAAGGACACATTGGGTCATTTTAATCAATTTTTAAATTCTTACTATGGGCCAGCCCTTCGGTTGGCTTTTTTGTTTATTTTGTTGTTTTAGCTAAAAAAAGATCATGATGTATTTGTTCATTACCTCTTAAAATAATTCACTAGGGGGTAATGCACATGAACAATGATGGAAATTTAACGTTAAATCAACAGATAGAAAGTGCCAGACAACGATTGCATGATCTTTATGGACAGTATGGTTTTGGACATGCTTGCGTACTTGAGCAGGCTATGTTTTTGGACGAACTAATTAATCAGTACAATCGTATGTATCAGAATAAGCATCACTATGTTCAGTCAGAAACCTCAAAAACCACTCCTTCCTTATGCAAAAATATTCCTCCTCTCAATCCCATATAACGATCATAATTATTCAATAAAATGGATTATTTGAGATAAAAATAAAAATACATCCCTATGTAATAAAATGTAAATTTATTATTATAGGCATCGACTGTTATTACCCGGACTCGTCACGATTAAGAAGAAACGGTTTAAAAATTGCAGTTTACGTTAAATACATAGAAGTTGGGTAAAACATAGAGACAGACAGGAGAGGAGTGAGTATATGTATCAAGTGGTACTGGTGAGGCATGGAGAAAGCGTGTATAACCGACAAAACCTGTTCACAGGCTGGACGGATGTGGACCTGACCGAACAGGGAACTCATGAGGCCATTGAGGCGGGACGTATTCTCAAGGAGGCTGGATATACGTTTGATTTGGCATTTGCCTCTGTGCTAAAACGTTCTATCCGCACGTTGTATCACATCTTGGATGAGCTGGATCATCTGTGGATACCTGTGCAGAAGTCATGGAAGCTCAATGAACGCCATTACGGTGCCCTTCAGGGGCTTAGCAAGCTGGATTCTGCCGTCGAATACGGAGAAGAACAGGTTCATATCTGGCGGCGTAGCCTGACGGTGCGGCCTCCCATGCTGGATGAGAAGGACGAACGGAGCCCACATCGGGAAGAGCGTTATCGCCATATTAAGCCAGAGGAGCTGCCGCTTGGGGAAAGTCTGGAGGACACCGTGCATCGGGTCGGTGAGTTTTGGAAGCAGCGAATTGTTCCTTTAATTCTCAAAAAGGACCGAGTTATCATTTCTGCACATGGTAATACTTTACGGGCCTTAATCAAGTATATGGAGAATCTGGACGAAACCGCACTGATTGATTTGAATATTCCGACAGGCATTCCACTGGTGTACGAGCTGGACGAGCGAATAGATCCCATCCGGCGCTTCTATCTCGGTGATCCGAGTCATGTAGAGGCTAAGAAGCAGGCCGTGGCCAACCAAAGCAAGGTGACGGAGTGACTTTCCATACACAAAGAGGACAGGGCGCTTCCTCGCATCCTGTCCTCTTTGTGTTGGTATAAATTAAGCGTTCGCTTCGTCTTCTGTTTCCAGGCTGTCATCCTCGGCGGGAAGTGCCCATACCGATACACTGCCGGCACGAACGGGAAATATGCCGTAGCCATCCTGCTCGATCTTTACGGTATGATCGTGATGCCCGGTCAAATCCATCCATTCTTCTCCTGCACGTTGTTTACCTACGAACATGCGCTTTTTCCCGTCATTTGCGTTGGTAATCACCACAGCACATCCGGAGCCTTCTAGCTCAGGCACGCCTTGACGAACCCATCCAATCGTATGGGGATCATCAAAATAATCTTTTTGCCCACCATAAGCTTTATGGTACCGAGCATATAGGAGCGGGTCTAGCTCAGCTTGCTTGCCTTTCACGGGTGTTTGTCCCTGGATGCCGTAGTAATCGCCGTAGAACACGCAGGGATAACCGTCCTTGCGCAGCAAGATGAGTGCATAGGCGCTGGGCTTAAACCAATCCTCTACCCAAGATTCGAGCGCTTCGTGCGGCTGGGAATCATGATTATCGACAAAAGTAACCGAGTTCAAGGGATGGGTATGAACAAGCGTATCCTCGAAAATGGTGCTTAAATCGAAATCCTTACCACCCAAGGAAGCGCTATGTAGTTTGTAGTGGAGGGATACGTCAAACAGGTCGATTTTATAATCAATGGTGTCCAGGAACTTTTGACACGATTCCAGATCCGGCTTCCAAAACTCGCCTACCATATAAAAATCCTGTCCACGCTTTTTGATCATTTCTGTCGCGAACTCCCGTACAAATTCATGATTAATATGCTTGATCGCATCCAGACGAAATCCGTTGCATTGCAGGGTATCCACCAGCCATTTGCCCCAGCGAATCATTTCCTTGCGCACATCCTGATGATTATAGTCAATATTGGCGAACATTAAATAATCATAATTGCCGAATTCATCATCTACATTTTTGTTCCAGCTTTTATTTTTACCTAAAATACGATAGATTCCTGTCCGGTCCTGGCTTGCATCGTAATCGGTTCCGTTAAAATGTTCAAAGTTCCATTGAAATGTGGAATACTGACCTTGACGGCCGGGGAACGTAAATTTAGTCCAGCCTTTGATATCAAAAGGCTCGGAAATGACCTCATTGCGGTTATCGGGGTTGACCTCGACGACCTTGAATACTTCGGTTTCATCCGCACCGGCCTTATGGTTCATGACCAGATCGATATAGACGGCCACACCGTGGCGAACGCAGGCGGCAACAGCTTCCAGCAGGTCTTCCCTGGTTCCGTATTTGGTGCGCACCGCACCCTTTTGGTCAAATTCGCCCAGATCGTAAAGGTCATAGACGCCGTATCCCGTATCCTCGGGCGATTGGCCTTTGGTGACAGGTGGAATCCATATCGCGTCAATTCCTTTGGCCTTCAGTTCCGGTGCCAGGCGGGCAAGCTTTTTCCAGTGAGAACCGTCAGCTTCGACATTCCACTCGAAAAATTGCATCATCGTATGGTTCCTTTTCATGTGCGTCCCTCCTTCATATATAACAAGTTACCCACCAAGTGAGGGGGGCTAAACGTCAGACGGTCAATATGATGTTGAATGAAGAACAAGGATCGCTGTATAACGTATGCTAAATCATTAAAATTTGTTATACCTGAGTGTTCACAACGACTCGGGTAGCTAGAAAACGAAACGTGAAAACGGTAAAATGAATCTAACTAAACAATAGTTCGGGTTTTGGGCAAACCGTGAAGCGTGAGCAAAAGAGGAAAGGAGGGGTGGACGTGATAGAACCGCAGCAGAACAAGGATGAAGCGAGCAAACCGCTGATAAAAAAATGTACGTATTGTCAGGAGATGAAACCATTAACGGACTTTCAGCGCAGAACTGGTCGTCGGGCTGGTCCTTATTCCCGGCGTGGTCCTTGCCGTTCCTGCCGGGGGTTGGCCCCGCAAGAACGTGCGGCTACGTCCGCTCCTTTTGGCGAGGAAACGAACCCCTCGGCTGCTCCCGTGACGCAGCATAGCCTTGAAGCAGATACGTACAGCCTGGAGGCGTCACTATCTATGGAGGCACAACAACGTCCCCGCAGGAAGCCGGTCACGGATAAAGCGCGTGAGCGCCACCGGCAACGGGTTCGGCATCTGCTTAGCAGATTAAAGCCTGCGGATACCCGGGCATTGCGGCTCAATCGCAATGGCATGATTCGGCTAAGAGGCAAAACCGACCAGGGGAGACGCTGGCATCAGGAGATTGAACTTGATCTGGCTATGACCTTGGTCAGAGAGCGTATGGCAGTGATTGTTAATCCATACACCGTCCGCAGACTGTATAGCAATAAGGAATTTCGTCAATATGTGCTTAAGCGTGACCGCTATACTTGCTTTTTTTGCGGGGACTACGGTGACACGATTGATCATTTACTGCCTCGGGCTAAGGGTGGGCACACAACGCCGGTCAATTGTGTTTGTGCCTGCAACGAGTGCAATCAAGTTAAAGCTGCCCGCGATGTAGATGAGTTCATTGAGTCCGGTGTGCCGCTGCCGTCTCCCGATGATTTCGAGGCACATGATAATCCCGATGCCCCTGAGGACACCCTATGTACGTAGGGCGATTCTTGGAGCATAGGTCCCTTAGTACAGTTCTACTTCAAAGCCGGATTCCTTCCAGGCTGTTGTTCCGCCTTCGATAAAGGCTACATTGGTAAAGCCCATCTGCTGGAGTGTATAAGCTGCCAATGCGGCTTGTCCGCCTGCTCCACAGGTGGTGATAATCGGACGGTTGCGATCACGTAAGCGTTCGTCACGCAAATCCTGTGGAACCTCCAAGTCAGCTCGGATGGGTAGCATGCCCAGTGAAATATTGGCGCTTCCGCGAATCAGGCCGCAAGCGCCTGCATCATGGGAATCCTGTACGTCGATAACGAATGTATTAGGATTTGCCTCCATTCGCTGACGTGCCTCCTGTGAATCAATGCCCTGAACGTGCCGTCTCGCTTCCTGAACCATATCTCCAAATGTTTTAGCCATCGTTTTAAACCTCCGTATGAATATATTTTGTGTTATTTTCATATTATCGAAATGAAACGCACTCTCTCTATTACCCTCCTCTACTATAAAATGACCCTTTTTTTTAGGTAAACTTGGACAAAAACCGAGCTTATTCTAATTTTTATCTAAAATAACAATAAAAATTTTGTAGAAATTTGTGCAAATTTAAAATTTCTTCGACGATTGTGTTGTGAAAGGTGTAATATAGAGGTATAGGGTTCCGTTTCGGCCTGTTGTAGTCACGAAGGAGCGCTTCGTGAGATATTCCGCAGCAGTAACAACAGAATACCGTCTGAGCAATATACAATTGGCATCTGCGATAAATCAGTCTTGCCCTTTAGGGTATAGGCCGTTTTTAGCTGTGCTTCTTGCATGTTTGAGGGCGTGAATTCAATGAACGTTTTATTGCTAGAGTTTATGGATACAGGTTACGAGAAAGGAATGGACTTCTATTTTCACAGTAAAGGAGGACGTTCACGCATGTCTGAAAACCAACAAGAGGTGGCAGTAACACAAGAAGCTACCAAAGAGTCTCGGGATGTATTGGACCAATTGATGAAACCGGAGGTTCAGCAATCGCTGACCGTGCTGGTAGAGAATCTGCCCAAGTTGACTGAGATGGTTACTTTGATGACCGACGCTTATGATGTAGCCCGCAGTCTGGCAACTGACCCTGTCTTTATCGGAGATATGAAAAGCTCCATGGGAGAGTTTGTGAAGCCTGTTACAGAATCGGCTAAAGGCTTGGCTTCTGCTGCCATCGAAGCAAATGACCGCGTACAAACTACGGATACTGGCAGTGTAGGTCTGTTTGGCCTGCTCAAAATGCTTAAAGATCCGAATGTACAAAAAACGCTGCGTTTCAGCCAGGCTTTCCTGGATATTTTGAATGAGCGCCAACGCGAAAGCAAATAATTACCTGATCGAGAACGGAGGATGGACATGTCGAAGCAAATTTTGATCTTGGGCGGCGGATACGGCGGATTGCTGGCCGCTCTTACAGCACGCCAGCATATGGACGCTAGCCAAGCAACCATTACAGTGGTTAACCGCTTTGCGTCGCACCAAATTATTACGGAACTGCACCGTTTGGCGGCAGGTACAATTGCCGAAAAAGCTGTTGCGCTTCCTTTGGAAAAACTGCTGCGTAACAAAGAGATTATCCTGAAAGTGGATACTGTTTCCGAAATCAAGCCGGACGATAAAAAAGTAACCTTGGCCAGTGGTGCTACGTTGAGCTATGACGCTCTCGTTATTTCCCTGGGCAGCGAAACGGCTTACTTTGGTATTCCGGGACTGCAAGAACATAGCTTCACCCTGAAATCAGTGGCAGAAGCCAATCGCATTCGCGCACATGTGGAAGCTCGTCTGGATGCTTACAAGCAATCCGGTAACCAAGCGGACGCTACAATCGTTATCGGTGGTGGCGGTCTGACAGGCGTTGAGCTGGTGGGCGAATATGCTGACAAACTGCCTGCGGTTTGTCGCGAAAAAGGTATTAACTACGAAGATATCAACTTGTATTGTGTAGAAGCTGGACCATCTATTTTGGCAGGCTTCCCTCAACCACTGGTTGATCGTGCAGTAACAAGCCTTGAAAAACGTGGCGTTCAAATCGTAGCGGGTGTTCCGATTACAGAAATGAAAGCCGACGAAGTTCTGCTGAAAGACGGACGTTCGATCAAAACGAACACACTGATCTGGACAGGCGGCGTACAAGGTAATGCACTGGTTGGCGCATCTGGTATCGAAGTAAACCGTGGTCGCGCAACTGTGAATGGTGCACTGCAATCGACTTCTCACGAAGACATCTTCCTCGCTGGCGACAGCGCAGTGGTGTTCCCGGGTGAAGGCGAGCGTCCATACCCTCCAACTGCACAGTTGGCTTGGCAAATGGGCGAATTAGTTGGTTACAACATCTTCGCTTATTTCAACGGAGCGAAAATGGAACGCTTTACACCAGTATTCTCCGGTACACTGGGCAGCTTGGGCAGAACAGACGCGATCGGTACTGTAGGCGCGAATGGCACCCAACTGAAGGGCGCTGTAGCCACTTTGATGAAGGAAGGCAGTAACATCCGTTACCTGTCCCACATCAAAGGACTTTTTGCATTGGCCTATTAATATTCTTTACATTTTATATGTTTCATTGGAAGAGAGCGCTGTTCTGCGCTCTCTTTTTGTAGCTTTTTGACACTAGCGATGCTTACCGTTCACTTATAGTCTTGGCTCACTTCCATCTTTGCTAACTCTGTCACCTGTACAGGAGGAAGCGCACCTTCAAATATACTTAGCTCATCAATAGACCCTTTGAACGCAGGGTCCCACCAGTTGACACCTAAGCTGAATGTTCCAGATTTGGAGGTGAAGATATCCGGGAATCCTGAGCCGGTAAATTGAGGATTGCCATTCACATATACGGCTAATACTCCATGATCTACAGTGAAGGCGAGATGTGTCCATTCATTTGCTTTGATCTTCAGGCCGGTACTGCCGGTATACCAGGATGAGCTGCCGGACCAGACCATCGTGTTATCCTTCTCGGGTCCTCTGGGCAGAAGGCTAATCCAGTGGTTACTATCCATAGCTCCAAAAAAAGTAGGTGTATGCAGAGTCAACTCGCTTGGTTTCACCCACAGCGACACGGAATAGGCTGAGCTGGATATGAGTCCCTCAGGTAGAGCAATGCCGGACTTTCCATCAAGGAATACAGCTTGGCCCCTTACGCCTTCAGCGTAGGATACACTTCCTCCCTGGCGATCGATCCGGTCACCAATAACTTCGCCATTAGCAAAAGCATCTTTCTGATCCTCCAGGCTATTTTCAAATGTGTATGACGCAGTCAATGCTGCCTTCTCATAAGGGGATACCGTGATGTTAAAAATTTTGTCCCGACTACGTTCCCCTTTGGTAATGGTAGCTGTCAAAGTGGCTGACACAGCCTTTTCCCCGATCCCGGGACGCTTGATTTCACCTGTATTGGAAATGACACTTGGGTCTGAGGTTTTCCAGGTAATTAAGGATTGTCGACTGCCTTCCTTCGGAAGATTCAAATTAGCCGTCACCCGACTTGTATCGCCAAGATCTAATTCACGATACACACTGTCCACTACTGTCGTATCGGTCATATCAGGGAGCTTACTGCCCCAAGCCATCTCACCTTTATTCGATAAAACTGTAAACGCCAGGATGTATTGATTCGTAACCTGATCCCATTGTCTTAAGAACACCCCATCCAATACAGCACCATCCAGTGTTAATTGGATATTCGCATCTCCCGACTTGCGCCATGTTCCTTGCACATCGCCTTCGATGGTATGATCTGCTCTAAGCTGAATGAATTTTGTATTCTTGATCGTAGCCGAAGAATCACTACCATGATTAATATATTGATAATCGCCAATGAATTGTTTCTCATCCAGCTTTGTAAGCGTCTCGCCACTGTAACGGTAAGGAGCTACGACAGGCCAGTCCTTCTGATTCATAAACATTTGGTGTATACGCAGCTCATGTGTCTCCCCCTGCTGAGGGAATCGGGTATGAAAGACGACAAACATTTGTCCAGTAGCAGGATCGGTGTATACAGAATTGTGTCCAGGGGAAACATAGCCGTAGCCAGTGCCTGTACCGGGGTCTCCTATCTTACTATCGAACAAGAAATTACCTATCAACTTGTTGCCATAAGTTGTATTTTTGGTGTTTGCCGGCAAAACAGCATTCTGTCCTTTGGCATCTTTATAAGGTCCTGTCGGACTCTTGGAACGGAATAACCTCATGTTATACCCTCCGTCGGCTGCAAGACCGCCGTAAGTTACATACAAATAGTAATAACCCGTTTTTGGGTTGTATTCAATATACGGACCTTCCCCGGACTCACCGTATCCACCTGCGATCTTGGTGCCAAAATAACGATCAATCAGACGGCCGTCCTCCGTAGTTCCATCTTGACCTGGATACATGGGTTTGCCAGTTGCCTTATCCAGCTCAAGTAAAAATATTCCCCCGGACCATGATCCATACGTCATCCACAAGCGCCCGTTTGCATCGTAAAAAACGCTTGCATCGATTGCATTTGGGAACATCCGATTCGCATAAGAACCATCGGTATTAAACCATCCCGGTCTAGGACCCTCAAGCTTGCCTTCCTTAATGAGTTGTTGAATCGGCGTATTTGTCCATTTTTTATCTACCTTGCTATCTTTATCGAATGCAGTCTCCTTCGTAAAACCAGTGTGGATAATGGTATCCACATATTGATATGGACCCTCGATTTTGGGTGCAACTGCAATGCCGATCGCGGAACGAATGTAGGTGGAAGATGCGCTATAATAAATCATATATGCCCCTTTTGTTCCATCCTCATTGACATAATGCTCATTCCAAAATACATCGGGCGCCCATACCGAGAATCCTCCCTTACTGTCCGCATCATTCTCACCCGCCCAAGCGAAAGATCCAGCCAGATTCTTCGATAAGTCCCCGTAAAGTGTGTTCCCAGGCGTAGTGTAACCGTTTGCAAAAGAAGTCCAGTTTGTAAGATCTTTTGACTTCGCCGCAGAGATGTGTGACCCAAATACATAATAAGTGTCACCGTCTTTGACAATGGAAGGGTCATGAACCGATACATTAGAGAAGGTTGGCGCATCCTGCTTATTATTCTGGTCTGGCACCGTTGCCGCCGCGTCTATTGCACTTGCACCTAATGGTACGCTTGCAATTGCTAATAATAATGTTAGTGTTATTGCAATGCTTTTCCTGACCTTACGTTTAACAAAACTTCTCATCATACACATTTGCCCCTTTCTAAATTGGAATACAGAGATATATTCTGCTTTCATTGCTAAATACCTTTATATTTATAAATATTATTAATGTATTTATGAATTATATGGCTATAAGGAGGGTCTCAGCATCCAAGCGACTTTGACGCCACTGCTCCACACTTTCTTTTTTGATATGTAGTTGATCCTTCTATACACTACGATATGTAAAATACTATACTCTCTTTTTAGGTAAAATTTATAAATTATGGTTGACGTTATATATTTGTGGGAGTATGCTAGTTTCGAAAAATAACTAGGAGGTTTGTGTATGTTTAGGAAAAAAAAGTTTTTAGGTATGGGGTTAGCAACCATTCTCATGTGCTCCTCACTTTCGGGAAGTCTCGCCTATGCGGAATCGAAGCCTAGTACGTACGATGCTTCATTTTTTGAAAATCTCAAACAGCGGGCCATAGTCCATGAGCTTCAAGAACACAAGATCGCTGTTAATCCGAAGGCATCTATTGCTGAACTGCTGAATACAGCGGATAGTACATCACTAAAGAGTAAGAATAATAGTGATCTACAACATAATCTGGAGAAGCTTAACAAGTCGGAATACATATATCTTACACTCGATGGAGAAGTATACAGCTCAGAAAAGGGTTATGTAGGCATGGCGGATAAAGTTGAATCAAAAGAGGATAGTGTAACGGATGCTACTTATATGAAAACAAACTCTTTGAGTGAACCAAGCAACAAACATGATGTTTCCATATCAAGTAAATATAATCCTACTCCATCGCAAGTAAGTGGAGGAACAACTGGAGCTTTTTCAAGGGTTCAATTGGATTATGATGGTTTTGATGGGGTTAATGCACGTGTGATTCTGCCAAGAGCTGAGGACCTAGGAGCAAACGAACAGCCATGGGCGTATTATGGTTTTGATGCGAAGAATGGACGGAAAATCGAGGGGGGATTTTCCTTTCAAACGGGCCAAAAAAGATACTTAGGATACATTAAAAATGGAGATTATAGATATTCTACAGAGTCGTGGGTAAATTACGAGGGATTTAATTCAGTTAAATTTTATATTGATAATAGTACCTATAACGCTTATCTGTTAGCCTACTACAATCAAATCGTCGTTATGCAAACCTCTTTTGACTCTTCAGACCTATCATCCATGTCTGTTAAGAGAGTGACGGCAATAGCGAAAAAAAACTTTGATGGCAGCAATATCTATGGAAGTGCTATCAATGGGGAGTTTTCAGAATTGGTAGTCTCAAAATTCAATTCAGATTATTATTATCCATGGGATGACTATCGGGATTACTCGTTTTGGGATGGAAGTCAGTGGTTCGGTACGATTGATTGGCCCACCGATTATATTACTCATTTTGGTCCAAGTGTATGGATCAGAAATCCAAACCGATAAGAACAATTAGTTAAACAATGGCTCAAGCTAAAATATACTGAGTAGCATCTGTCATTTCCTTTGTTGTTGGGTGGGACTTACAACAATGTGGCTTGGCAGATGTTTTTCCATGTTAAGCATACTCAACTGGACTCCTCCACCGTAATTTTGGTTTTGAGCCTAAACAAAATAATTAGGAGGGCATTATGAAAATCAAGTTATTAATCAGTATTATGATTGTACTAAGTTTTGCTACTGCACACTCGAATTCGACATCAGCTCAAGCTCAAACCCCCATACATCTGAAGGTCAATGATCATTACGTTCTATATACTTACCCTGCAGCACCTTTCTTGGATAAGAAGGGGAGACTGCTTATACCGCTCCAAGCGGCTGAGGATATACTGGGCGGCAAAGTAAGTTATAATGCAGCGAACAAGACGGCTGCTGTTGATCTGTTGGGGCGTAATGTAACGGCTACGATTGGATCACCCGAAATATCAGTTAACGGTGAGTCGGTGACAATGGACACAGTCCCCATCATGAAAAGCAACGCGATGTTTTTGCCGGTATCCATTTTGTTGAAGGATACAGATGCGAAGATGGAGTGGGATCCCCAACGTGGCTTATTGAAACTAAGACATGATAGCTTTACGGAGAGTCCAGTTCTTATGAGGTTTAAGGGACAAGACTTGGCCCAAGTCATTGATGCGAATGCATTTAATCTTATTTCCTTTGACTGGGATCGCAAGAAAGGCATATTGGATATTTATGCTATGTACGAGGGCGGCTTATCACCTGCTTCCAGGCAAATCGACTTTAATCCTATGATTGTTTATAGCAAAGGGACCTATAGTGTAAATCCTTATTCTAGACCCAGTATGTTTTACAAAGTGAAAATCACCACTCCTGGTAATTTGGTTTATACAAGAAATATAGATACGACCAATGCGGATAAAGATTATGTAAAATATATTACTTCCGTAGGAAGGTTGATTAACTGATTGTTCGGATTTCTAAAAATTGCAGTTATGAAAAAGAAGACAGGGAAGCTATTTTCCTTGTCTTCTTTTCTGTCAAGAAAGTCTATTTTTGGACTCCCTCTTATTTATAGTATTTATTCACTTAGTAGTTAAAGGTCGCCAGTGTGCTGTTGTTTTCGTTTGAATGAACAACACCTTTTACACGTGATACATTTTTATTTCTAATATCTGAAATAATATCTTCTTGGATCCTATTCTTTTGGTAGTAAGTTAGACTATTCCAATCATCCGTTTTAACATAAGCATCCACAGTAACTTCACTGGAGTCGCCCTTTACGCTAAAGTCTATAGAAACATTATTGTATTTGCGGTCAAAGTCGTTGAGTAATACTCTTTTGAGTTCACTTAGATCAATTTTAGAGGATAGCTTTTCCAGATCCACATTTCCTTTGCTATCGGATTCAAAGGTTGCAAGTTTGTTTCCATTATTGGAATTTTTGACGATTCCTTCAATATCAGCATCTTTAAAGGATTTCAAAATATCATTCGAAATATCTTCAAGATAAGATTCTTGTCTACTGCTTGAAATATCGTTCCATCTACTTTCTGTCAACTCAATAGTCACAGTAATATCGTTTTTATCACCTTTCAAGGTAATATCTGCATTGGCATTATTTTTATCGCGATAGTCTCTATTCAACTGGCGTTCAAGATCCTTCAATGTATCCGTGCTACTTTTGCTGGCTGTATCTTTTAGCGTCTGGTTGTCTTTTTGCAATTGAGCGATGGTAGCATCTTTTGTCGTGTTTGCTGCTTTTGCCGTATTCAGCTCCTGAGTCAGCGTGGTAATCTGATTGTTCAGTGCTGTAACTGTGGATTGATCAATCGGAACGCTTTTGTCAGCAATAACTACGCGTTTGTTCGTTCCGTCCCAATCTACTTTTTTATCCAAAGCCGTACCTGCCAGACGAAGCGGGAGATACGTCACGCCATCCATCATAAATGGTTCGGTTTTAGCATCATAAGGAACTTCAGTTCCGTTATAGATGATTTTGATATTGTTATATACTGCTTGGATCGGCTTAGTCACTTGTGCGGCATATGTGGATTGGCTGAAAAGAGCCCCGGATATGGCCAAGGCGGATACGGCAGTGATGATGACAGGTTTTTTGATAGATTTCAGTGATTTCATTCGTTGGTCTACCCCTTTATTTAAGAATTATAGCCTGGTTCATAGACTAGAGTAACATTAATGCCTACAAAATCCAACAGCTTGGAGAGTCATTATGGGTTGTGCTTATATTGGTTAGACGCAAAAGCAACCGTAAAAGTTGCCCTGTTTGCGTAAAAGTTTTTCCAAAAAAAATGGATCAAAACAAAACAAGCCCCGCTGCCCAATACAGCAGAACTTGTTTGTTGAACAGTGCGTCAAGGTATCAAAAGTTGGATTAATTGTGGTCCCTCAGCTTGCCTGCTGTTTCCTGAAGATGGCCTTTGGCCTTATCCAGTTTACCCTCGACTTGAAGGGACTTATTATCCGTGGCGTTCCCGATTTGGTCCTTGATTTCACCTTTGGCTTTGTTCACATTACCTTTGATTTTATCGCTAATTCCATTATCCTTCATGTTGAAGCCCTCCTTATGTGGTCGAACCTTCTTTCAGCATGCTGTAGTTAGTCATTACCCGAGCGAGGGGAATACGAAACCTGAGGCTGTATATCACAGACAGGGGTATAATGTTGAGATATGGGTTAAATCAGAACGTGAAGTGGGGAGTGAGCGTATGCTCAAAATTTTATTGTTTATTCTCGTTATTCAAATTATTTATGTGTCGGCGTATACACTGCGCATGATTTTGACGCTGAAAGGACAGAAATACATTGCTGCGCTCATTAGCACCGTGGAAGTTACGGTCTATGTGTTGGGCTTGAATGTTGTGCTTAAGTATCTGGATCAAGTGGCAAGTCTTGCAGTATACGCCATTGGCTACGCATTGGGTATTCTTATTGGAGCATGGATTGAGGAAAAAATAGCGCTCGGTTACGTCACCGTTAAGGTGATCAGCAATGAGATCAATGGAGGAATTGCCAACGCGCTGCGGGACAAAGGATACGGCGTTACAGCCTGGCTGGGCAGTGGACGTGATGGAGAGCGCCTGGTGATGGAAATTTTGGCTAAACGAAAAAACCAGAATAAGCTGTATCAGTCCATTTTGGAGCTGGATCCTAAGGCTTTTGTCATTACGGTAGAGCCGAAGCAGTTTCATGGCGGCTTCTGGACCAAGGCTATCCGTAAATAAATATTTTGGTAAAATGCGCATATTTTTCGGAGGTTGGAGCATATTAATACCCGCACAGGTGAGAATTTTGTAAAAATCCAATAAGCGACTTCCGATGAACAAGATATAGATCGAAATGGTTTAGTTCGTCTATATCTTGCACTTCGGAGCGACTGGAATCGGATTTTTAAAAATTCTGGCACATATGAGAATTAACAGTATGCCGACAGGGGATATTACCCTATAAAAACCGAGGGGGGATATAGATGTACAGACGCCAGGCCCCGGAAATCATTCCAGAGGAAAATACGGCTATTTGGTCGTGTACAAACGAGGGTTGCAACGGTTGGATGCGAACGGATTTCACCTTTTTGAACGAGCCAGCTTGTCCATTTTGCCAAGCCTCGATGGGGCAGGAAATGCGGATGCTGCCGATTCTCAATCGGGCGGGCAATTCCTTTGTCGCCCAGCGCTCCTAAGATAATCACCCTGCAGAATCTATGAACGTCAAAAGCCGCTCCAGCGACATGCTGAGCGGCTTTTGGTTGTGGAATATTGAGAATAGGAATCACCTGTCCCAAAACAGGTATGCGTTGATCATGGCCTCTCGATGGGCTGCACGGAATCACGATATACAATATGTCCCTGCACAAGGACTCGACCAAAACGACTGCCGGGATGGCTTATTTTTTTCATCATCGAATCAATAGCGGTACGAGCCATCTGTTCAATGTCTACTCCGACCGTGGTCAGTTGCGGAACAATAAGAGTGGCGTATACATCGTTGTCAAAGCCGACTACAGAGCAGTCCTCAGGCACGCGGTATCCCAGAGCAATTAGCTTATGCACCAGATTGTGAGCGACCTGATCGCAGTTACATACGAAGGCAGTCGGTAGTGGCTGAGGAAGCTCCATTTCAACAAAAGTACCTTCGTCGTCCCGGTCACTGAGCACCCACTCGTTACGGAGGGGCAACCTGTGCTCCAGCAGGGATTTATAGTAGCCGAGGAAACGATCCTGAATACTGCTGGTGGAATAGAGATTGCCCACATATGCAATATCCCGGTGTCCCTGGGCGATCAAATAGTTGGTCAGCTCGTAGGCTCCGTAAAAATTATCCGTCACCACGGAGTCGATATCGGCGTGCTCATCATAAAAATCGAGAAACATTTTGGGCAGGTCCATGGTTTGTACAAGCTCGATATATGGCTTGCTCACTTGGCCCAGGAGAATGAAGCCGTCCACCTTGCGGTCGTAATAGATACGTGGCAGATTAAGCTGTTCCTCGTCTTCGCGATGGAGGATGTGAAGGATGCCGTAGTAGCCGTATGGCTCCAGTGCCCGTGAAATTTGCTGGTAGATGTGCAGATAAAACGATTGGCCGGGGCCGGTAAAACGTTCGGGGATTACAACACCAATGTTATAGGTGAGGCCCTCTTTCATGGACTTGGCAACGGTGTTGAAACGATAACCCATTTCGCCCGCAAGCGTCTTAATACGCTCTTTTAACTCCTCGCTAACCCCATCCTTGTCATTGAGCGCCTTCGACACGGTCACGCTGCTTACTCCCAGCTTATCTGCAATATCCCGCATCGTTACGTTGCTCTTCATTCCTGTTCCGCCTTCCAATTTTAAAAAGATAAGCATTTTGCATAAATCCAGAGAACGGATGCAAAATGCTGGGATAAATATCATTAGCTTTGCCGCCTGTAAAGATACAAAAAACTTAGCAGCATAGCTGCTCTGTAAAGATACAAAGGCTAGCAGCATAGCTGCCCATAGAACAACTATTAGCCCGCGGGTAACAGTTGTTCTATGGATAGTATACATGGTTCCGCAAGCAGGATAAAGCTTGCGCTTATGTCCGCTGGGAAGGACGGGAGCGTGCTTGCAATAGCGCTTCATTGTGATGGATCAGCTCGCGGCGGACAGCGGCGCTGCTGAGAGAACGCAACGGGTCGGAAGGTGTATTGAATGTGTAGTCCTCCAGTCGGTCGATGGTGGTCGTCGCTACGTGGATACGGGTATCACTGGACGCGTAGTAAATAAAGACTTCATCTTGTTCGTTAACGACTGCCCCATTGCAGAAAATAACATTCGAAACGTCGCCCACGCGTTCCTCATCATAAGGAGCCAGAAAGTGCCCACCGGGCTTGGCGATGACGCGCGTAGGATCTTCCAGACTGGTGGCAAAGGTATACAGCACATATCGCAGCCCGGCGGCCGTATTGCGTACTCCGTGAGCGATATGAATCCAACCGCGATTCGTCTTGATCGGGGCAGGGCCTTGCCCGTTCTTGGCTTCGTACACCGTATGATAACAGCGCTCATCAATGACGGTTTCACGTTCAATCACGGGCTGTGTAATATCTTTGCACAGGCCGAAGGCGATGCCACCGCCCGAGCCGGTGGAAATAAAACCGTCCTGGGGACGAGTATAGAAGGCGTATTGACCGTCCACAAATTCGGGGTGCAGGACAACGTTGCGCTGCTGCGGGGACTGGGTAGTGATGTTGGGAAGCCGGGTCCATGTGCGAAGATCACGAGTGCGGACCAGTCCGGCCTGAGCGACAGCGCTGGAGGTATCGTGGGGTGGCGCGTCAGGGTCTTTTTTTTCCGAGCAATAAATGCCGTAAATCCAGCCGTCCTCATGCTTCACTAGCCGCATATCGTACATGTTTGTTTCTTCCGGGTCGATATCATCCCATACTAGAGGAGCGTCAATGAACCGAAACTGATCAATGCCGTTATCGCTCTCTGCCAAGGCGAAAAATGATTTTCGATCCAGTCCCTCGGTGCGCGAAACAAGAATGTATTTTCCTTCATGATAGATCGCCCCAGGATTCAATGCCGCATTTACACCCAGCCGCTCCATAAAAAAGGGATTGGTTTGTGCATCCAGATCAAACCGCCAGTGAAGTGGAACATGATGGCGTGTGAGCACTGGGTAGAGGTAGCGTTCGTAGATGCCATTATAAAAGGAAGTTTTAACCTCGTTGGGGCGTGTAATCAGTTCCTCTTGCTGCAATAGCAGCTCATCGTATTTGCTATGGATCATTGGTTTTCCATCCTTTCCAGCATTTCTATGCAAAATCGGCTGTTATGATAAGGGCACTTCCAAGGTCCTGCAATCTCTCTCGCATCAGGCTTACCATCCGCTTGAACCGACCAGAACCATTCACCCCCGGGACGCGGATCGATGATATATTGCCGGGTATAGGCCCATAGATTTTTCACAATTTGCAAAAATCGTTCGTCCTGTGTCCGTTGAAACGCATTGTAAAAGCCAACCATCCCCTCGGCTTGTACCCACCATATACGTGAGGTGTCTACCCGATCTCCCTCCCGCTCGTTGATGAGCGAGCCATCCGGCTGAACAGCGCGCTCTGCCACTGCGTTGGCAATATCCATCACCATGTTCACGTACTCTGATGGATAATAACCCAGCACATTCATAGCGTCCTCAATCAACCAGCTGGCTTCGATGTCGTGACCGTATGAGGTCAGGTCGAGCAGAGAGCGCCATTCATGGTCGAAAAATACCCCCAGTCGTCGGGCAGAAGCATCGTAAACACGATGATATAAAATGTTCAGTACGTTCGTCAGCGCATCCCGAACCTCTTCATTTGGCCAGACGCGCAGCAATTGGGTATACGCCTCCAAAATATGAATATGCGTATTCATGGTGATATGCGCGGTAACCCCGTTTTCGCTGAGTAGCTCATTAGGCTGCGTGTTCCACAAGCGGTCATATTGTTCGCCGTATGCCTGTCGGGTGCGATCATATCCTTTTTGCTCCAGTAGGTGAAACAACTCCATAGCTAGTGGTAATGCATTCGGGTCGTCCGTGGCTCGTGCATACTCTGCCAGCGCATAGATCGCGAATGCCTGTGCGTAGACATGCTTGCGCGTGTCTACAGGTTGCCCGGTGTAGTCCACCATCCAGTACATTCCTCCATGTAACGGATCTCGCAGGTGATCTCGCAGGAATGTGAATGCATGTCGTGCGGCTTCCGCATAGGTGTCTTCCCCCGTTACACGGGCAGTCGCCGAGAATGACCAGAGTAGCCGTGCAGTGGCAATCCCGCCTTTGTCCGCTTGGCTATGAATGTGCAGATCCACATCCACCTCGCCGTAAAATCCGCCATGCGTTTCATCCTTCAGCCCGAGCCAGAATGGGAGTATGTGTTCCTTCCATTCCTGTCTAATTTCGTGCAGTAGTGTTTCCAAGAGACAAAGCCTCCTTCGGAAAATTTATTATTAAGTTATCGTTAACTTTACAAAGAGTATCATAGCCATGTGTTTGCGAACTGTCAACTATCCTCGACTCGCGTTTTCCCAAAAGAAACAAGCCCATGGCCCGTACAAATAAATAATGTAATTGACAAAGTAAGCGCTATCATAATAGAATAAATTTTGTTAGCTTAACGATAACCTTATTCTAAAAAATGGGAGGGGTCGTTTCATGAAGTTGTCTAAAGTTTTGGTGCCATTGTTGTCGGTGCTATTGTTAGCGGGGTTGTTTGCAGGATGTGCCCCAAAAGGATCAGATGCACCAGCAGCCAGCTCTGATCCAAAGGATGTGGAGGGTGAAATCACGGTTATTACACAACGGACAGATATTGTAGATACCGTGTTTCAAGACTACGCGAAGGAATTCAACAAGCTTTATCCGAACGTAAAAGTTAATTTTCAAGCGTTAGCCGATTATGAGAGCCAAATTAAAATTCGGATGGGGACCAGGGATTACGGAGATGTTTTGCTTATTCCTACCAGTATTCCCATTGCAGAACTACCCGAATTTTTCGAACCACTGGGCACTTATGAGGAGATGAAAAGCAAGTATACCGGCATTGAAGAACGTATGGTGGACAACAACGTCTACGGTATTCCGGTAGCGATTACGTATTCCGGTGTGATTTATAACCAAAAAGTGTTTAAGGACGCGGGAATCACGCAAATTCCCAAAACCACAGATCAATTCCTGAAAGCGCTACAGCAGATTAAGGACAAAACCAAGGCGGTGCCGCTGTTTACAAACTATGCCTCTGGGTGGGCACTGACCCAGTGGGAAGCTGATTTGGCAACAGTGGCGGGTACGAAGGAATATGTGAATGTCACACAGCCGAATACAGATGACAATTTTACGAAGGGTCAGCCCCACTATGAACTGTACAAGGTCCTGTACGATGCGGCTAAAAATGGTCTGATCGAAAAAGACCCAACTACTACGGATTGGGAGACCTCCAAGGCGGATATGGCTCAAGGCAAAATCGGTACGATGGTACTTGGCTCTTGGGTGATTGACCAGATCAAAAGCATAGCCACCAACAAGGACGATATCGGGTTTATGCCTTTTCCGACGAATGCCTCCAAGGTGCTTGTTCCGCTGGCAGCCGATTACAACCTCGGTATTAACGTAAACAGTGAAAATAAAGCGGCGGCTCGTGCTTGGGTGGATTGGTTTACCAACAAGTCCAACTATGCCGTAGAGCAGGCGGGCAGCATTAGTCCGGTGAAGGGTGCAGAACTGCCCGACATTTTGAAGCAATACGGAGATCAAGGAGTCGTTTTTGAAACGCTCACTCCGTCTCCAAAAGGACAGGAAGGGATTGTCGATAAAATCGACAAAAAGGGGGAGATCGGCTTGTGGCAGCCGGACTTCAAGAAACGGATTATTGAGGCAGCAGTCGGTAACCGCCCGGAATCGTATGACACCATTATGAAGGATCTGAACGACGCATGGGTGAAGGCGCGTGCTGAAGTGGCTGCGAAGGAAGCCAAATAGTCATCTGAACTGACGATAAGAAAGGATCGACGTAGCAGTCGATGGACGGATAGCCAGGAGGTGCAGCATGTTTAAATTTTCGAATCTCAGCTACTCCAAACAAAGATTGGCGATTATTGCAGCCTTTTCATTTATTCCGCTAGCGCTGCTGATCACTTTTGCGTACTTGCCGGTGATCAACATGTTCAAATACAGCTTTTCGGACTGGAACGGCTATAGTAAGCGTCTGGAATATGTGGGCTTTGAAAACTATATCAAAATCTTTACCGATCCTGAGTATTTCTCGGTATTTAAGGTCAGTCTGTATTACTTTGTCGCTACGTTTATACAGATGGGATTGGCTCTTTATTTTGCGACCATTCTCAGCTTCCAAACCTGGTTTAAAAATGTGTTTAAAGGCATTTTATTTTTCCCTTCCCTGATGAACGGGGTGGCTATTGGTTTTATTTTCCTATTCTTCTTCAAGCCGGACGGCACACTGGATACACTACTTCAGGCACTGGGGCTGGGTTCGTATATCAAGCTGTGGCTGGGCAACCCGGAGATTATCAATATTTCACTGGCTGGCACGTCGATCTGGAGATACATGGGCTTTAATTTTATTGTGTTCCTCGGTGCGATTTCCTCCATATCAAGTGATCTGTATGAAGCATCTGATATGGACGGGGCTAACCGCTGGCATCAGTTCCGACATATTATTTTGCCGAGTATCAAGCAGATTTTACAGTTGAATCTCATCTTGGCGATTAGCGGGGCGATCAGTGCATTCGACATCCCGTATATTATGACTGGCGGCTCCAACGGCAGTAAAACGTTCGTCATCCAAACGATTGATGTGGCGTTCAAATACAGCAAGGTCGGTCTGGCCTCGGCGCTGGCAGTTATTTTGCTGCTAATCGTGGTTGTTGTTACGATGCTTCAACGTTTGCTGATTCGGGGAGAGGAGGACTAACCGTGTATATGTTGAAAAGAGTGCTGGCGAACGGCATCAAATATGCCGCGTTACTGCTAGGTGCGTTCGTCGCTCTGTTGCCGATTGTCGTGATCTTGTTTGCTTCCTTGAAGACGAAGGCTGAATATGCGGCAACCAGTCCTTTGACTCCCCCGGACAACTGGCTGAATTGGGCGAACTACGTCAAAGCCTTTGTCAATGGAAATATGCTAACCGGATTTATGAACACGGCCTTTATTCTACTGGTCTCGATCATTGGGGCCACGTTGACGGGTTCCATGATCGCGTATATTTTGAACCGTTTTAAATTTAAGGGCAAAAGCCTTATGCTCGGAGCGTTCCTGCTCGCGACCCTCATTCCGGGGGTAACGACACAGGTATCCACATTCCAAATTATCAACAAGCTGGAGCTGTTTAACACGCCTTGGGCGGCTATCTTGCTGTATTTGGGAACGGATATTATTGCGGTGTATATTTTTCTGCAGTTTCTGGATTCTATCGCGGTGGCGCTGGATGAATCGGCCATGCTGGATGGGGCCTCCTATCTGACGATCTACTGGAGAATTGTTTTGCCCCTGTTGAAGCCCGCCATTGTGACCGTGATTATTATCAAGGGCGTCAATATTTACAATGATTTTTACACCCCGTTCCTGTATATGCCCAAAACAAGCCTTCAGGTCATATCTACGGCGCTGTTCAAGTTTAAAGGGCCATATGGCTCGCAATGGGAAGTCATTAGCGCGGGTATTATCATTGCCATCATTCCGACGCTGGTTGCGTTTTTATCATTACAGAAATATATCTATAACGGATTCGCGCAAGGTTCAGTGAAATAGAATAACGGTGAAATAGAAAAATCAGTGAAATCAAGTATCTCGGTGAGAGGAGAGTATACGTATGAGTAAATTGAATGTGGATTTAGATGTAGGTGACGTACGCATTGTGGGAGACAGCCTGGCGGAAATGCCGTGGCAAGATAAGCCGGAAGGTGGCGAGGCTACGGTATGGAGGCATAGTGAGAATCCGGTCATTGGACGGAATCCGGTGCCGGGCATTGCCCGTATTTTCAACAGTGCAGTAGCTCCGTATGAAGGGCGGTTTGTGGGGGTGTTTCGGGCCGAAACGATTAATGGACGCCCGCATTTGCATCTGGGCTGGAGTGACGACGGGTTGGCTTGGGACATTGAAACGGAACGTTTGCATTTGGTCGATGAGGCAGGAAACGATTACCAGCCTAATTATGCTTATGATCCGCGCCTGGTTCGAGTGGAGGATACGTATTATATCATCTGGTGTACAGATTTTTACGGTGCGGCGTTGGGTATAGCGCAAACGAAGGATTTTAAAAGCTTTGTACGATTGGAAAATCCATTCCTGCCGTTTAATCGCAACGGTGTGCTGTTCCCCCGCAAACTAAATGGAAACTTTGTGCTGCTATCCCGTCCGAGCGACAGCGGTCATACGCCGTTTGGGGATATTTTTCTAAGTGAAAGCCCGGATCTGGTGTACTGGGGCAAGCACCGTCATGTGATGAGCAAGGGTGGACAGGGCTGGTGGCAATCGGTAAAGATTGGCGGTGGACCGGCTCCGATTGAGACGACAGAGGGCTGGCTGATGTTCTATCACGGGGTGACAGGCACGTGTAATGGGCTAGTATACAGTATGGGCGTAGCCGTTCTTGACCTGGATGATCCGTCTAAAGTTAAATATCGTTCCTCTAATTTCGTGTTGACCCCGGAGGAATGGTACGAAGAACGGGGCTTTGTGCCGAATGTGGTGTTCCCGTGTGCTACGCTGCATGATGCGGACACCGGACGGATTGCGATTTATTATGGAGCCGCCGATACGTATGTAGGTATCGCATACACGACAGTATCCGACATTATAAAGTATGTCATCGCAACGGATGAAGTGGTCGCAGACGACCGTGAGTCGGGCCGGATGTAGGAGGGAACTTGAATGCCGGAGGATATGTCTTTACAGCAATTGCAGTCGTATATGGGGAGTAGCCCGAAGCCTTCGGATTTTGACGTATACTGGGAACGGGCATTACAGGAGTTGGAGCGGCAGCCACTTGATTATACACTGGAGCCGGCCAATTTTGTCTCTCCGTTGGTGGAGTGTTACCACCTGTATTTTACTGGAGTAGGCGGAGCAAAGGTTCACGGAAAGCTGGCTCGTCCCAAGCATCTTACAGAACAAGGCCCGGCTTTGGCCATGTTTCATGGGTATTCCTGCGACAGTGGTGACTGGTTCGACAAGGTGAGCTATGCGGCACACGGATTCACTGTGCTGGCTATAGATTGCCGGGGACAAGGTGGGCTGTCTGAGGACAATTTGCAGGTTCAAGGAACGACGGTTCGCGGCCATATTATCCGCGGGATTGACGACCCGGACCCGGATCGGTTGTATTACCGCAATGTATTTTTGGATACGGTACAGGCGGTGCGCATTCTAATGTCGATGGAGCAGGTGGACCCCGAACGGATCGGCGCATTTGGCTGCTCCCAGGGAGGGGCCTTAACGGTTGCCTGCGCTGCGTTGGAACCTCGTGTCCGTGTGGCGGTTCCGGTATATCCGTTCCTGTCGGACTATAAAAGAGCTTGGGCGTTGGATGCCACTACATCTGCATATGAGGAACTGGTTTATTATTTTCGTTGGTTTGATCCAAATCATGTACGTGAGATAGAGGTGTTTCACAGATTAGGCTACATCGACATTCAACATTTGGCAGACCGTATTCGGGGCCGGGTGCTATTTGTGACGGGGTTGTCGGATGGAGTTTGTCCACCCTCCACCCAGTTTGCGGTGTACAATAAAATCGTGTCAGACAAGGAAATGCTTCTCTATCACGAATACGGCCATGAATACTTACCGCATCTGTCGGATCGCGCCATGAACGAATTTTTACAGCTTTAGGGGGTTGAACTTCGGTAAAGGCTCCTTTATAGTAATAGCTATAACCTTCGTGAATGCGTAATAAATGAATGTCCCATTTGTATAACCTCAATAATATGGTTTGAGGGTCTCTACCAGGAACCGATAAATCCTGATTACAAAAAGTGTACGTCTTGTACATTTCTTGTGGTCAGGATTTTTTTGCGTGATACGAGGGATTTACATGACAGCAAAGGAGCTAATGTAATGAACTTCAAAGTAGTTATTTTAACGATTGCGACCTTTACGGTGGGTCTGGTGGAGCTGATTATCGGTGGTGTTCTACCCCAAATTGCACAGGATTTGAATGTCTCCGTAAGCACGGCAGGACAGCTTATTATGATCTATGCGCTCGTGTATGCTATTGCCGGGCCGACTTTGCTGGCGTTGACCGCCAAAATTGAACGAAAACGACTGTATCTGTGGTCGATGTTTATCTTTATTCTGGGAAGTCTGCTGGCCTTCTGGAGTCCGAATTATGCTGTTTTGTTTGTATCCCGTATTGTTACCGCTGCAAGCGGATCGCTGATTGTGACGTTATCGCTGACCATTGCGGTCAAAGTCGTGTCCAAGGCTTATCAGGCCCGCGTCCTCGGAGTCATCTCCATGGGGGTTAGCTCCTCCATCGTGCTTGGTATTCCAGCCGGAGTGCTGATTGGAAATGCGTTTGGCTGGCGGGTGCTTTTCCTGATCATTGCTTTATTGACGGTAGTTGCTATGATCGTTATAAACTTGTTTATGGAGCGGATTCCGACGGAACACGTTGTGCCTATGCGCGATCAATTGAAATCCTTGAAAAATGTTAAAGTGATCAGTGCCCATCTGGTAACCACGCTGACACTAGCGGGGCACTACACGTTGTATGCGTATTTCACTCCGTTTTTGGAAAACCTGATGGGCTTGAACGCTTCATGGGTTAGTGTGGCCTATTTTGTCTTTGGACTGGCGGCAGTGAGTGGCGGTTTTATTGGCGGCTCTTTGGCCGACCGGTTCGGAACAGCGAAAAGTATTCTAATCGTCGTGGGCGTGTTTATCGCCGTGATGTTTTTGCTGCCATTCTCGATCCACTCGATGTATGTATTTGCGCCACTCCTGATCATATGGGGAATACTGAGTTGGGCCTTGTCGCCTCCGATGCAAAGCTATCTCATTGAAAATGCACCCGAATCGGGTAGTATTCAGCAAAGCTTTAATTTCTCCGCACTCCAGGTCGGGATCGCTCTCGGTTCTGCCTTGGGAGGGGTAGTGATTGAGAATAGTGATTCTGTTGCCACGAATGCTTGGGTAGGCGGGGCATTTGTGATCGTTGCTTTTGTCTGCGGCGTATTTTCGATTACCAGAGCCGGGACATCGCAGGCTGTCAGAGGGCACGGACACCAATCCATTTTATAGCTCAATTGGCCATCCCCTCTTTTATAATACGAGCAAACATGTTATACTACACACAATTATGAAGAAGGAGGTGAGGTAGGTGAATCACGAGATGCTGAACAACCGTATTAGCCAGCTGCCGATTGCTATGGCTGGCATTGTTCATGCTTTTCCATACAACGGGAGAAGTCTGTCCAATTTTAATCATACGGTTGTAAACATCGCGAGAAGACGCCTACCTTAACTCGAACGGATTGCTGTATCTTCCGAAGAGTCGCGGGGTTGCTCCTGCGGCTCTTTTTGTGTTACCCGGGTAAGGGTCTTCCTAAATAAAGGAGAGCCTGAACATGTATATAGTAAATGGTCAACAATTGAAAAAATACCACGCTGCCAATTTGATTTTGGAGGGTGCATCGTTTGATATCCATACGGGGGAAAAGGTGGGGCTCATCGGCCGCAACGGAAGCGGTAAAACCACCCTATTACGCCTAATCGCACGTTTGTCCCGCCCAGATGAAGGGCAGCTCGTCATTGCCAAGGATACGAAAATCGGCTATTTACCGCAAATTCCGGCGGAGTTTGAGAGCTTCACCGTATACGAAACGCTGGCTTACGCCTATCGTGAGCTGCAGGATTGCCGCAATCAGATGAGCACACTGGAACGGGATATGTCAGATCCGGTTGTGGCGGCGGATGCGGGTCTTTTGGAGAAGTTGCTGCAATCGTATGCTGCCTTGCAGGAACGATTTGAGCGCAACGGCGGCTATGAAATGGATGCAAATATTGACCAAGTAGCGGATGGGCTGCGTATTCCCAAAGCAATGTATACGCGCAGCTTCGGCTCGCTGTCAGGTGGAGAGAAAACGAAAATTGCGCTGGCATCACAGCTGATCGGGCGGCCGGATTTATTGCTGCTGGATGAGCCGACCAACCATCTGGATTTGAAGGGGCTGGAATGGTTGGAGCAATTTTTGCAGGGCTACACAGGCGCATGTGTGGTTGTGTCCCATGATCGTTATTTTCTGGATCGGGTTGCCGTTAAAATGATTGAGCTCGAGGATGGCGAGGCGTTTACGTATTATACGAACTACAGCGGCTATGTTAAGGAAAAGGAAGAACGATTGCTACTGCAATTTGAAGATTATAAGGAACAGCAAAAGCGGATCAAAAAGATGAAAGAGGCCATTCGGCGTTTTGAAGAGTGGGGCCGCAATGGCGACAACGAAAAGTTTTTCAAAAAAGCAGCCTCCATTCGTACGGCGTTGGAGCGCATGGAGCTGGTCAAGCGGCCTGTATTGGACCCGCAGGGGGCGGAGTTTCACTTAAAGCTGGAGGATCGCTCAG
The DNA here is from genome assembly GCF_059772165.1 of Paenibacillus sp. TY11. Lineage (NCBI taxonomy): Bacteria > Bacillati > Bacillota > Bacilli > Caryophanales > Paenibacillaceae > Paenibacillus > Paenibacillus sp. TY11. The sequence continues at coordinate 110,002 of NZ_JCBAIQ010000001.1, read as the reverse complement.
GTCGCAGAGTGCTGCAATTTGAAGAAATCGCCAAATCCTATGGAGAGCGCCAGATATTAAACGGGGCAACGGGTAGTCTGGAATTCGGCGAAAAGGTGGCCTTGCTGGGTGATAACGGCTCAGGCAAAACGACGCTGCTCAAGCTGCTGCTTGGTCAGGAAAGCGCGGATGCAGGCACGGTACAGTGGGGTGCGCGCGTGGAGTACGGATATTTGGCGCAGCAAGAGAGAGAACGGAATAGCCGGGCAACTGTGCTTGCTTACTTCAAGGAGGAAGCAGGGGTGGAAGAAGGCGAGGCACGCGGGTTGCTAGCGAAGTATTTATTTTACGGTGCCGATGTGTTTAAGCCCGTGAGCATGCTGTCCGGTGGCGAATGGTCCCGCTTGCGGCTAGCGTTGCTGGTCATGAAAAAGCCAAATTTGTTGGTGCTGGATGAGCCGACAAACCATCTGGACATTGACTCACGCGAGGCGCTGGAGGAAGCGTTAGACACCTACACGGGAACGGTGCTGGCGATTTCCCATGACCGCTATTTTGTGAATAAGCTGGCAGGGCGCGTGTGGGAGCTGGAGGCTGGAAAGCTGACCTTTTATCTGGGCAGCTTTGATGAGTACCGAGCGAAGAAGCGGGAGCTGGAAAACGCTCGTCTACAGAGCGAGGGGGATACCGGGACACGCCCGACATCTGCAAGCAGAGCCGCATCGGGTAGCGGTTCTGGCTCGGGCCTAGCTGCGTCTGCTGGTGCAGCCAGTAATGGGGTGGGATCGGCTGCACGTACAGGAGCGACCACCGGAGCCGATGCGAGCCGTGCTCGCTCCGGATCAGCAGGTCGCTTGGGCTCGCCCGCTGCCGGGTCTGGGGCCCGCGAAGCGAAGGCCGCGAAGCCATCACGTACGCCCGTTGCATCCAGCGAGCGGTTGGAGCGGGCCATCGCCGCCAAAGAAGCAGAATTGGCGGCGGCGGATGCCGAGCTGGAGCTGCTCGGCACAAGCAGCGACACGATCCACATGGCGGAGCTGTGGGATGCGCGTGAGCGGCTGCAAGCGGAGCTGGACACGTTGCTCGGCGAGTGGGTTGAACTGGAGTAGGTGACAGGCTGTTACTGAATAGACAACGGTTTATTTTATATAGAGGGTAGCCCTAAGGTAGCACGTCTGCTGAGGGGCTATTTTTGTATGGTAAAAGAGAAGGGGAGTGGAAATGAAATAACCATATATTAAAACTAATACATTAAAATGCATGATTATTATTTTCTTTTACATATAAAGTAATAGATTTACATTTTGCAACATGTGATATTCTTTTGTTTGTAAGGAAGATATAAACTTTTGTTAGATGAAGTGTTTGTTGTCAACAAAGATCATACATACAGGTTGTCTACGTGATATATGGCAATATTTCGAGTAGGTGACGATCTGGTCGGGGTGTTGTTCATATAAATCCTTCTCTTCTATTGCGAGAAGGAAAGCTTCGGCGGGGTAAATATGAATCTCGCTGAAGGCTGATGGTATATCTGAATGAAAGGGGGGGAATGCAATGGCTGAAAATTTATTTGATCTGGACGTTCAAGTAAACAAATCTCAAGGTTCTATTGAGCCTCAATTCACTAGTGTTGCTAGATGCTCCGGCGGATGTGGTGATGATAAAACGGACAATACTAAGTGTGTTGCTACCTGCGGGAAGAATTGTTACACGAATGTCGGGGCATTTTGTTAGTAATTAAAATGCCTTTTAAGTACTTATGATTCTTTTATGATAGGTGAATTTAATGAAAATCAAGAAGAGGGACGTCTTAATAGTTCCTCTTCTTGTTTGGAAAAGCGTATTCCAAAGTAAAAATGGTCGTGTCAGGCTAATTGTATATTGCTATGCATGGAGGGGAAGGTATGTCGGGCTCTTTACTAGAGGTTAGTAAGGTAACGAAGAGAATGGGAAAGAGAGACTTGTTGGATGGTATTTCTTTTAAACTTCAAAAAGGAAAGATATATGGATTCATTGGACCTAATGGAGCAGGCAAAACCACGATGATGCGGGTCATGACCGGATTGATGCAGCCAACGAGCGGCTCTGTAAAGATAGCTTCATATGATGTACACACAGATCGGGAAAAAGCGCTATCTAAGGTGGGGGCTATTATTGAATCTCCGGTCTTTTTTGATTATATGACAGGTAGGCAGGTTTTACGCAATTTGTCACGGCTGCACTCTGAAATTGCACCCTCAGATCGGGAGATACATATTGAAGAGTTACTCACAAAGGTGAGGTTAGAAAAACGGGGAGACGACAAGGTGAAAACCTATTCTCTCGGAATGAAGCAAAGGCTAGGCATTGCGCAGTCCATGCTGGGTGCTCCTGAACTTTTATTGCTGGATGAACCGTCCAATGGCCTTGACCCTATGGGGATGAGGGAACTGAGAGATATTGTGCTTCATTTGCGTGATTCAGCGAATTATGCCTTTTTTATCTCAAGCCATTTACTGGATGAGTTGCAACAGATGTGTGACGAACTCATTGTAATTAAAGAAGGCAGGCTAGTTTGGCAGGGGCCTGCGGAGCAGCTGGTAAAGGAAGGCCAACGGTTGGAGGATGCTTTTATGGGATTAATGGGACTATGAAGTTATTGATATACAGCGAGTTCGAACGATTGTGGAAGCGAAAGTGGTTCTGGCTTATGGTTTTGTGCACACCCGTGCTAGCTTATTCGACAGGGTTATATTATTTGCGTACTCGGGATGTTCCAATAGAGGCGCTACACAAAATTTTTATTGTCGCAAGTCTGAAAGAGAATTTGTATTTATTTTGCAATATTCCTGTGGCTGCTTTAGCAGCTGCTATGTTTACTGAGGAATTTCGAAGTGGGCGGCTGCGTCTATTATTTATGCGACGATTTACTCGCGGTCAGATTTTTTGGAGTAAGCTGCTAGTTTTGAACAGTTCTATCTTGTTTCTTCTCCTTGCATTTGCCATTTCATCACAGGTAATCGCTGAAATATGGAAGTATTCATATCATTTAAGTGACGCGGGCCTATCCGGATTCCAACGACTGCAAGTGCTTGAATACTACGGCTGGGCGCTTGCCTCACTGTTAGCTATAAGTTCTTTCTATTGCTTTGTCGCTATGTACAGTAAGAGTGTGACGTATGCAATTGGTATTTGTATGGTATACAATTTGGGCTCTTTATTGTTTGATCCGTTGTACTTAAAATTGGCATCCTTTGTTTCTCATATACCATATTTATACGATGTGGCTACATTTATGATTATCCCATATATGCAGCATACTGGGCTGGATAAGTCCTTAATAGGGAATTGGTCTGTGAATGGGGCAATTGTCACTGTCGTTTGTTTATATCTTTTCTTTTTTATTTGGGGCGCATACCGCCGCTTTGTAGCCGATGATTATTTGTATTAGGGGGATTTCTTTATGCTGGGAATCTGGAAAAGCGAAATGGAACGGATTTGGAATCGAAAGTCTACTTATTTGTTGTACGTAGCCTATATATTAATAATTGTTGCAATTATATGGAGTCATAAAATAACGGGCACAAAGGTCTTCCGTTTTGGTGAAGGGACGATGGTTGTAAATAATTTAAATCTGCCGTGGCTGATGATGAGTGAAGTTGCTCTATTTCTAACTACAGCGATGCTTCCTATTTTATATGTCGATCAGTTAGGTGGTGATCTTCATTCCGGGGCGTACAGGTTATATGTTTTACGGCCGTACCGCCGCTTTCAGTTTTGGCTCGCCAAGTTGCTAGCCTTATCGGTCACGACAATCATTTTTTTAGGGACAAGTTTGCTTATAGGTGTGATTGCGGGATGGTGGTTATTCCCGCATAGCTCTACTTTTTTTAAATATGGTTCATCCGTAACCTCTACTTCATCAGATGCCATACCTTATGTACTTGCATTTTATCTCGTGTTAACTATAGTTTGCCTAGCGAAGCTCATGTTAAGTAGTGTCATATGTTTGTTTGTATCCCGACCATTGTTTTCCTATATAGGTATTATAACTTTATCTGCATTTCTCTTCCAATTGTTTAGGCCGCTCATTATGTTAATGGACCCATTTCGAGAAATATTGCTTGCTCTACAGGTTGACAACTCATTTAAATTTTGGATGTGTGTAGGTGGGATGATTGTGATATGCGTTATTATTAGTTTTACTCGATGGCAAAAGAAAATAGTATAGAAGTTCAGTTCGGAACGGAGGCCTCATGTGAAACTATGAAAAATCTATATAAGGCGTTAGACTTCTTTATGTTGCGTACCCCTGTGTTGCCTATGGAAGAGTTCTTAAAATGCTTCTCAACCGAGACTGGGGACAATGAGGAGGCTACGGTTGCTGCGATAAACTACCTATCTGAATTGTCCCGTAATCCGGTTATACGTGAAGCTTTGGCAGCATCAAGTCCCACTTTGCTTGAATCTTTGATACATATGTATAACCCAGATAACCCGCGCAAGCAAGGGCAGGTTATTAAAGCATTTATTCGTTATGTTATAAGAATGATCACACGTCCTACACCATTTGGATTATTTTCAGGAGTAACCTACGGACAATTCGGGGAACAATCACAGCTCTGCTTGCAAGGTCCTGAAACATTTCGAAAGCGTGCCAGACCTGACATGGAATGGTTGTTAAAGATGGTGGAGTTAATTGAAAGCCGGCATGAGGTCGTACGACAGCTTAAAGTCCAGCGCAATACATTAATCTTTCGTCAGGGGAGCAGGGCTAAAATCCCCTATACAACAAGGCACGGCAGTATGACTAAAGGAGAGGATCAGAGCGTATCTGTACGTGCAACCCAGGTATTTGATTTTGTGATGGGTGTGAGTTCAAGTCCTATACCCTATTGTGATTTGGTTCATCATCTCCAGCAGAAATTTAAAGTTGCTGATATAGAAACAATTGAGCGTTATGTATGGGAACTATTTGAGCAAGAGTTTTTGATTTCTGAGATTATTCCTCCCACAACTACCACTGATCCGCTAAATCATATTATGTCTGTTCTGAAACCAGTAACGGGGATAGATGATATAAAAGAGAAGCTGATTCAAATTGCAACTGATATTCATGAATATAATCAGCTCCCTGTAGGCCAGGGTGAGGACTTAATGGAGAAAATAAGACAAAGTATGGATTGCATGTTCGATGTGAGATCAAGTCTCCAAATTGATCTTTCTCTTGAAGATCGGAGAATTACACTGCCCCAGTCCATTCGCAGGGATGTAGAGCGTGTAGCTGAATTGCTAACAAGGATCTCCTGTTATAGGAATAGGGCCTTGGACGAATTTAGTGCAGAATTTCTTGAAAAGTATGGTCCATATCGAGAAGTTCCAATACTGCAGCTATTGGATGAAGACATGGGACTAGGTGCCCCGATAGGCTACAATCATCCTCCGAGTCGTCGTGGACAATTACAGAATATATTACCGACCAAGTCGAGAGCACACTACGAAAGGCTTCTGTTTCGATGGTTTCTAGATTGTATTCGTGAAGGAAAAAATGAAGTTGTACTTACAGATGCTATGATCGACGAAATTGCAAAGGAAGAGGGTCAAGAGGGATGGATCGCATCACCGTCTATGGAATTGATTGTACAATTAGCAGCAACTAGTCAAACAGCTGTAAATCGTGGGGAGTATACACTTATTTTAGGCCCCAATCAGGGATCCGATGGTGCGGGAAAAACGTTTGGTAGATTTATGGATCTACTTGGTGAGCCCTTTGGAGACATGTTTTCTATAATCCAGTCGGAAGAGCAGCAGTTGCAACCTGAAAAGTTATTGGCCGAAATATCCTATCTGCCTAGTGCGGGGAGAATGGCTAATGTGGTATTAACGAGACATAGCCGGCCATATGAAATAGCCATAGGAACCAATCATGTATTGTCGGAGGAACGACAAATTCATGTTTCAGACCTCGTTGTGGGGATGAGGGATGATCGGCTCTATTTGAAGTCTTTGAGTCGCAATCGCGAGGTTATTGTCAAAGCGGGACATATGCTCAATCCGGAAGTCACCCCCAATATATACCGTTTTCTCCTCGAGGTTAGCCAGAGTGGTTACCAACAATGGTCACCTATGGATTGGGGACTCGCGGCAAAGTCTCCATTCACGCCACGTCTAAGATATGAGCATATGATTCTCCATCCAGCTACATGGAGAATAGCAAATGATGAGATGGCTAGTCAGCCCAAGGAAATTGAGATAATTGAAGAGTCTGTTCGCCAATTCCAAATGAAATGGAATGTACCGCGTTATGTATATATGATTGAATCGGATAATCGTATCTTGCTAGATATGGATCATCCGCTGCACATTGAACAAATTTGCAGAGATATTCAGTCTAAAGGCACAGTCACATTAATTGAGCACATAGGTAAAGTCGAAGAGACGCCAGTTACCCGTTGCGATGGTCATTTAGCGGCCGAATTTGTGTTCCCGCTCGTACGGAATCAGGCTGATGATGCTCACTACTTTGGGGAAGAAATCGCTGCTACCCTAAATGTAGATCGTAAGAAATTAAGTGAAGGTTCTGTAAAAGTTAACCGTTTCTATCTGCCTGGAGGTTCTTGGTTTTATGGAAAACTATATGGGATGGACACTCGACAAGATGAGTTTATAGGAAGATATTGGAATGAATTCGTGCAGAAATATCAGCAGAGTGGAGAGATCCTTCAGGCGTATTTTATACGGTATGCTGATCCTGATAAGCATCTTCGTGTCAGGTTTGAATTATCGAAGGATTGTAAGGTGCAGATGTTTCTGTCCATTTTCCATGAATGGACAGAAATGCTAGTAGATGAAGGGTTGGTATCTAGAGTTGTCATTGATACGTACGAGCCTGAATTGGAACGTTACGGCGGAATGGAGCTTATGGCATGGGCAGAGAGAGTGTTTTCTTCTGATAGTGAAGTGGTAGCAAGACTCATACAGGTTATCAGATTTGCCCAAACTTCGTTGTCGCAGGAGATTATAGCAACATTAAGTGTTATTAACCTTCTATATCAATTTGGATACTGCTTAGAGGATGCTTATTCGTTACTAAATCGAAACTTTAACGTTAAGGAGTATTTGAAAGATTTTCGCAAGGAGAGGAAATTCTTTTTACAATGGATGACATCAGGGCTGGAAACTCCAGCTTCTTTCCAATCCACTTGGGACTCTATAGAGATTATCTTCAAGCTGAGAAAAGAGGCAGTGGCACAATATAATCAACAGCTTAATGAGCAGGAGGGGAAGGGCGAAATCACTAATACTAAAGAAGATATTATGTATAGTGTAATCCATATGCATTTAAATCGGTTGTTGGGTATAGACAGAAGACGAGAACGTAAGGTGATGATCATGGCCAGGCATGCTTTAGATAGCTTGGTTAAATATCGGGGGAGTCACCAATGACTCATTTGAATAATAATACAAACTCTAGGATTTCTTCCATATTAGGTGCCATACATCAGGGGTTAAAGTTATTTGCATTAGTGTTTAGTATGAATAAGTTTTATATGGTTTCTAGCGTTTTTTTGCATATTTTCCAAGGTCTGATGCCCGTTTTGACACTGATGGTTATGCAAAATTTGCTTAATGGTATTGTTTCTAGTGGAGACATTCGATTGATTTTGTTACAGTTTGGCTTTTTCATAGCCATTTACGTACTGAAGAGTGCAGTTACGATGAGTCAGACTTATGTGGAAGGCACACTAGAAGCGGTGCTGTCCAAATCATTAAATATAATGATTGGGGAAAAATCAAGTTCACTGGGATTAGCCGACTATGAAAATTCAGAAATTAATGACCAATTAAAGCGTGCATCTCAGGAAGCCTCTTACCGACCATACCAGTTGTATACCCAAATGACAGGTATCCTATCTAGTTTGGTAACTATGCTTTCATCTGCAACTTTACTCTTTTTGTGGAAATGGTGGGTAGTTGTTATTCTGTTTTTGATCTCATTGGTGTCTGTATATTCTATCCTTAAACTAAATAAAGAACAGTTTGAAATCTATATGAATCGAACTCCGTTATATCGGCAATCATGGTACATGACCTTTCTGTTAACTAATGATCGTGCAGTCAAGGAAGTCAAAATTTTTAATATGAGTACTTACTTACTTAAAAGATATAAGGATTTGTTGCAACGGTTTTTTGTGGAAGATAGGCGAATATTAGGAAAGCGGGTCACAATTACCTTTATGTACAGTCTGCTGGAACTTGCTGTGTTGTTGGGAGTGGTGTGGCTGGCCATTAGAGAAACCTTTGAGAAAAAAATATTAGTAGGTAGCCTATATGGCTATATTCAAGCAATTATGCTGACGCAAAATCAGATGCAGGCTTTAATTCAGGGGATGGTCCAATTTTCACAAAATAATTTGTATATGGAACAGCTGTTTTTATTTCTGCAGCTACCCACATCAGACCCAGTCCGCCGTCAAAAAGAACAAGCGACGTTAATTGTCATGGACGATAGCAAGGGATTTTGTATGGAGCAAATATCATTAGACGACGTTTCATTTACTTACTCGGGTCAGACCGTCCCCTCAATCCGAAATATTGATTTAACTATGAGTAGGGGCCAGACAATAGCTATAGTAGGAAAAAATGGCTCAGGGAAGTCAACGCTCATAAAGGTGTTGATGCAGCTCTACAACGATTATGAAGGAAGTATCAAAATTAATGGACGTTCTGTTCACGATTACGATTTGCAGCTAGTTCAGGATAAGATTGGCGTTGTGTTCCAAGATTTCATGCACTATGAAATGTCAGCACGTCATAACATCGGTTTTGGATCGATAGAGCGTATAGAGCAGGATGACGAGCTCATTTATGCAGCACAATGCGCAGCTATAGACCAGATTATAACCAAGCTTCCGCAGGGATTGGATACTCAGCTCGGAAAGTGGTTTGAGGATGGTTACCAGTTATCGGGGGGACAGTGGCAACGAGTGGCAATAGCACGGGCTTTCTTGCGGAAGGCCGATATGTATATTTTGGATGAGCCGAGTTCCTTTCTAGATCCAGTGGCAGAAAGGGATCTGCTAGCCCTGTTTCTTGAATTAATGAAGGATAGTATTGGTATTTTTATTACTCATCGAATTTCATCAGCACGTCTGGCGCAAAAAATAGTCGTTATGGATAACGGTGAGATTGTAGAGCAGGGGACCCATAAAGAGTTGATGCTGCTGGGTGGATTATATGCAGAGATGTATAACATTCAGGCCAATACGTTCAGTGAAGAAAATTTGGTCGAAGCTGGAGGGAGAGTTCCAGGATGACAGTTACCTCATACAAATGCAACAATTGGATACCAATTGAGGGAATCATGAAGGATAAGATATCCGCAGTTTTGCAGGAGATTGCCGAGCGCTACAAGGATCCGAATCAGGTGCGTTCATGGATGCAAAAGGTTCCTCCAATAGAGGTCGATGGAAAGAAGATAGAACGTTGGTCAGATGAAACTTTAGCTAGTGGATTCACAGGTATATGTTTATTCATGGGTGAGCTGGATCGACTATATCCCGATGATTGCTGGGATATTATAGGACATCAATATCTAGAACAGATTCAAATGTTTGTGGAGCGGCAGGGCATCTATAATGTTTCCCTATATAGTGGATTAGCAGGCATTTTGCTGGGGATTCACGCTTTATCTAGAAATGGAACACGTTACCAAGGTATGCTGGATTCCCTTGCCTCTTGGTATGAAGAGATTGTTTCGCATAAACTGACTCTCTATCGAAAAGAGTGGCAAAACGGAAGGCTGCAAATGAGTCAATATGACACAATATCAGGATTTGCAGGAATTGGACGTATCACTATGCTATTTCTGAACCGTCCTGGTATGCGCTTGATATGGGAGCAGGCCATTGAGCTATTCCAGATTATGTGCGGTGAGAAAAATACGAGTGGTTACATAGTACCTGCTTGGCATATTTCTCCGGAATATCAGTTTCAGGAGGGTGAAAAATTACAATATCCTCAAGGTAATTTTAATTTAGGACTTTCACATGGCATTGCAGGCCCACTAGCTTTTCTAAGCTTGTCTGCTCTTCATGGAGCCAGCTCCCCCCTATTGAAAGATGATATTCTTAGCTTGGCTGAATTTATAAACCATTGGCAGGTTGAGGGAAAGGAAGGCATAATTTGGCCTGGTCGGATTTCTTTTGAAGAATGGGTGAGTGATCACTTATTGCATGATTGTACAGAGCGTTATCGTGATTCCTGGTGTTATGGTGTACCGGGTATTGCACGTTCTATCTGGTTGGCAGGACAAGCTGTTCACAATGAAGAATGGATTGAAACGGGGCTCACCGCCTATTTGGATATAGAGAAACGACTATATCGAAAAGGAGGATTGTCTTCTGCCACATTGTGTCATGGTATCGGTGGGTTATTACACCTTGTTCAACGTATGTACTCAGATACAGGACATGAGAGGTTAGGCATGATACGAGATAAGCTACTGCAAGATGTACTAAATATGTTCGATGCTAATTCGTTGTTTGGCTTTTACGATCATACTTTGTTGGAGGATAGACTTGAAGAAGTGGATGAGGCAGGTTTTCTGAATGGAAGTGCTGGGGTGGCTCTGGTGCTAGCTTCCTTAATTGGAGACAAAAGTCCGGATTGGGATGTTGCTTTTCTGATCCGCTGAGATATACTATGGTTTTCACGTAGTCTGAACATCATAAAGATAAAAAAAGATCTAACCGACCATTTGAGGTACGACTGGATCTTTTTTTATAACTAATGGCTTAAAATACCTTGCCTCAGTATACCGAAGCTGTCTTCGAAGTGTTCTTGATGCCGTTGACATCGTTGAGCACGGTGTTGCCCCATGCCGTCGGCGTTTTCCAGTCGCTGCTGTTCACGAGATCAAGCCACGCGTTCTCACTATTGTTGCCAGTCCAGGACCAGGCCAGATAGCCGATGCCTTTTTCTTGGGACTGCTTCATGACCTCATAGGGATTCACGGTGGTGCCCAGATTGTTGTTGCCATTGTTGTAGTTGTAGCCAAACTCACCCACGATTACCGCTAGGCCCTTGTCTTTAATGGCTTGCAGCTCGGAGCCGATTTTACTGGAATCATTGTAGTTGGCATACATATGGACGGAAAATAAAAGATTATGGTTAGGATCATGCTGTAGCAGCTCTACGCCATGGGCCTTGATCGGGGAAGCATATTGTCCCCAGCCGGAGCCGTCGATCACAATCGTATTCGGCAAGCCTGCGTTGCGCAGGGTGGTAATGGCCGTTTTGTAGGCGTCCCGCCATGCGGCATCGGAGAGATTGTGGTCGCCCCACTCATTGGCGATATTCACGAGTACATACTTCTGGTTATCGGCCAATATTTGTTTCACCGCTGGATCAGCGAAATAACGAGCCATGTCGTTCAGACGGTTGGCATCATTGCTGCCGGTAACGTCATGCAGTTCAACCACAGAAATCAGCTTGAGCTGTTTCGCGCGTTCGATGATCTCTCCCAGTCTTTGTGCAGATCCGTTGGTTTGCCACACAATACGGACGGTGTTGGACTTCGTGGCAGCAATCGCATCCAGTGCCTGATAGGCTTGCGTGTCAAACCAGATATGAGGGTTGTTCACTCCACGCATGACAAAGGTATTCCCGTTAGCATCCTTCAAGCTGGTTCCGCTTACATGGAATCCCGAGGCAGCAAATGATGTACCCCCATTCAATAACCCAATACCGGAACAAAGCAGAAAAACAACAGCGAAGATGAGTACCTTTTTACCATATAAACGCCAAACTCTCACAAACAAACGCCTCCTCCTCTATAGTCAAGTTAATCCTATGTTGAAAATGGCTACATATTACACCCATTGTGATGTTGAAATGCGGTGTATCGTTTCTTTTACATAAGGGACGGGTATTAATTGTCTAGTCCCGCATAGATTGACGTAGGGGAAAAGGAGGTATGAGCATGTGGAATTGGGTTAAAAGGCTGTCTATACTGGCGGCAATCCTTTTGCTGGCTATTTTTGTAAGCGCATGCAACAAGGGCGATGCTTCGGGTAAGGTGAAAATTGAGTTTTTTCAAAACAAGCCGGAGGCCAAGGGTTCATTCGATAAGCTAATCTCTCAATTCAATCAGGAACATCCCGGTATTGAAGTGACACAGGTCAACCCGCCAGAGGCAGAGACCGTGTTATTGACCCGGGTTGTCAAAAACGATGTACCTGACATTGTGGGGCTTGGGGCCACCGATACCTATTCTATTTTGGCACAGAGCGGAATTTTTACGGATCTAGCGAATACAGAATTGCCGCGTACAGTAGACCCGATTTACCTCAAAATGCTTAAGGATGTAACCGGGGTCGATCCCGTGTATGGAATTCCTTATGCTGCGAATGCGAATGGTGTGATGTATAACAAAACGCTTTTTAAGGAAATGGGATTACAGGTGCCCAAAACGTGGGATGAGCTGATTGCAACGGCACAAAAGATCAAGGCTGCTGGAAAAATCCCGTTCTATTTTACATATAAAGATGATTGGCAAACGAACCTCCCCTTTAATGCGCTGGGCCCGAATCTGGTGGGCATTGATTTTTTCCTGCAACGGCGTGAAAATCAGGTCACCTTTCAGGACAAGTACCGCGAGGTTGCTGAAAAGCAGCTGGAGCTATTGAAATACGGACATGGTGATAATTTTGGCAAAAACTATGCCGACGGTAATCGTGCCTTCGCTAACGGGCAGGGATTGATGTACATTCAGGGCTCGTGGGCCATATCTGAAATTCGCAAAGCCAACCCGAAAGTGGAGCTTGGGTTTTTCCCATTACCGACAGGGAATGACGAAAAGGCGGTCAAACTGGTGTCCGGTATAGATACGCTATTAGCCGTATCGGAGAGCACTCCGCATAAAAAGGAAGCCGAGGAGTTCATTTCCTTCTTGTTGAAGCCGGAGAACAGCAAGCAATACATTACAGAGCAAACGCTGTTTTCGGCGGTGAAGGGAGTTACGCAGGATGATCCGAGTGTGGCGGAGCTGTTGCCGTATTTTAAATCGGGCCGAGTCATTGATTTTGCCGATCACTATATTCCCAAAGCGGTCCAATTGAATTCGATTGTGCAGGCCTTCCTGCAAAACAGAGACATCGACGCTTATCTGGCCAAGCTGGACCGAGAATGGGATAAGGTAGCTAACCGCCGATAGGAGAGGAGGAGGAGACATGAATAAGCGATTAACGGCTTTTTACTGGATGACGGTGCCGGCGGTGCTATTGTTTTTTGTATTTTTGACCTTGCCTGCCTTGCAGGGCTTTTATTATTCGCTTACGAACTGGAACGGCTTTGGTCATCAGTATCACTTTGTCGGGTTTAAGAACTATATTAATTTGTTTCAGGACGACAATGTGGGGAACGCATACTGGTTTACTTTCAAATTTGCGATTGTGGTTACCATTGCGACTAATATCCTTAGTTTGCTGATTGCGCTAGGGCTGAATGCTAAAATACGGTTTCGTAACTTTTTCCGCGGTATTTATTTTCTGCCTAATATTTTGAGCGTGCTGATCGTGGGTTACATATTCAATTACTTGTTCTCGAACGTGTTTACGATTTGGGGGCAAAATTTAGGTATTATCTCATTGTCGACGAACATTTTGGGCAGCGAACAACTGGCTTGGGTGGGGGTTGTCATCGTAGCTGTATGGCAGGGGATTGCCTTTAATACGATTCTCTATCTGGCCGGGCTGCAAACCATTCCGACAAGTCTGTATGAGGCGTCCAATCTGGATGGTGCGGGGAAATGGCGCGAATTCTGGAGTATTACCTTTCCGTTAATTGCTCCGTTCTTCACGATTAATATGGTATTGGCGATGAAAAATTCCCTGATGGTGTTCGATCAGATCGTGGCTTTGACGAATGGCGGGCCGGGACGGGCCACCCAGTCGATTTCCCACCTGATATACACTGGGGGCTTTAGAGGCGGAGAATTTGCTTATCAGTCGGCTAACTCTGTTATTTACTTTATTGTGATCGCGATCATTTCCATCTTACAGCTGCGATTCCTCCAGAGAAGGGAGATGGATAACTGATGAAAACAAGCAGACGTACGAACTGGCCTGTGCTGCTATTGGTAGCGTTAGGGACAATATTTATTCTGTTTCCTCTCTATATGACTGTGACGATAGCACTTAAAAATCCCGAGCAGATGGCGCATTCCGCCTTTGCTTTTCCGACCGAGCTGCATTGGGAGAATTTTAGTCGTGCAGTGGAAATGACCCATTTTTTCAGCGCTTTTCAGAACAGTGTGATGGTCACGACATCGACGGTCATACTCACTTTGCTAACCAATTCGATGGTCGCTTATGCGATTGCCCGTAATATGCAGCGACGCTTTTTTAAGGGATTATATTTTTACTTTGTGAGCGCCATGTTTATTCCGTTCCCGATCATCATGCTGCCGATTGTAAAACTGGCCTCGGGCCTTCATATGACTAATCTGGTGGGTCTCATTATGCTGCATACGGTGTATGGTTTGGCGTTTAATGTTTTCGTGTATGTCGGTTATATTCGCTCCATTCCGGTGGCATTGGAAGAGGCAGCCACGGTAGATGGTGCGACGACATGGGGCACTTTTTGGCGCATTATATTCCCGCTGATGGCGCCGATCAGTGCTACGGTAGGGATTCTCACTTGTCTGTCCACATATAACGACTTCCTGCTGCCGCTCATTATTATTAGCGATGCGGAGCAGTATACACTGCCGCTCGTTCAGTATGTGTTTCAGGGGCAGTTCAATACCGACTTTAATCTGGCCTTTGCTTCGTACCTGATGGCCTTGCTGCCGATGATTATTGTCTATTTGATTGCACAAAAATGGATTATCAATGGCGTTACGCAAGGCTCTGTGAAGTAAGATGAGAATACAATAGCTTCAGGGATACTGTGCCTTACTAGAAAAATAAAAAGAGGGCCCTATACCAGTTCAAACCAGGTATAGGTACCCCTCTTTTTTTATAGCATTACTATTTAGATGCTTCGCTTTGGGTCGTTAGAGGCTGTAAGGGTACAGTTGTCTCTGCTTTCGGGTCGTCCGTTGTATAGTAGAACATATAGATAGAAGCTTCCTTCCCTTTGAAGTTCTTGTAGACATCCACTGCCTTGTTATTGCCGTCTCCGGCGAAATTGGTTGTGATCGGCTTGCCAATGATCCGTTCTTTACCCAGGCCAATATGCGTCTGGTTAATCCCTCCAAAGTGAGCGTCCTCGCTTTCGGTTTCTACGAATAAGTCTGATCCCTGTTTGTAGTAGGTCCACTTCACAGGATAGCCACCGATTTGCGTCGTTAGCGTCTGCTTTTGCTCAGAAATATCAGTTAAACGCTGTGGCGTTTTGTCATCCGAATGGGTCGTAACCTTGTATTTGCCTGTAAAAGTAATAGGAGTGTCCTTGGTAATCACAAGATTGGACGGTCGTTCAAAACGGATCGTGTTCAGATCGTGTTCCTGATCAGGTGAAGACCAACGACTACCCTCTAACGTTGTGCCGTTCACAGAAAGAAAGTATTTTTGATAAGGTAACATGGCGAATTTCTTTTCGCTTCTGATCGTGAGACGGATTTGCGTAGGTGTGACAATCATTTGTTCTATCGTAAAATTCGGATTGTCTTTCTCAAATGGGGTATTCAGCACGCTTTTAATCGTCCCACTTTCCATTTTCTTTTTGCTTAACTGCAGGTCAAAGTTTATGGGTTCATCTATACTTTTCTCAGTTTGCGCATATTGCAGTTTGAAAGCAGTCTGTCCTTCTGGTATAGCTGCTTTAGAAAAATATTGCTGTGCTGTATACTCCCCGTTATCTCCGGGTTTGCCAAAAGCCCCTCCAGGCTGCGACATCACAGGCTCGCCGCCTTTGTAAGCAATAATTTGCGGATTATCCCATCTCTTGGGTATCGACGAATCGAAGGTAATTGCCGAGGACAGCATCAGCTTATCCTTCCCTTGTTCAAATACCTGCACCTTCATACCTTGTAAGCCGTTACGATCCAGCTTGAACGTCTGCATCTGAGGCGATGTGATATCGAGCGGCAATTCCAGTTCCTGAACGCTGTTGAGCTCAATATGATCTACGGTCAGCCGCACGTTCTCTGTTTCTTGCTGCGGTGTCCAGTCACTTTCAAAGTACCCGTTGTACCGTTGATTTTTCGGGTCCCATTGCTGAAAGTTATATTCCCCTGCACTGGTTTCCCCCACAGCACTTTTTAGCGATACGCCTTTGACATTCCAAAACTCGTTGTCTGCTCGTTTTCCGACCTCCAAGCTGTACAGAATCACGGTCCGGTTCTCATCGACAATAGCTGTATGCAGCGTCAGCTTCACTCCGTCTCTGGTTACGGATTGCTCCAGCGGCTGTCCAAGGTCTTGATTTAGTGCCGTCTGAATGCCACTTCTTCCGTGCAGCAGATTGTCCCAGTTATAATGGATGGCGGCATAGACGGGAACGGCAACGAGAAGTGCACTCAGAGAGGCAGCGATAGCTATTTTGCGCCAATTTCTGTGTCGGTGCGGGGGAAATGAATCGGAAGCATTAGTCAGAACGGGGGCAGTCTGTCCTGCCTGTTCCATCCGGTTCCACATCTCATCGAAGTCAGGATAGGCCATTTCCGAATCTTCATTTAACTTGCGCTTCAATGCTTTTTCTATGTTGTTCATAGTTCTCTCCTTCCATCTCGGGAATTTGTACCCCTGCATCCCGCAGTATTTGCTCCAATAACTTTAGTCCTTTGTGAGTCCTCGATTTGACGGTTCCCAGCGGAATTTCCAGTAGTTTGGATATTTCCGCCAGTGTGAAATCATGCATATAGCGGAGTGTCAGCACAGCGCGGATTTTGGCTGGAAGGCGATTCATATACATCGCCCATTCCTCTGCCGACTCGCGTTCTTCCACCAGCCTGTCTACAGGCTTACCTTCCGCCCCGCTAAATAAATAGGGATTAGCCGATACCTTCATATGGAAGCTGTTCCGGCGTTTAAGGTAATTCAGACAATGATTAACTGTAATTTTCATAATCCAGGCTTTTAGTTGTTCGATGTGTTCACGATTGCTGCGAAACAGGGTGATAAACACTTCTTGCGTTAAATCCTCTGCATCCGATGCGTTGTGTACCATGTAGTAGCAGGTTCGGTATACATCTCGTTGATACAGATCAAACAACTCTCGATTACTTTCCAATATGTGCTCTCCTTTCTTGTGCAGTTTATCTATATAACAACTAGGGTTCCAAAAAGGTTCATTTATCGTGAAAAGTAAACCGTCCGCTTCGAATGTATATCACTTTTCCTCAAATGTACCACATGAAAAAAGAAGCCTGTAAATCCCAAAAATGCAGATTTACAGGCTTCTTATATTTTCCGAAGCTAGAGCCTACGAAATGAATATTCCTTCACGCGAAAACACGTCAAATGGATAGCTTGCGGACATACTTCCGCTTAGTCAGTCAGCCGTACAATCGTTCTTCCTTGCGAGCGAGCTGCAAGGATGTCTTCCAGCGCGCTTGGCAGGTCAGCCAATCCGATTTCGCGCTCAACGAGCTGTTCCAGCTGTTCCGGCTTCCAGTCGCTACCGAGCCGCTTCCAGATCGCTACGCGGGTGTCGTAGGGGCAGAAGACGGAGTCTATGCCCAGCAGGCTTACGCCGCGCAAAATAAACGGCAGCACCGTCGTAGGCAGCTTGGTGCCTGCCGTCAGGCCGCTCACGGCTACGGAGCCGTTGTAGGCGATCTGGCTGAGCAGCGAAGCGAGCGGCTTGCCGCCTACGGGATCAACGGCCGCTTGCCAAAGCTGCTTGCCCAGCGGCCGGATGCTCTCCGCACCGTCGTAAACGGCCTCGCGGGAAATGACCTCGGCTGCTCCGAGCGCCTTGAGGTAATCGTGTGCATCAGCCTTACCACTGCTGGCTACGACATGGTAGCCCCTCTTGCCCAGCAGGGCAATGGCTGCACCGCCTACGCCACCCGTCGCTCCGGTGACGAGTACCTTGCCCTGCTCCGGCGCAACGCCGTTTTGCTCCAGCCGATATAACGACAGGGCTGCGGTGAATCCGGCTGTCCCGAAAATCATCGCCTCTCTCGGCGTGAGTCCGTCCGGAAGTGGAACCACCCAGTCCGCAGGTACACGTGCATATTGGCTGAATCCCCCGAATTGAGACACACCCAGTCCGTATCCGGTAACGAGCACCGCTTGTCCCTCGCTAAAGCGGCTATCCTTTGAAGAGACGACAGTTCCCGAGCAATCTATGCCTGGTACGAACGGATAGGCTTTAACAATATTGCCATCCTTGCGGGCGGCAAGCCCGTCTTTATAATTGATGCTGGAATAAGCGACACGAATCAATACTTCCCCAGCAGGTAAACTGCTAGTTTCCAAAGAACGGACCTCTGCTTGAACTTCACCGTCTTGTGTCTGATCGACGACAAGAGCTTGAAATGATTGAGTCATCTGTAAGAGCCTCCTTTATTGCCGTATAAGCCTATGAATGGCGTATATTTCAGTCTACTTCGCAAATTATGCTTAGGGAGCATACAACAATCTGCGCAGCCTGTCAGCGGCAATGCTCACAGGCTCGTATTCTATTATATCCTTAAGCTCATAATTACGTCGAAAAGGCCCAGATTACTGATCTATTCTTGCAACACCCTGTTTCAATAAAGTTCGATAATCAATTATAAAGAAAGTGATAAATGAATTCTTACGCGTTTTGTAAATCATTTTACGCAAACGGGATGTATTTTCAGAATGACTGTGCTAACATACCTTTTGATCGTTAAATAAATCTATGAAGAAAGGTGAATGAATGACAACCAGAGCACTAAAAAAAGGTTCGGTATTGTCCGAAGCTAAGGAACTGAATTTGTTCCGTTTGACATGGCCTATTTTTCTTGAATTGTTCCTGTTTATGCTAATGGGGAGCGTCGACACGTTCATGATCAGTTCTGTATCTGATAATGCAGTGTCGGGTGTGGGCGCGTCCAATCAAATTATTTCAATTGCCATCCTTGTACTGGAGGTTATCGGCAACGGCGCTGCTATCGTCGTAGCTCAATATATCGGTTCTAAGAAACTAGTCGAAGCGGCCCAGGTTACAGGTACGGCCATTACGTTGAATTTGATGGTAGGTCTTTTACTTAGCGTAATTTTTCTTGTATTTGGTACGCACATGTTGCAATGGCTGAATGTCCAGGGTGAGATTCTGGCTTACGCGGAGTCGTATATGAGCATCGTCGGGGGTGCCATTTTCCTTCAGGCATTGATTAATGCGCTGGCGGCGACCATTCGTACACATGGTTTTACCAAAGAAACGATGTATGTATCGGTTTTTATGAACGTGATCCACGTGGTCGGCAACTATGTTTTGATTTTTGGGCATTGGGGAATGCCTGCACTTGGAGTAGAGGGTGCAGCTATTTCTACAGTAGGTAGCCGCTTTATTTGTCTCCTGATCTTCTTCTGGCTGATGTACCGGGTCACTGAGGTTCGTGTCGAGTGGAAATATTACGTCCAATTGTCTAAAAAGTTCATCTCTAAAATATTGCGCATTGGTGTACCATCCGCGCTGGAGTCCATTATGTATCAGTCGTGTCAGCTCATCTTCACACTGTACGTGACTTATCTGGGCGCAGAAGCAATGGCGACACGTCAATATGCGAATAATATTTCAAGCTATATTTACTTGTTCAGTATGGCAGTCGGTATGGGTACGGCTATTGTGGTAGGAAGGCTCGTGGGAGCTAGACAGAAGGATACTGCCTATAAACGTGTACTGACCAGTGTGAAATGGGCGTTGCTCGTGACCGTGATTATTGATGCGGTGGTCATCTTTTTCCGTGTTCCCTTGCTCGGTTTGTTCACGGAAAACCCTGAAATTATTCGTTTGGGAGCACAGGTCATTTTACTTAGCATTCTGCTAGAAACTGGTCGGACCACGAATATCGTCATTATTAACTCGTTGCGTGCTGCTGGAGATGCGAAGTTCCCGGTCTTTATGGGTCTGATCTCCATGGTCTGCATGAGCTTGCCGCTTGGTTATCTGCTTGTGTTCAAGCTGGACATGGGGCTCGCCGGCGTGTGGCTGGCCATTGCTGCTGATGAATGGACTCGTGCTGTCATCATGTATGCCCGCTGGAAAAGCCGGTTATGGGAAAAGCATGCGCTGGTCGAGCACGATACACCGGATCAGTCTGCAACGCCAGTGCCGGCACACTGATGTGTTAGCATTTAAGGTTAGCTGGAACCTAGCTTTTCGATAGAGCTGTAAACGTGGAGGCAGTTCAAGAGAACATCTTGAACTGCCTCTTTTTGCTGCCTGAATAGATAATAGCAGTTAATAATGGTATTCATAAATAGAAGTATGGTAAATTTACTAAAAAAAAGATATACTTTTGTTGCACTAACGCAGTACATGAAAGACAAGGAGTGTACCGATGAAGAAGCCGACGATTGAAGATGTTGCCCAGAAGGCAGGAGTGTCTAAAAGCACTGTCTCGCAATTTCTGAACAAACGATATAAATATATGAGCGACCAGACCAGAGACCGGATTGCCGAGGTTATTCAAGAGCTGAATTATCAGCCTAACGGGCTGGCCCGCAGCTTGAAGCAAAACCGGACGTTTATGGTGGGTGTTATTGTAGCCAACATTGATTATACGCTGTCGATCCAGTCTATCCGTGCGATTGAAGAGGAATTGCAGCGTTTTGGCATTCAGGTGATCATTTGTAACGCCGACGAAAACCCGGATAAAGAGAGCCAGTATATTGAGATGCTCAAGGCTCGGCAGGTGGATGGCTTGATCATCTTCCCGACAGGCAAGCATGCGGATATTTACAACCAGCTCATTCGTGAAAAGTATCCGTTGGTGTTTTTGGATCGTTTGGTAGACGGTGTAAATACGCGCAGCTTACTGCTGGATAACGAAATGGCGATTAAGCTGGCGATTCAGGAACTGGTGGCTCATAAGCATGAACGGATTGCGCTGATTACCTTGCCTCTTGGCTTGAATCGGATTACTCCACGAGTGGAGCGGCTCAGCGGATACAAAAAGGCGCTGGAGGAGCATGGCTTGCCCTTTAGGGAAGAGTACATGCGCAGTGTACCGAAGGAAGATGTCCAGCAGACGCTGGAAGAGCTATTTCAGCTACCAGAACCACCAACTGCGCTGTTGGCCGGGAATGATATCGTGCTGGCAGAGGCGCTGAAATATGTGAATGCCCGCCGTATACGCATCCCGGTAGAGCTGTCCATTATCGGGATTGACGATGCGGAGTTTGCCCATATTTACAATCCGCCGATTACGACAATTACGCAACCGATTGCGGATATGGGGAAGCAGGCGGCAAAAACGCTGCTGTCCAGCATTGAGGAGGGCGGCGAATCGGTTCCGATTATTTACCGATTTGTGCCGGAATTAAATCGGGGAGAATCAGTCAAAACGTTGTAGATGAGCATCCAAGTATTCAGTATAAAATAGCCCGCATTCCTTTCTGCGACCTGAGCATGCAAATGCTGCTCAGGCCACGCAAAAGTGAATACGGGCTATTGGAGTTAAGGCCGATCTCTGATTCGGCCTTCTTGAGCTTGCGGAACTAGCGATGAAGGTACGCGGGGAATGAACTCAGCCTAGTTCGTGCTTGCACTGAGCAAAAAAGACTCCAGCTCGGCTCGTGTCGGATAGCCGTCCATATCTCCGGCTGACATGACAGCCAGTGCGCCAAGGGCATTACCGCGTTTAACTGCTTCTGCCAAGGGCAAGCCCTCCAGCAGTGCGCTGATAACACCCGCGGCAAAGCCGTCACCCGCGCCGACGGTATCCACGACATGATCTACGCGGAAGCGTTTGACATATCCCTCTGTATCTGCGGATTTATAATATGCGCCTTCGGTTCCCAGCTTGATGATGACCAGCGAGGTACCACGGTCAAGGTAGAACGAAGCAATATCCTCAGGCGAAGTGTAGCCTGTCAATATTTTACCTTCATGAATGCCTGGCAGAAGCCAGTCGCAACCCAGAGAAGCTTCGTTAATCGCTTCGACCATCGTCTGCGTGTCAGGCCATAACTTGGGTCTGAGGTTTGGATCGAAGGACACCGTTTTGCCTGCCTTCTTCATAAACTCCCGTGCATGTCGTGCGAAGTCACGGCACTCAGGGGAGAGGGCGACAGAAATGCCTGTAAAATGCAGATGGCGAGCCCGGGAAAAATACGCCTCGTTAAAATCAGCGATGCTTAATGTGGAAGCGGCGGAATGTTTGCGGAAATATTCGACCTCGGGATCCCCGCTTGTAACTTTTGATTTAATCAGCATCCCGGTAGAGTGATCTTTGGTAAACATGACGTTCTGAGTGTCGATCCCTTCCTGACGTAGCGCACCGGCAATGAACTTGCCGAACGTATCCTCGCCGAGTTTGGTCACGAGTCCCGCCCGTAGTCCCAAACGCGCCAAACCGGCTGAAACATTCGTCTCTGCCCCGGCCAACGCTTTGGTGAATGAACGCACCTCATCCAGAGAGCCTGGTTCATTGGCATAAAACATGGCCATCGGTTCTCCGAAGGTAACAGCATCCAATGTTGCGGTCATTTGAATTCCTCCTTATGTTTAGTAAACTAAATCTGTAAGCGTATGCACCAACTGAATAAATTGAAATTATCACATAAATCGGTTTTTCACAATGATGAAGTTGATATATTTGCTAAAAAGTTTTTGGGTAATATAGATAAAAAAATACGATTTTGTTTATCAGAAGGTAAAAAGTGTGTAAAAGTTCGTGAATATTAAGGGTTTTTCAAGGAATAGTGAAGTTATGGGTTGACACCCTCTTAGATAATTATTACAATTCTAGCTAAGAAGTAGAGTTAGAAACCGCTTTTATAACAATTCCGTTGATAAAAAAGTTTATCTAAACAGGAGGAATGTTTTTATGGAAATGCGTTATTCAACTCATCCCGAACATGCCAAGCATTTTACGACTGAAGAGTTGCGTCAGCACTATCTGATCCAGGAACTGTTTGTACCTGAGGAAGTCAAGCTGGTCTATACGCATGAAGATCGTGTCATTATCGGGGGCATTTATCCCGTGAATAAATCTGTTGCGCTGGAAGGTAACGATCAAATCAAAGCAGAAACCTTTCTGGAGCGCCGCGAGCTGGGTATCTTTAATGTCGGCGGCAGCGGTACTGTAAAGGTAGACGGTGTATCCTACGAGCTGGCCACAAAAGACTGTCTCTACGTAGGTAAAGGTGGCAAGGAGTTGATCTTTGAAAGCGATTCCAGTGAAAAGCCTGCAAAATTTTATATCGTTTCGGCATTGGCTCATACCACGTATCCAACGACGAAGCAGTCTTTTGCCGATGTGCCGTCTGAAAGTCTGGGTTCGCAGGAAACAGCCAATAATCGCACGTTGCGCCGCTTTATCCATGATGAAGGCATTCAAAGTTGCCAATTGGTTATGGGTATGACGACGTTGGAAAACGGCAGTGTATGGAACTCCATGCCTACACATGTTCATGACCGTCGTATGGAAGTGTATTTCTATTTTGAACTGGATGAGAACGCCAGAATGTTCCACCTGATGGGTGAGCCGAACGAAACGCGCCATCTGGTGATGAAGAATGATGAAGCAGTTATTTCTCCACCTTGGTCTATCCACTGCGGTGCGGCTACGGGCAGCTATACCTTCATTTGGGGCATGGCCGGTGAAAATAAAACATACAAAGACATGGATCAGGTAGCCATGAGCGAGTTGCGTTAATCCGGTCATTGTATCGGAGCGTAGACATGCAAATAGCTAAAGGTACATGGCCATCCCATTCGTGGAAAGGATCAGGAACATGACGAAAAAGAAAGTTTTGGAACATATCACTTCAGTTGGTGTTGTCGCAGTCATTCGGGGAAACACGGCGGAGGAAGCGTATCAAATGTCCAAAGCCTGTATTGAAGGTGGTTTGGATAATATTGAGCTTACGTTTACCACGCCGAATGCGGATCAGGTCATTCGTAGATTGAAAGACGAATTTAAAGATCGGGCAGTTATTGGTGCAGGAACCGTACTGGAGTCACTGACGGCGAGAATTGCTATTCTGGCTGGAGCAGAGTTTGTCGTGAGTCCTTCTTTTGAAGAAGAAACAGCGAAGCTATGCAATTTGTACGCGATTCCTTATATGCCCGGCTGTATGACGCTGAATGAGATCAAGGAAGCCATGAAATTGGGCAGCGATGTCGTGAAGCTATTCCCGGGTAGTGCAATGGGGGCGGATTTTGTTAAGGCAGTTAGAGGTCCAATGCCTCATGTGCAGATTATGCCAACCGGTGGCGTTGATCTGGATAATATGGAAACCTGGCTACGTAACGGATGTGTCGCTGTGGGAATTGGAGGCAATTTGACGGCTCCGGCCAAGGAAGGGCGCTACGATTTGATCACAGAAAACGCAGCACGTTATGTAACTAAATATAAGGAAATTCGTGCAGCGTTGTAGGCTTCAGAAAATATAGGTTTTACACTAATTTGTGATGGAGGCGTAGGCATGGGTCTGGACAATTTTTCATTGGATTTTTTCAGTCTAAAAGGTAAAACGGCGATTGTAACAGGAGGCAACAGTGGTTTGGGTCAAGGATATTCCGTAGCTTTGGCCAAAGCGGGTGCAGATCTGTTCATCGTAGCTAACAATGATGATTATGAAGAAACAAGACGTCTGCTGGAACCGACGGGTGTGAAGGTTGCCTTTTATCAGGCTGATCTGACGGAGAAAGAATCCATTAAAAAGATTGTAGAAGAAAGTGTCAAGGAATTCGGTAAAATTGATATTCTCGTGAACAATGCGGGTACGATTCGTCGCGCTCCTCTGCTGGAGTATAAAGATGAGGATTGGGACGCTGTCATGGAAATCAACTTGAATGCCGTATATCATCTGAGCCAGGAAGTAGCAAAGGTGATGGTAGAGCAAAAAAGCGGGAAGATTATCAATGTCGCTTCTATGCTTGCTTTTCAGGGTGGCAAGTTCGTTCCGCCGTATACAGCGAGCAAGCATGCGGTAGCTGGTTTGACCAAGGCATTTGCGAATGAGCTGGCGGTTCATAACGTTCAGATTAATGCGATTGCGCCTGGTTATATTGCTACAGCAAACACGGCTCCAATCCGTGCGGATGAAAGTCGCAATCAAGAAATCTTGTCGCGTATTCCTGCTGGTCGTTGGGGCGATCCGTCTGATCTGATGGGGGTTGTTGTTTTCCTCGCCAGTCAGGGTTCCGATTACATGAACGGTCATATCTTGGCGGTGGATGGCGGCTGGCTGGTACGTTAAGCAGTGCTGGTCACATCTAAGTCATGAACCGAAAGCTGCCTCAAAAGGAAACCATCCTTTCAGGCAGCTTTTATTTGTTCGATGAAGTTGTACGCTGAACTTGAAGGTTTGGAACGCTGTGTCGATCCGTCCTATGCATATGACATGAATGCCTTTATAATTTAATGAGATAAAAATTGCTTAGGCTCCAGCCGTACACTTGGTTGGAGCCTTTGAGCATAAAAACAGATAGATTGGAGAATGGAGAGATGAGTTCACAGCAACACCAACGAGCTTTGGTATACAAATCTTTGTGGCATGCCGGTCCTTGGGTGCTTGCCGCAGGGATTATTCTGGTAGGTGCCAATCTGCGCGCTTCGATTACTTCGGTAGGACCTCTTATCGGCTTGATTAAGGATTCTTTGCATATTTCGAATACACTGAGTGGCCTATTAACGACATTACCGCTGCTTGCTTTTGCGCTGTTGTCGCCTTTTGTAGCCAAACTGTCGCGTCGCTTCGGGTCGCCCCTTATTATTTTTGCAGCATTGCTTCTATTAACCGCAGGTATTGTGGTGCGATCAACGTTGGGGGTGACTGCATTATTTGCCGGGACAGCCATGCTGGGACTGGCTATTGCCGTGTGTAATGTTTTGCTGCCCAGCTTGATCAAAGAGGAGTTTCCCCGCAACAGCGGGCTCATGACCGGTGTATATTCAGTATCCATGAATGTGGTCGCTGCAACAGCATCCGGTCTGAGTATACCGCTGGCTCTGAACGGAGGTATGGGCTGGCGCGGTGCTTTGGGAATATGGGGGATTGTCGGTGTCGTAGGTATTTTACTCTGGGTGCCCCAGCTCCTTAAGGCGCGCAAAACGGCCAATAAAGCGGCAGTGTCTGCCCGAACCGTGAATGTGTATAAATCGTCTTTGGCTTGGAAGGTAACGCTGTTTATGGGGCTGCAATCTGCCCTGTTTTATGTTCCTGCCGCCTGGTTTCCCGAAATGATGAGCGGACAAGGAATGGATTCAGAGACTGCGGGATGGATGCTGTCCGTGATGCAGTTTGCGCAAATGCCATTTACTTTTATTGTGCCTATTTGGGCAGCGCGGGTGAAGGATCAGCGGCTATTGGTTCTGATTATGGCTGCGCTGTATTTCATCGGTCTGGGCGGATTTCTGCTCGGGGCTACACAGTGGAGTGTGATTTGGGTCATTTGTATCGGTATAGCGGGTGGTTTTGCTTTCCCGTTGGTGATGATGTTCTTTAATTTGCGGACGCGGACACCCCAGCAGGCAGCAGAGCTGTCTGGGATGGCGCAATCCTTTGGTTATTTGCTAGCAGCGACAGGGCCGACGCTGTTCGGTTATTTGCATGATGCGACACAAGGCTGGACGATTCCGCTGCTTCTACTCTTGGGCCTGAGTGTTCTGCTTATGTTTACAGGGCTGGGTGCAGCCAAGAAACGATATGTCGGAGGCGAGGTGGATGATCAGGCTGCAATTTGATGCAGACGGTTACAGTGTAATCTGTAATGCAGATCGTGTTATGTTGTTGGCTAAAGAGTTTGCGCTGTTACGCTTTCTATACGATAACCGGAATCAGGTGTTCACACGGGAACAACTGCTGGATCGTGTGTGGCCGCTGGAGTATCCGGTGGAGCGTACGGTGGATGATCATATCTACAGATTGCGCAAAAAACTTAAGACATGGAATGTGCTCCGTATTCATACGGTCAGAGGGTATGGCTACAGCTTGACCTTGACTGGCATGCAGCCACAGAATCATCCATCCTTGCACGATCAGGAAGTGCAGGTCGCCGTTCATGGACTTTTCCGAAAATACCACCTGCTGGGGCAGGGCGATTCCATCGAAGCGCTGGCTGCTCAGCAGGAGCAGATGGGTTTTCAAATGTCTGCCTATTATCAAATGTATACCCGTTTTGTACAGACGGATGTGCCTTGGTTTTTAAAGCGAGAGGATTTTGCACCCGCAGACCGATTGTATTGGATGCTGCTGCTATATACAGGCACAGCAGGAGTAACAGATCAGGGGCTTGCCCTATGTGAGCGTGCGCTTTCCAGTAGGTTGCTGTCCAGTGATCAGGAGCGGGAATTACGCATTCTCAACATCCTGGAGGCTTATGTGGAGAATGGACAACCTGAATGCGCGGAGGAAGGTCTGCCGCTGGCTTTTGCAATAATGGAACGGGATAGCCTTGATAAATTCGTGATGCCTGTTGCACTGATGGAGATGTACATGCATCTGGTTGCCAACGATATGGAAAAGGCTGCGGCACTGTCTGATCGCCTGGAAGGAATGCTGTCGGAGGCTCCATATTTGCGCGAACTGGGGCGTTATCGCATATTGCGGGGATTTATGCTTTTGCGTAATGGAGATGTGGACAACGCCGAGCGGCTCATGGATGAGGGGCTGGTTACCCTTGATATGGCTAAACAGGAGTTGCTAAAAATCAAAGCGGTCAGTCAAATTTGCGGTTTCTTGAAGCTTTGCGGCTCCTATCCCACGCTGGAAGAGAAATATGCGGCTCAATATGATCGACTTGACCGGGACAACAGTTTAACACTGCATCGTTCGGCGCTAAGGCGCTGGTTGGAGCAAACACTTTCTGCGATCTAATATTTTTAGCTGTCTGATTTTCCTCTGATATAGGCCCGGTAGAATGTTCTTATTGCTAAAGAAGCAGAAAATGAGGGCAGGGTGAGTAGAAATGAAGGAAAAGAAAGAATTGCAATCCACGCCTAGCATTTGGCGCAATGGCCGTTTTCGGCGGATGTTTGCGGCGCACACGGCTGCTTCCTTTGGCGATTGGTTTGATGCTATCGCCATTCAGGTGCTTGTTGCCTACCGCTGGGAAGCCGACCCTATGCTGATTGCGCTGATTCCGGTAGTGATGGCGCTACCGGGTCTGCTGCTGGGTTCCATCGCGGGCACGTTAGCCGACCGGGTACACAAAGCCCGGCTAATGATCGGCTGCGATGCAGCTATCGCCTTATTGACGCTGGCGATTCTCGCCGTCCCGGGCCCGGCGTGGCTGTTGCCTTTGCTCGGTTTGCGCGCGGCAGCTGGCGTATTCCAAATGCCGTCACAGCAAGGCTTGACCCGCACTGTAGTCGCCAGCGGTGACCTGTTTCGGGCGACCTCGCTGAATGGTCTGGTCAATCAGGCCTCCAAAGTGGCGGGGCCATTACTGGGCGCCATGACCTTGACTGTATTGTCCCCCCAGGCATGCATTATTCTGAATGCATTGCTGCGTCTCTGTTCCGGCCTGCTGCTGTGGCCGCTGCGCGGAATCGGTCCGGCGCTGGTCAGCACAGATCAGCAAGGAAAGCTCGAATCGCATACAGCGCCCGACGCTGATGAAGCAAAGATACGGGAGGAGCATGTCCGCGCATCCCGTTTTTTCATCCAATGGCGTGAGGGTTGGGCGTTCCTCTGGCGCAGTCGAATGCTTTTGCATACGCTCATATTCGGGCTTTTCGGCTTGATCGCCATTCTCATGATTGACTACCAGTTCCCTACACTGCTGCGAGTGCTCGCTCCGGGTAACGAATCGCTGCTTGGCTGGCTGGTTTCATCGATAGGGGCTGGCGCCGTCGGATGCATGCTTGTGCTTAATCGCTTAAATTGCATAAGCGCAGGCTGGGGGCTCGGTGGAGGTTATGTGCTGGTTGGCGGAGCTATTGCCGCTTTAGGCTGGGCGCAACCGGGGACAGGATTACCCGTACTGCTTATAATCGGAGCCATGCTAGGTGTGGGCAACGGCCTGTACATCATCACCCAGAATTACATATTACAAGCCAAAACCCCTGCTGATATGGTGGGGCGCGTCTTCGGTATCCAAAGTACCGTGATTGGAGCGATCATGGTCGTTTCGCCGCTTGCCGGGGGGTTATTGATCCGAATAGCAGGGGCAGGGACTGCTTTTGTCTGGATCGGGATGACTGTTGGAGTCCTGGGTTTGGCGGGACTACTGCTTCAATCCGTGATTTGGCGTGAGTCCCTCGCTGATCCTAACCTTTCTACGGAACAAAATGTCGACTTTGCGCAATAGTTTGTTTCGATTTTCGTAATTTATATTTTTAGCATAGGAGGAATCATGATGACTCAAAATTCTTCGCCCACAACGTCTGTGGCACGATTACTTGAAGGATCACGAGTGTACTTGCGGCCCATTCAGGTGGAGGACACTGAACTGTACTATAATACATTGTTCGATCAGGATGTACGGAGGCTGACAGGGACACAGCGCAGCTTTACCAAAGATCAAATCGCCCGTTATATTGAAGCTAAAGGGCAGGATAACTCAAGCTTGCTGCTTCTAATTGCACTTCGGGAAGATGATCGTATCATCGGGGATATTGCCCTGCAGGATATGGACAGCCTGAACCGCAGCGCCAATATCCGTATTGCCATTAATGAGCATGGAAATCAGGGGAAAGGCTACGGCACCGAGGCGCTTGTACTAATGCTGGGTTACGGGTTCGGTATTTGTAACCTTCATCGGATTGAGCTGAATGTATATGATTTTAATGAACGGGCCATCCGCTGCTATGAAAAAATAGGTTTTCAACGCGAAGGTGTGCAACGGGATGCTTTATTCTACAATCACCAATACCATGATTCGATTTTGATGAGTATGCTGCATCATGAATACTGCGACCGGTATGTGGAAAAGGCAGAGAGTTAAATCAACACATTTACAACTTTTGTAAACCATAGAATCAGTAAAAGATACAGTATAAATTCTTTAAGCCAAGTAGAGAAGTAAGAGGCTGGCACTGACAAGTCATACTAAAAGACCCTTCGGATTCATATTTCCATGCAGCATGGGAAAGTGAACGAAGGGTCCTTTTTATGTTTAAATATTCGGCTAAGGTGCAGGAATTAAGACTCGGATACGACAGTGAAACGTTGGTTCAGATGTTGTGGTTTTTCGATTTCATCCACTACGGCAACGGCATAATCTTCATAGCTGACATAGCTTGCACCTTTGGAATTAACCAACAGTGTGTCTTTTCCCACTTGGTAAGAGCCTGTACGTTTACCCAGAGCAAATTCAGCGGAAGGGCTAATGAAAGTCCAGTTCAGATCGCTGGTACCGCGCAGAATTTCCAGGTTTTTTCCTTGATTATTAGCTGTTGGATATACGAAATCAGGGAAGTTAGGAGTATCTTTTACCAAAAGTGTGTGGGATTCGTCAGTGAACAAGCTGCCTGCACCACCTACGACAATTAGGCGAGTACCGGATACATTGCGCAGGGCTTCAATCAGTACGTTACCTGCATCTACATGCAGATGCTCTTGCCCGAGTGGAGCGGCGAAAGCATTAACGACTACGTCAAAACCTTTCAGATCATCTGTTTTCAGATCAAAAACGTCTTTTTGTACTACGGTAACACGACTTTCCGTTACTTTAGCCGGGTCACGGACGATGGCGGTTACTTCATGCCCTCTGTCTAATGCTTCTTTTACGATATTACTTCCTGCTTTACCGGCTGCACCAATAACTGCAATTTTCATAATAGATTGCCTCCTATAAATATGATTTAAATGATTCATAAGTTTGATCGTAAGTTCATCCTGTTCATTCACGAACGCGGATATGTAACTATTATAGTTACAAAATAAAATGGAAGTCAAGCTCTTATGTTGGGCAAACTCAAGTCCTCCGATTGGAAAGAGAGAAACTCGTTTAAATATATAAGGTGAAACTGAATGAGCAAACATAAGTCATATTGGATACATGTAGATCACAGATAAGAAAGGAAGAGTGAACCGATATGAGTAAAAAAGTACAGCTTGAGCCGGCAGCGCAAAAATTTGCAGACGATAATGCCAAGCCTCCGTTTTTGTATGATTTGGGCCCTGAAAAAGGACGTGAAACGGTCAATGAGGTTCAATCTGGTCCAGCAGACAAACCTGCCGCAGACTTAGAGGATCTGTCTATTCCAGGTGGCCCTGGCGGCGAGGTGAAGGTCAGAATTGTTCGTCCACAACAGGTGACAAGCGATCTCCCGGTCATTGTATATATCCACGGAGCAGGCTGGGTATTCGGTAATGCCCATACCCATGACCGTCTGATTCGTGAATTGGCCGTGGGCACACAGGCAGCAGTTGTATTCCCGGAATACAGCTTGTCACCTGAAGCCAAATATCCGACAGCGATTGAGGAAATCTACGCGGTCGTTCAGTGGGTGGCACAGCATGGGCGTGAGCATGGGCTGAAGCCCGATACGCTGACGATAGCCGGAGACAGTGTCGGCGGTAACATGACCGCGGCCGTAACTCTGCTGGCAAAAGAACGCAGTGGCCCTTCCATCCGGCAGCAGTTGTTATTCTATCCGGTGACAGACGCTTCTTTTGACACGGAATCATACCAGGAGTTCGCCACAGGATATTTCCTGAGCCGCGAAGGGATGCAATGGTTTTGGGATCAATATACGACTGATCCCAACGAACGAGCACAGATCACGGCTTCCCCGTTACGTGCCACCACAGAACAGCTCAAAGGGCTACCGCGTGCGTTGGTCATTACAGGCGAGGCCGATGTGTTGCGCGATGAAGGCGAGGCCTATGCGGACAAGCTGCGTGAAGCTGGGGTAGATGTGACCGCTGCACGCTTTCAAGGCATCATACACGACTTCGTGATGCTGAATCCATTGTCGGAAACCGCGGCCAAGCGTGGTGCGATCACGCTGGCTACCTCTTGGCTGCGCCAAGGTTTTGAGGGCTAGTACACTATAGAGCTTATCAAGGGCGCCGTTGTGTGATCTGATCCGTTTCTTTGAAGGACTAGGCTGTCTTCTTTCTGCTGATATCTATGGCAGGGAAGGCAGCCTTTATACATATCTGAAATGAAACCGCTTCACGTTCGTCGAACAGAGTGATAATATAAAATTTGAACGAGTTTGACCGACGTTCAGCCTAAGGGGGATATCCATGCCATTTCAGGGACAACGCATTTTACCTGCAGCTAAACATATGAAGCAGCTGGAGGATATTTTGAACAGTTCTTATGAGTATGCGGTTTTTCTGGATACGCATGTAGCGCAGCTGCGCAACCTGTACCAGATGGCAAGGAGTCGCAACAAGCAGATGCTTCTGCATGCCGACCTGGTGCAAGGCTTGAAGAATGATGAGTATGCGGCTGAATATTTGTGTCAGGAAATTAAGCCGTTTGGGATTATATCGACCCGATCCGGGGTGATTGCAACCGCTAAAAAGAAGGGAATTCTTGCTGTACAGCGGGTGTTCCTGCTCGATACGATTGCGCTGGAAAAAAGCTACGCACTGGTGGAAAAAACGCGACCCGATTATATTGAGGTGCTGCCCGGTGTTGTTCCGCCGATGATTAAGGAGGTCAGCGAACGCACAGGCATTCCTATTTTGGCGGGAGGACTTATTCGCACCCCTGGGGATGTGGAAGCGGCGTTGGCAGCGGGAGCTACAGCAGTTACGACCTCCAATAAACAACTGTTCGAGCATTATAAGCAATAGCTTTTATTTTAATCATTTTGCATAAACGCAAAAGGCGGCGCGTGTAACCTCGACGGAGGGTGTATATTTTGTCCCGGCCTTTGTAGGTCTCGGCAGCCCGTATTGGGACAGTGACGTGCGTGGCGCGACATTTGGCCTGACGCGGGGAACGTCCAAGGAACATTTTATCCGAACGGTACTGGAATCGCTGGCTTACCAGACCAAAGATGTGCTAACCGCCATGGCGAGCGATTCGAGTGTACCTGTGCGTTCATTGCGTGTAGATGGAGGCGCAGTGATGAACGAGTTCCTGATGCAGTTCCAAAGCGATATCCTCGATCTGCCTGTGGAGCGCCCTGCTGTGAACGAGACAACGGCACTCGGCGCGGCGTATTTGGCAGGGCTGGCAGTCGGCTTCTGGAGCAGTCTGGATGAAGTCTGGGGATATGCTCAGAGTGATCGAACCTTTACTCCGTCCATGAGTGAAGACGTGCGGACTGAACTATATGGTGGCTGGAAAAAGGCAGTTCATGCCGCGATGGGGTTCAAGTAGAGACGGATTTACGATAGAAGGTAATCATCTGGCAGCAGGCAGATTCCCCTTTTCATAGCGTACAGTGTGTGCTACGATATAGATAAGTTAATACTCGTCAGGAGACTTGGAGAGACCATGAACCGCTCGGCATGCGCCGTAGCGATGTTCGTGGTCTTTTTTTGTATCTTTTGATGATTCGGTTGGCATATTGCATAACAGAATGTACAAAGATGGAGGGATAGATGATGGGGGAACATGGATTTGCTGCACAGGAGAGAACGGATGTTTTGGAGCGTATGGGCTGTGAGCATTTTGATATTTTGATTATTGGCGGCGGCATTACAGGGGCGGGAATTGCACTGGATGCGGCGGATCGTGGTTTGAAGACGGCACTGGTGGAAATGCAGGATTTCGCAGCAGGCACGTCCAGTCGATCTACCAAACTGGTGCATGGCGGTCTCCGATATTTGAAGCAATTTGAGGTTAAAATGGTAGCCGAAGTCGGGAAGGAACGAGCCATTGTATTCGAAAATGGTCCTCATGTGACCATTCCGGAACGTATGTTGCTTCCTTTCCATAAGGGCGGTACGTTTAACGCATTCACCACCTCTGTCGGGCTGCTGGTGTATGATTTCCTCGCCGGGGTTAAACGTAGTGAGCGCCGCCGCATGCTGGATATCCAGAACACGCTGGAGCGTGAGCCTTTGTTGAAGCGAGAAGGACTGAAGGGAAGCGGCAGCTATGTGGAGTACCGCACAGACGATGCTCGCCTAACGATTGAGGTGATCAAGGAGGCTGTTACGCGAGGGGCGCTGGCCGTGAACTATGCTAAGGCTGACAAGCTGCTGTATGACGGCGGACGAATTAACGGCGCGAGCGTAACGGATCGGGTAACGGGCCAGACTTACGAAATTAAGGCTTCGCTGGTCATTAACGCCGCCGGACCATGGGTGGATACGTTGCGGGAAATGGACCGCTCCAAAGAAGGAAAGGTGCTTCGCCTGACTAAAGGCGTCCATCTGGTGTTCGATGCCAAGCGCTTTCCGCTCAAACAGGCTGTGTACTTCGATACACCGGATGGACGCATGGTATTTGCGATCCCGCGTGATGGAAAAACCTATGCAGGTACGACCGATACGGTATATGAGGGGGATACAGCCCATCCCCGGATGACTGCCGAAGACCGGGCGTATGTGCTTCAAGCGATCAACGGGATGTTCCCGGATGTGAAGCTGACTGTTCAGGATGTAGAATCCAGTTGGGCGGGGGTACGGCCGCTCATATATGAAGACGGTAAAAGCCCTTCGGAAATTTCACGGAAGGACGAAATTTGGGAATCCCGTTCAGGTCTGATCACGATTGCAGGCGGCAAGCTGACGGGCTACCGGAAAATGTCCGAACTCGTCGTGGATCGTGCGGTACGGGAGCTGGGGCGCTTGCATGGGCAGAGCTTCCGGGCATGCCGCACGAGGAATATCCCGATTTCGGGCGGCAGCGTAGGTGGCTCGGCGGGCTGGGACGCCTTCGTGAGTAAGCAAGCTGCAGCGGGCGCTGCGCTCGGTCTGTCGCCGGATATAGCTAGAGCGTGGGCCACCCGCTATGGCTCGAACACCGAGCGACTGTTTGCGATAGCGGCACGCAGTATGAAGGAGGCTACCGAGACGGAAGCAGCCCTCCCTGTGGAAGTGCGTATTCCGCTCCTGTATGCGATGGAACAGGAAATGACGGTGACACCGTCTGATTTCTTCATACGCCGAACCGGGGCGCTGTTCTTTCAGATTGACGAGGTGAAGCGCTGGAAACGGCCCGCCATCGCGTTGATGTCCGAACATGCAGGCTGGAGCGCAGCACAAGAACGTCAATATACGGATGAGCTGGATGCTTACCTGTATGAAGCTGTGATGCCTGTAGAGGCAGAGGTAAAGAAGAAATCTGGCGTCGTTAAGGCAATCTGATTGCTGTGGGGGTGCGCTTTCTTGAGCGCCTCCTTGCTTTAGAGAAGGATATTCGTCGGTACTTCAGATGGACGCTCCGCGAACGGACCGTTGTTCCAATAGCTGTTGCGCTCGCTTCCGCTTTTTCACAATCATTCCATTCTCGCCGCTGCTTTAAGCGAAAAAAAGGTTGTACATTCCTTCTAAAATCATAAAAAAATCGCTCTTAGTAAAATGGAAGTGTCGAGCAGCCATTTCAAAAGGAGCGAATTCTGCCTCGCGGCATAGACCGAAAGCACAAAGCAGCGATTCTCTACTAACAAGAGAATCGCTGCTTTTTTGTATGAAAATAGCTTAGAGCATCAAGTGGAACAGGAACGGCGCAGCCGCCAAGGTAAAGAGAGCGGCAAGCACCATCGAGATGCTGGAAATCGTCCCCGTCAGCGAACTGAACTCGAATGCTTTGGAAGTGCCAGTACCATGAGCACCAGTACCGAGCAGCACCCCACGTGAGACTTCATTTTCGATACGGAACAGTTTTACAATCATCGGACCGATAATAAGACCGCTCAATCCGGTCAGAATCACGAATACAGCCGTGACCGTCGGATTGCCGCCAATCGTTTGTGATACATTCATCGCAATGGGTGTCGTAATGGAGCGAGGAATCAGGCTGCTCAGCAGCGAGGAATCCAGATGCATCCACTTGGCGAGCGCCATAGAGGACAACACAGCTATAACGGACCCAGACAGCACGCTGAGCACGATTTGAGTCGCATGTTTTTTTAACACAGGGAAATATCGATACAAAGGGACAGCAAATGCAATCGTAGCTGGCTGTAGCAGCATGGACAGCAAGTGGGCGCCCGAATTATAAGAACGGTAGTTCACACCCGTCAGCGTCAAAATCAAAATGATAACAATAGGTGTAATAAGCAATGGAGACAAATACACCTTGGGCAGTGTGCGATACATGCGTTTGGCCATCCAGTAAATAGCGAGTGTCAATACAATACATAGAAGACCGGTCATGATGATTTATGCTCCTTTCGTTTACCAAGCAGACTGGCGACCATACCTGTGCAGGCCATCACCAGAAAGGTGCCGAGCAGCACGACCAGCATAATGCTCATACCATCGTGTTCCAGCATCGGCCAATAATTCATAACGCCGACAGCGGAGGGAATAAAGAATAATAGCAGCTCGGCCAGCAACCAGTTTGCGCCAACTTCAATCCAGCTTAGCCGGACCAAGCCGGTTTGCAGCAGAACAAAGAGGATCAGCATACCAATGATACTACCGGGTACAGGCAGGTGGAGCCAGGAGACTACCGCGTTCAGGATGAGCGAAAAGGCCATCAGGACGGCGATCTGGAGGACACCGCGTATGAAGCTTTTCATATATAATGGCTCCTATCTTTGAGATCGGTTATTTTCAAACTGTAATGAAATTTTACATCACAGGCTTTCATGAGTAAAATGCATATAAAGAATGTAATCTATTCCGTTTGTCTATGGGAGAAGGTGTAGCTTTGGATATCCGACATTTACAATATTTTTTGGAAGTCGCGCGGTTGCGTAGCTTTACAAAGGCCGCGCAGAGCATGTTTATTACCCAGCCGACGATCAGTAAGACGATTAAAAGTCTGGAAGATGAACTGGGGGTCGCTTTGTTCGACCGAATTGGCAAAAGAATCGAACTAACGGACGCGGGAAAGGTAATTGAGCTTCAAGCACAAGCGATTGTAAAGTCCTTTCAGAGCCTGTCCTCGGAGCTGAGTGATTTGATGAACCTGAAAAAGGGACATATCCGTATTGGTCTGCCCCCTATGGTCGGATCGAGCTTTTTTCCGCGTGTCATTGGAGAATTTCATAAGGCATATCCCGATGTGACCATTCAATTATTTGAGGACGGGGCGAAGAAAGTGGAACAGGATGTAGAAGCCGGGGCATTGGATATCGGGGTGATTGTGCTGCCTGCGGTTGGAGATATGTTTGAGACATTTCTGTTTGTGGAGGAAAAGCTGAATTTGCTCGTTCATCCTACGCATGCATTGGCAGAGTGCAAGGAGGTACCGTTATCTGCGTTGGCGGAGGAGGCGTTTGTACTGTTCCGTGAGGATTTTACGCTGCATGATCGTATCATTGCGGAATGTGTTCGTGCTGGCTTTCAGCCGCGTGTAGTCTACGAAAGCTCACAATGGGATCTGATTAGTGAAATGGTTGCTGCAAACCTTGGGGTAGCGCTGTTGCCAGAGGCCATTTGCCGAGATCTGGATTCCGAGCGCTTGCGTGTTCTTCCATTGGTGGACCCCGCCATTCCTTGGCATTTGGGGATGATTTGGCGGAACGATCGTTATCTGTCCTTTGCCGCCAGAGAATGGATATCGTTCACACAACAATTGTTGCGGACGGAATATGGCGGAAAATAGTCAGTCAGCGAGAAGGTGAGTATGATGCAGATGTGTACCGAAGGAGGACGAATACTGCTTACATCATAAAAAAGCTGCCCTGAGGGGCAGCGATGTAGCTTGCTTCTATGAGTGTGTTTGGTTTATTGCACGCTTGGTGTGAAGGTACTTGTCCATAATACGGTCAAGTCTGGAGGATTTGTCCAATACACGTTCATCTTTTAATCCGTGTAAGTCAGCCATGCGATTCAGTTCACGGCGTTCTTTTTCCATGAGTTTTTCCAATTGTTCGAGGTTCACAAAGCCCACCCCCCATGTCGATTGTAAGGCATGTCTCCACTAGCGGCAGAAGTTTTTTTGATAACGATGTTATTTCCATTTTACCACTTTTTATTAACAATAATCCAGCTTTCCTGACATTTAGCGACTAATATTTATGGTTTTGCCAGTTTCACCTGATTGCGTCCTGAACGCTTAGCTTCATATAATGCCTCATCTGTCTTTTCCAGTAAGTGCCTCGATGCAATGACAGGTGAACTGCCTGCTCCGATGGATACGGTTAGAGAGATGGAGGTTCCGTCATTCAAAAGAAAACGTTCATTTTCCACAGCTTCCCGAATTTTTTCGGCAAAGCTTGCTGCTTTCTGACTATCACAATTTCCAATCAGAATGGCAAACTCCTCTCCGCCTTTACGGGAGGGGTACGCCCTCGTTGTAGATTCCCGGGTTAACAGCATTCCCAATTGGCTTAAGACGGTATCTCCGTTCAAATGACCATACGTATCATTAATATGTTTAAAGTGGTCAATATCCAGCATCACGAGTCCAAAGGGTTGTTTTGTAGTCTTGGAAGTATGAAAGACCTCTTCGAATAGCGCATCGTAAGCACGCGGACTGTAGAGTCCGGTTAAATGATCCCGATTTGCAGCTTCTTCCAGCAGATGAACAGCCCGTTCTGTTTTTTTGATATGAGACATCATAAAATAAGTGAATAAGCCGCCAAGCATCTTAACGGTTGTAATCATTATAATAGATTCATTATCAGGAGGATTAGCTACATAGAAAGTAGATAACAGCGACACTACAGCAGCTCCAAGCACGGCCGACATCCACTTGCGGAGTGTTAGGCTTTTTTCTCGAATAAAGATAAGTGAAATGCCCAGTGTCATGAAGCAATTGACGGTAGCAGTCAGAGAAACATCTGTCCAACCACCTGTGATGTAAATACGGTACAGGCTTATGATCAAGGTGGTCAGCAGACCGGATACCGATCCTCCCATATAAACAGATATGATAATCGCCAATTGGCGCAGATCGACCACAAAGTGCCCACGGATCCATAAACCGGTCATCATTAACAGAATACCAAACAGACCCAGCATTAAACCGTTCATTACCCGATAAATGAATACATGTTTTTTTAGGTAACGTTCATATTTCCGGAAAAATAAATTTCCAAAGAATAAGAAGCTCGTTAATAACGCAAAATTGTTAATTAATTCTTTTAACATATCCCTATCCTTTATGCTGAAATGAGAGTTGTAGTATCGTGGGGAATAAAGCAAAAGGCCTCGTTTCTATATTTCGGTAAAAAGTAGGCATGAGTGAATACCAATCGACCACAAACGATTCTTATGTCCCTTACGTTTCGTTTATCTACGTGGTACAGTGAAGGGACTATGACCGGAACGGGTGATCGTATGAAGGAACCAATTCACATATCGGTGCGTCCACTTGTGGAATATGTGCATCGGAGCGGCAGCATTCATAGCGGCTTTCGCTCGAATAGCAGTATGCTCGAAGGAACTCGCGTGCATCAGGTTATCCAGAAAGGTTACAAGGAGCATGACCGCAAAGAGGTACATTTGCGTACAGAAATTCCGTATGAGGGCGCAATATTTATCATTGAAGGCCGCTGTGACGGGTTGATTGAGCTGGATGGCGTATGGACGGTTGATGAAATCAAATCGATATCCCTGCCCTTTGAAGATATTCAGGGGGATGGTCAACCCGTACACTGGGCGCAAGCGTTCTTATACGCTTATATGATTGCTCGTGAGGAGCAGCATCATTCCATGCAGGTTCAGCTTACTTATGTACAGGCACATAGTGAAGATATTCGCCGATTCAGACGGGAGCTGTCCTTTGCAGAGCTGGAGTCTTTTGCACAGGAGATGATTGCCGGTTATGCACCTTATGCATTCCTGCTGAGAGCACATGCGGAGAAGCGGGATGCTAGCATTGCCACGTTGGACTTCCCCTTTGACACGTATCGTTCAGGTCAGCGAACTCTTGCGGGTTCAGTGTACAAAACGATTGCTGAAGGGGTCAACCTGTTTGCCAAAGCACCTACGGGAATCGGTAAAACGATATCTACCTTATTTCCTGCAATCAAGGCTATCGGCGAAGGGCTGTTGAGAAGAGTCTATTATGTGACGGCTCGTACCACGACTCGGGCAGCAGCTGAAGAAGCTTATGCCAGAATGCAGGCCCAAGGGCTGCACATGCATGTGGTAACGTTGACTGCGAAGGATAAAATTTGCTTCAAGGATGAAAATGATTGTGATGCTGGATCATGCAGCATGTGCGAGGGCTATTACGACCGGATCAACGGTGCGGTGTCCGATATTTTGGCGAATGAGACGTTAATGACTCGGGCGGTGATTGAGCATTATGCGCGCAAGCATAAGGTATGTCCCTTTGAATTTTCGCTAGATGTGGCGTATGCCTCGGATGGTATAATTAGTGATTATAATTATGTTTTCGATCCACGGATTTCTTTGAAAAGATTGCTGGAGGAGCACAAGCGAAAAGGTGTCGTACTGGTGGATGAGGCACATAATCTGGTAGAACGCGGCCGGGACATGTTTTCGGCGGAAATCTTGAAATCTTCTTTTTTGGAACTGAAAAGAGAATTTAAGCTGCTCAGCCCGGACATTGCTGCGGCTGCGAGTGCAGTGAACGCACATATGATTACGCTGCGCAAGCTGAATGCAGATACAGGAAAAGCAGTGGAGACAGCAGCACCGCAAGAGGTGCTGGAGCTGTTGGTGCCTTTTGTGGAAGCAGCTGAACGTGAACTGGTAACGGGGGGCGGTACAAGTCGCGCAAGCAGTGAGGGTATGGCTTATGCCTTGCTTCTGGATACGTATTTTACCGCTCAGAATATGCTGCGAATTGCTGCTTTGTACGATGAACGGTACGTTACTTATGTGGAAGCGGGGCGCAGTGAAGTGAGGGTCAAGCTTTTCTGCCTCGATCCTTCTCACTTGCTGGGACAGGCTATTAAGGGCTACCGCTCAGCCATTTATTTTTCCGCGACGTTGACACCGCTTGCTTATTACCGGGACATGCTCGGAGCAAGCGAGGAAGATTATACGTTACAGGTTCCTTCCCCCTTCCATCAGGAGCAATGGGATGTACGTCTGTTGCCGCTCTCCATCCGTTATCGGGATCGTGAGCGTTCCAAAGGGGCAATTGTGGATATGCTGGCTGGATTGGTTGTGGAGCGGAAAGGGAATATCCTTGTGTTTTTCCCGTCCTATCCGTATCTGCGTGAAGTATATGAGGAGTTCATGCTTCGGGGCGTGTCCGCAGATACGTTGGTACAAAGTCCGGGGATGACCGAACCGGAGCGAGATCGCTTTTTGGAGGCCTTCCAGCCTGGACAAGAGCGCACCTTGCTCGGCTTTGCCGTACTGGGGGGTGTGTTTGCCGAAGGCGTCGATTTACCGGGTGATCGCTTAAATGGGGTGGTGGTCGTCGGCGTCGGCTTGCCGCAAATTGGAGCAGAGCGGGATGTGCTGCGGGATTATTTTTCGGAACAGGGACGGAATGGTTTCAACTATGCGTATGTATATCCGGGAATGAACAAGGTTCTTCAGGCAGGTGGCAGACTTATTCGCACAGAGCACGACGAAGGATTGCTGGTCCTGGTAGATGATCGTTTTGCCAAGGAACCATATGCTTCTTTGCTGCCTGACGAATGGAAAAGCTACCGTCTGACGGAACAAGCGGGATTAAGGAAGGAATGGATAGACTATGAACTTTAATTTTCATAATGACTCCATACGCGGGGTGCTGCGTAGCTTTGGACATGAAGATGCCGAAGTGGATAATATAGAGACTTTTGTGACATTTGCGCGCTTGGCTAATGGTATTTTCAGAGAAATGGATACGGATCTTAGCAAGTTGGGGGCTTCTCAGGGGCGGATTATTGTTCTTAGCCTGTTGCATTGCCACTCGCCGCATCGCATGACACCATCAGAGTTGGCGGAAAAAGCTGATGTGACGCGTGGAACCATGACGGGGCTGATCGACGGATTAGAGCGAGATGGCATGATTGAACGTGTGGCTCATGAGAGTGACGGACGGATGGTGACTGTCGGATTAAAAGAGGCAGGACGAGAGCTGTTAAGTAAGATAGTCCCTTATTATACGAAGTTGATTCGGTCGTGTATGTCTGAGTTTACGCCGCAGGACCATAAGATGATGAAGGGTTTACTGGGAAAAATGAAGGGCGGTTTTGAGCGGTCCTTGCCGAAATGCTGAGTTCCTAACATAGGGAATAAGGAATAGGAGAGAGAACATGTTCTTTTATACAGATGAGGTCTATGAAGCCCGTGATTTTGGCTCAATGGATGCCAGAGAAGGCGAGTGGAGAAATTGCGAGTTTACCCGATGTCGCTTTCGGGGTGTGGAGATGAATGAGTCCCTCGTGGAAGGCTGTACTTTTGTGGAC
This sequence comes from Paenibacillus sp. TY11, assembly GCF_059772165.1. NCBI lineage: Bacteria > Bacillati > Bacillota > Bacilli > Caryophanales > Paenibacillaceae > Paenibacillus > Paenibacillus sp. TY11. The sequence goes on along the minus strand of NZ_JCBAIQ010000001.1, from coordinate 67,587 downwards.
TGTGATTTTACCGGAGCCATTCTGAATGCATCTCACTACAAGGAGTCGGCTTTTACCAATTGTTTGTTCACCAGCGCCAATTTGTTTGTAGTCCGGTTTGATAACTGCAAGCTGGTAGGTTCAGATTTTGCGGGGGCGAATATGGATGGTATCACAATTACGGGCGGAGACTGGTCTTATACGAATTTGCGTCATGTAGATTTAAGAAAACAAGATTTGCGAAAAATACGATTCAAGGAAGCCGACTTATCCGAATGCAATTTGGAAAAAGCAGATTTGCGGGAGGCGGATCTTACCCGGGTAAGACTGCACAAGGCGCATCTTCAAGGAACAGACCTGCGCGGTGCGAAGATGGATGGCGTGAATTTTAAAGATCTGGACATCACCGGAGCCAAGTTGGATATCGAGCAGGCAGTAGCGGTAGCTCGCTCCTATGGAGCCAAGGTGGAAGGCTAAAAAGCACGGGATACAAGAGCTGTCTCGATCTGCAGTACCCCGTGTGGGTGAAATGGATGGTTGACTCGAATGTGAAGAACTTAATCCTTAGGGGATGCCGGCAGTAGTGGAATCGCTGCTTCCGGGTCCCGGTTTGGCAAATGATCAACTCCGACAGGCTCTAGAGGCTGCTGTGGAATCGTCCAGTTGCGCGCGATATCTGCGGCAGTTCGCTGCTCCAGCAAGCGTTTGGCTACTTCATAACATTGATCGACATGCCGATTACCAATGGTTCGCATAGCAGTAAAGCCAATTGCCGCGGCTAGCCCTTGCCCCAGAAGGGGGACAAACTTGCTGACCTGCTTGGTAGCGATCCGAATACCCATTTTTTGTAGAATCTGCACGATGGCTTCACGGGTGATGAGCCGCCCGATCAGCTTGCTGCCAATCGAGGTGATAAAACCATACACCATGGATTTTGTTTCTGCGTCCAGGCCTTCCAGTTGCTTCTCAGATAATCCGAATTTTCCGTTAATGGCAGGCAGCAGCTGCATCAAAATGCCAACATCAGCAAGAACGTCAGCCCCTGGAACTGGAACTAATACCGCTCCACCTGAAGCCGCAGCCCTTTTCGTCACCATGGATTTACATTCTTTACGGATCTGCTCCAACTCTTCTATTGTTCGGGCTGTCATATGCATCTCTCCTTCTTACGCTTCCGATTAGGACCCATGATTCTACCCTGTTATTACACACATTTCTACCTATCTTAAGCATGGAGTAAGCAAAAAATCCCTGATTCACGCACTATCCCACATTTACTCCTGTGAAGCGATCAGGCATAATGAAGGGTGGTTGCCGATAAGAACAAGCCTGTTTTACGGGGATAAAGGAAGGAAGAGACAGATGAGTCAGACAAACGTTTATTTTAATCATGATGGTGGAGTGGATGATCTAGTATCCCTTTTTATGCTGCTTCAGATGGAGCAGGTTCATTTGACCGGAGTATCGGTGATTCCAGCAGATGGTTACCTGGAGCCTGCGACGGATGCCAGCCGTAAAATTATTGATCGTTTTGGACAAAATAAAGGGCCTGTGGAAGTCGCAAAGTCTAATTCACGCGGTAAAAATCCGTTTCCTGCCGCTTGGCGTTTACATTCCTTCTATGTGGATGCATTACCCGTACTGAATGAATCAGGGCGTATGGAAGCACCGCTTTCATCCCTACCAGCTCATCAGCATCTGATCGAAAAGGTACGCGGAGCTGAAGGTAAGACGCTGTTGCTATTCACTGGACCGCTAACCGATCTGGCGCGAGCGCTGGATGAAGCACCGGATATTGAAGCAAAGATCGAAAAGCTGGTATGGATGGGCGGCACCTTTGAAAAAGGGAATGTGGAGGAGCCTGAGCATGACGGCACAGCAGAGTGGAATGTGTTCTGGGACCCAGAAGCGGCATATCGGGTGTGGCAAAGCGGCATCACGATTGATCTGGTAGCGCTGGAAAGCACAAGCAAAGTGCCATTAACTCCAGCAGTACGCAATCGTTGGGCTGCCGAGCGCCGATATGAAGGCGTGGATTTCTTGGGTAATTGCTATGCTGGATGTCCGCCGCTCGTTTATAGCGAGACGAACTCAACCTACTACTTGTGGGATGTACTGACCACTGCATCCGTAGGACGCCCGGACATTGTCAAGAAAAAGACGGTGCATTGCAGCGTTATCGCAGAAGGTCCAAGTCAGGGCAGAACGGTGGAACAGGCAGATGGACGTCCTGTGAACCTGGTATATGATACAGATCCAGAAGCCTTTTTTACGTATATGGCGGATTTGGCCAAGCTGGCTGCTCCCAAACGTTACTAAGCCTGGCTATGAACAAACGTGCGGCATAGGGTGATAATACTGCCTAGTGACACGTACTCATAACATAAAGCCCGTGACGTTATGCGTCACGGGCTTATATTACATGATGTGTCCTATAATTATCACAAGCTAGTTTCTATTTCATGCTGACTCCTGGTATGTTTTCAGAGTGAACTGGAGCGTTATTTCTGTCCCGCTACCAGGTTCACTGATCCCAGTCATTTTACCATTCATTCGTTTTAATAGATGTTTGGTAATCTGCCAACCCAATCCTGGATTGCCATATGAGGGGGAGTTCCCACGGTCATGCTCAAGCCACAATTTCAGTTTGTTAGGAGATATACCGATCCCAGTATCCTTCACCTTTAATTCCAGTTCAACCTCAGGTGCATCGGTCACGGATTGGGCGGTTGCAGATAAGATGACAGCTCCTGTGCTTGTAAACTTTACTGCATTATCTACCAAATTAATCAGCATACGGCGAATTTTAGCTTCATCCCCGATAAAAATAGGCGAGCTGGTGAGATTCCAGTCGAGCTTCAACTCTAGATTCCGCTGCGCGGCTACTTCTGTATACAGGCTCAACACATTTTCCATCATCGTTCTCAGATCAAATGGATCTTCAATATCATCAATCTGCCTGGATTCCATATGGCTGTAATCCAAAATATTACTCAATAACGTCATGAGCGAGCGACTGCTCGACTCCATGATGCTCATATATTGCTGTTGTTCCTCGGTTAACTCCGTCGTCAGCATGAGATCGGTGGCTCCCCATATTTCGGTCAGCGAAAACCGAATTTTATTACTCAGGGAAGATATCAAATCCAGCTTGCTCATGGAAGAGATTTCAGCATCGATCTTGCCTTTCTCCAGTTCAACTACATACCCCAGAAATACGGCCATAGCCTGTAGTGCCTTCAGTTCTGATTCTGTCAAGTGTACAGATGGCGCGTCCAAAATACAAATGGTTCCGTAAGCCTGACCATTTTTCATTCGAATAGGGATTCCTGTAAATGAGTGGTTTCCAATGGTTTTAGTCACATCTAAATCACGTGTTTGTGGATGAGTAGACGTTTCCGAAATGATGAGGTAATCCGCAGAATGGTTCAGCACCAGACTGCAATAGCTAAGCTCAAAAGGAAGCTCCTCTCCATTACGAACCAGCACCTCTTCCCGGTTAAATGAATCTACAATCACATTCGTAATGCCGTCATTAGCAGCAATGAAAATGGTATTTACATGCAAAATATCACTCAACACATCAATGACATGTGCGGTAGCCTCTTGAATACTATTATAAAAACCTGTAGGTGAAGTAATCATGTATCTCCAATCCTGATGCAAAGTGGTGGTTATCCAAAACTCTAGCAGTTTGTGTATCCCATTCCCGATCCTCTGAATGTGTTTTTGGAGCGTATCATTAATTATACATGATTATTTCATTATAAACCGATCTTTCTACTTCCATTTACCTATTCGCTTGCGCAAACCTTCATTTCTTAGGTCTAATTCTAGCCTTTCTTGGAGAGTTTTTGTTTATATCATTACATATTCACGAAAAAATGTGATTATTTTTATTATATTTCATAAATTCATATGTAATCTCATGATATGAAAATTGTGTAATAAAATAGGAGGATAGAACCAGTAATATCATGTAAATATTCTATATAATAGGTTCAGAGGTGGAATTATGAATAGACTGGAAGCCCTAGAACACTTCCATAAGACCTATGCGGAAGATGTATTGAACCAGAAATTACATCAAGCAGCGTGTTTGTATGAACAAAGAAAAGATGAGCTCATTTTTTCTTTTATTCAATCCTTTCAATCGATCTGCCTGCAAGCCCATTCCGCAGAAGTGGCCAAGACAAGGATCGGATACATTACTTATTCTATGAGGCGCACGTATCTGATGGATCGCAACTATAACTATGTCGTCGAAGCCTATGATGAAAATTGGTTCTTTGATCCTCAACCTTGTTATGGAATCTATGATGCAGGCTGGGCATTCCGCTTTTTAGCAGAAGTGGAGGATGAATTGAATCAGCTTCGAAAACCCTATATGAATAAGATTTTTCAGCCTGATGTTGAGCGATTTGTACTCCAGGCTGCAGGGGAATTTCATCAATATATTCTGAAATTAGCGAAAGATGCCATTCAGCAGGCTGTACATTTACCTGAATTCAAGGCGTTGAAATGTGAGGACGATTTGGAAGTAAGAATAGGGGAGTATAAAGGAATCAGTGAGGTGGTGTATTCAACAGCTTATGGAGTACTACATGATTCAACAGGATAATCGTATTACGGAGTATATGTATCCAGTAGAGACGAATCGCAGGCAGTTATTGGAATGGGCAGAAAGCTCATCATGTACTGATGAAGAATCTATTTTACAATTTTATGTATCAGGTGATGCGGATTATATTGATTTTATAGAGCATCCGGTATCCATCGTTTCGGAGAAACTAAAGGAAATCTTTGATATATATCAAGCCGGATTAAGCTGGAAGCTGGTTGTTTTTGCCGATATGCAGCGAATGCAGCAAACAAGGTATTGGCTGGCAAATCTGCCTAGCCTGATGTGTTTATCACCATGTAGTGAATATCATAGGGACGGTACACTGAAGAAAATCATTCTAGATGAATATGCAGTGGAGAATCATAAAATATTCAGGGTTCAGGATGCCAATCATCATATCATTGTAGACCTCGATGTGGCTGAATGTATTTTGAAGTTCAATCTGGCAGGCTTGAAATTACAAAGGGTTGATACAGAGGGGCCAATTATACAAAGGAGAGTCCAAGAATGAGTGAGAGCTATGTAGTGGATGGGGCACAGATACATTGCAGCTATGGAAGTCATACGGGAAGATTTAGTGTTTCAGCTAACAGAGGGATTAGTATTGGCGACAAACTGCAAGGGAATATTCAGGATTTTCACTCGCAGACGCATATCCCTTCTTTCGGAATGTGCCGTAGTATGCATAATCCTGCAGTTTCTTCTGCTAACAAAGGAAATTCCGGAAAAATCATTCCGCAGCCCTGCAAACCGAGCATTTCTATGCCTTGGTTGAATGGAAAAAAGGATGTATATGTAGATCAATCTCCGGCTCTTATGAGCTGCTCCACGAACTTATGCATGTGGTGTGGAAAAATCTCGTTCACCACAGACGGGCAGGAATAGCTAACAGATTGTAGGATTTGCATCATATGAAAAGCAAACGGGGGGAGTAAGATGGGACTGGCAGGAACTATGCTGACTTATGGAAATATTAGAGTGAATGCACCGTATGAAATTATCAGGCTACTTGATTTTGAATTGACACAGAAGATAAATGAACACGGTAAGGTGTACATTACTGCTCTCATACCGGATGAGGATCAAGCGAAGTATGACGGTTTAGCGCATGATGAGGATGTGCTAGAGGTATATGAGACGGATGAAGACCGAGGGACAGTTAGCATTTTTAAAGGAATCGTCACCGATATTAGAATTGCATTCAAGAATGGCGTATATCACATGTACATAGAGGCTGCCTCTTTTACATATCTGATGGATCAACAACGGAAAAACCATTCGTTTCAAAATAGCAACTTGACGTATTATCAACTGTTCCGCGAACTTATAGATGCCTATCCACACGGGGATTTTATTGACCTGACGGACAGCGATCAAAAGCTGGGCGGCTTTACTATTCAGTATGGGGAGAGTGATTGGGAGTTTCTAAAAAGAATGGCCTCTCATCTGCAAACTGGACTCATTGCCGAGATTACATCCGTATTCCCGAGATTATGGCTAGGTACCTCGAAAGAACAGGTGAAAGGTGAACTGCGCAGTATTAACTTTTCCCTCCAAAAAACAAAGTCAGGCCCCCGGTATACATATGCTGAAGTGGAGGATACGAAACGTTTTGAACTTGGAGATATGGTTTTGTTTCGACGAAAGCATTGGGTGATTGATCAGGTTCATGCAGAGATGAAGCAAGGTATTATGACATATGACTATGTTCTCGTTCCAGAAGAAGGCATTCCGAGGGAGGTTATACATAATCAGTTTATTAAAGGCACCTCTATTGAAGGGAAAGTCATTGATTTAAATAGTGAAAACGAATCCGTTAAACTTCACTTATCCGTGGATTCTATGCAGTCCAAAGTGGAAGGGTGCTGGTTTTCTTACCCCACCATGTATACCGGGGATGGGATCGGCTGGCATTGCATGCCTGAGCTTGGAGATCATGTCCATTTGTATTTTCCATCCAACAATGAAAAGGAAGCACGTGTAGTTCAATCCCTGCGTAAGAGAGACTACACAGGAGATGAAATCAGCAAGCCGTCAAGAAAGTTGCTTCATACCAAAACACAAAAAGTAGCGAGATTCGATGATAAGGAATTAGCCCTCTCCACCCAGAAAGAAAAAATACTTGTACGCTTAAATCCTGCATCTGGTATTCACGTGTACAGTCATCACGATCTCACCTTTCACGCCGATACAGACTTGGTGCTGCATGGAAAAAAGGTACAGATGACCGCTACTCGCGAAATATCTCTGACGTGCAAAACTAGCTATATCCGAACCGATGGAACACTTCATATCAAGGCTAGTAAGTTCATGAAAAATCAGGTACCTGATGCCGAACTGAAAGCCTATAAATCCCTGATTCAAGAATTGAAGGGAAAAGGGTATCCGCAATGGGTGCAGAATTTGCTTTTGCAATATAAAACGGACTACTACAAAGCCGTGGCAGCAGGGGATAAAAAGGGGGCCAAGGAAGCTGCAGCCAAGGCCAAGCAATTGCGTCAACAGGTGGCAGAAATAGATCGTATGCCTGCCTGGGCCAGAGCGCAAATGCATGAATACACGTCCCAGTGGTGGGAAGCGCACAGCGCAAACGACAAGGCCAAGCAAAAGCAGATGCATCTTCTCGCCAACCAACTGCGTGACAATGTGCTAATCAACGAGCTGATTCGTGGTCATTCAGCCCAATCCTATCTGGATGCGAATCGGCTGGAGGAGCTGTCCGGGCAATACGCAGATGCGGCGCATAAGCTGACCGTTGCTGATCAAAAGGCTATTGCTAAGGAAGCGGCTACCCTGCGTAGTAAGTATGGTGTGAACAGCCTGCTTGCCAGAGATAATTTGAACAAGCTTGCCAGGAAATATCCGGACAGCTTCTCATACAAGCTGCCAACGACCGGGGATTGGGATCAGGAACTTAATGCCGCTTTGCATGATTTTGCGAAGAAATATGGGCTGGAGAATAAGGGCTATGGTCGTGATGTACTCGCAGTATACCTGCATCAAGTAGCCAATGGGATTCTTCCATGGCCTAAGGTTAATAAGGCTGCAACGCCAGCTGTTCCGACAACGAAAACAGAACCGGGCAAGAAGCCGCCGACTACTCCTGAAAAGCCGTCGAAGGAGGAACCAAAGCCATTAGATCCTGAGGATTATAAAGATGGATTGGTAGCGGTGAAAAAGATTGAAAGCTATATAAGTAGTAAGGGCATAAAAGGTAATCAAGCCCGGGCTCTGTACAGAGTAAACGATTATACCAATAACAGTATCATTCAAAAGAAACTGTCCTCGAACCGTAAAGCACCGCTCGTGTTTTTCTTTGAAGGGGATGGTTCTTATAGTTATGCACAACGCGATCACCCAGAAGGTCGATATGGAGCGATGACTATTGTGGTGATAGACGGCGAGATTAAGTACACAAGTAAAACTGCTAGTACGCTTCCTGATTATGAAAATGAGGACGCCACGGTAAATGATGGAGTATATGAATTTGTAGGTGGATGGCATAAGAAAAAAAATCGTGCCAAAAGGTATCCAGCGTTACGCGTTAGAGATGGAGGAGTGGTACCTTCAACGAAAGGTAAAAACAAGAAGCCCCATAATGCAACTGGTATCAACATTCACAAGGGTTTCGACGAAGATAAGTTGCCTGGTAAAACTTCAACTGGCTGTATCACAATCCATAAAGACGAGTTTACACGATTTCTTATTGTGCTAGGAGTGGTGAAGCATTCTTTAAAAGAAGAACCTAATGAATCGATTCAGGGACTGGCTATAATTGACCGAAAAGACAGAGAGAAATAGTATAAGCAATGAAAAAAAGTAGTGTGTAGGAGGGAGGGTTTTGGATGAGAAAAACAATAATATGTTGTTTGGCGTTTTCAATTTTATATGGTTGTGTCCAACATAATGATAGTACAACACAGAGCGAATATAACAAAAGTAATACAGAGCAGGTAGTAAAACCAACGCAAAATAAAAAACAAACAAATTGGATGTGGTTTCAAGGAGAAAATGATAGCGAGTCTTTAGACTATTTAGCGAATATGGATGACTCTGCGGGTAATACCTATATTGATTTAGATGACATTATAGATGAGTTATATGCAAATAATAAAGAGAGTTTTCCTAAAAGTGAATTGGAGATACACCGAATCTCTGATGATGGCAAAGCTATAGTTTTATACAGAGAAACAAACTATTTGGATTATAGTACCTTCCTAATCTATGATTTATCCACGTCCAAGAAAATATATCAGTTCAATGTACCAAATAGTTACTATGCTGTAGTATCCCCTGATTTAAGTAGATGTATTTATACAAAGAATGGGGGCTTTTATCAATATAGTATTCGGGAACGAGTTACTAAAAAGCTCAATGTTTTGAGCTATAAAGGCACAGATGATTCTGCTCTTTTTGATCATTTTTCTCCAGATAGCAAGGAGCTCTGTATACAGGATGGTTATAATAACTTAATCATTTTTGATCTACTGAATAATAAAGAAATTAAACGAATCAGCATGGGTCAAGACAATATACAGGTTAAAGAATGGCTTCAGAGCGACCTACTGGTCTATACCAACAATAATTCTAACCAGACGTATATGTTGGATTTAAAGAACGAGCAGAGGAGGTTGTTGGGAAAAGCTTCTGAATCCCCTGTTTTAACCTTGGATAGCCGCATGATCGCTTATTTAAACTCGTCGGGAGAAGTAGAACAACGTGATACTCAAACAGGTCTACTCATAAAATACCCTGATATCATGCATCGAATAGGATTTGCCACCGTTCCTACACAATGGATACAGACTACAACGAATTTGATGCGATATCAGAAAAGTATCTCGGCAAAGAAGATTAGCGCATCTTCTACGCTTTCTGATCAAGCAGGGAACTCCTATGCTGCCCGTAACATCATGGATGGAGATGCAAGCACTGCTTGGTGCGAAGGAAGTAAGGGAGATGGAATTGGAGAGTGGATCAAAATTGATTTCGGCTCTATGCAAGAACTAAAGGGTTTTGAGCTCATCAATGGTTTAGCTAAGTCATCTAATGCTTACCAAGCAAATAACAGAGTTAAGCGAATGAAACTAGAGTTCTCGAATGGGCAGACCATGATGGTAGATAATGATTTTTTAAGTAATGAATTTCCTGATGGCGCCGTTCACACTTCATTTGTGAAAATAACGATTGAGGCAGTAGAGAAAGGAAGCAAGTACCAAGATACATGTATGTCGGAGATACGATTCTTCTAAGCATTCCTAACAAAGGAGAAGACATATGAAGTGGAAAGAACCAACGTTTGGTGCAACACCTATGTTGAAAGCTTTAGCAACTGCTAATGCACACAGGAAAGCACAGGCATTTGATCTTGCAGCAGAACAGAAAAAACAAAAACTAAATTATCCCGACTGGGCCCAGACCTGGATGCGTAAATACAAAGAGGATTGGTATATTGCTCAAGCCAATGGTGACGAGGTTGGTATGCGTAAAGCGCAAAAGCTGGCAGAAGGCCTTCGCAGCAAGCTACGCGAAATGGCGACGATGCCCAAGTGGGCCCAAGAGCAGATGCAAAAAGAAACCGTCCGCTGGATGACGGCTGAAGCGAGCGGAAATATCATGGAAAAGTTAGCTGCTGAGAAAGCGGGACGAGCTTTACGGGAGAAGCTAGGTTTGATCGATCCAAATCCAAATCCTGAGGTACCTAAGGAGGATGATTCTAAACCTGTACAAGTACCTCCTGATAATTCAGGAAATGATAGTTTTGAAGCTGAACTTGCTAAATTCCCGGAATCATACAGGTCTGCGCTGTTAAAATTACACAAGCAGCATCCTTCTTGGCGTTTTATAGCGGAAGAAACGAATGTAGATTTTAATAGTTTTCTCAAGGCAGAAATGAAAAATGGACTGGTATGTACCGAAGTGAGCAAATATGGATACTCACCGCCTTGGAGGGACTCGAAGCTTAAATATGATAATGATTATAACGCCGCTTCCCCTAAAGCAGTTTCATATTTTTTAGATCCACGTAACTTTCTGACTGAATCTCGTGTATTTCAATTTTTATCTGGAAAGTATGATAAGAACACCCAAAATAAAGAGGCAGTTAATAAAGTGTTAAGCAAAAGTCTAGCTAATAAAGGAGATGTATTTCTAAAGGCAGGAGGAAATGAGGCGAGTGCAGTATTTTTAGCGGCAAAAGCCATGGTCGAATCAGGAGGTGGGACTTCAACTTTAGGAAGAGGACAGGTTCCAGGATATATCGGATGGTACAATATGTATGGTATTGGTGCGAATGATGGAAATGCACGTATAAAGGGTGCGAAAAAAGCCAAGTCAGAGAACTGGAACTCTGTAGATAGTGCGATAATTGGTGGAGGTAAGTGGATTAATGAGAATTATATTCAAAAGGGACAAGATACTCTCTATAGCTTAAAGTGGAATGTAAATTCATTCAAGAAGAACGGAACTATTAGTAAACAATATGCTACGAATATTATGGATGCTTATACGAAAGCTGACCGTTTTTCAAAAGGTCTTAAAACTGTTGATGCACCTCTTAGTTTTAGGATCCCGATTTATAAAAATATGTCGGACACTGCTTTCCCTGAGCCTACACAACCTTTGTCGAGGTAATCAGGTTATAAAAAATTTATGTTTCGAAAGAAGAGGGAGTGTAATTGAAGAAGCTATTTGTGCTTGTTTTAGTTGTTCTAATTTTTAGTGGTTGTGGTCTGAAGAAAGAAGTTGAGGTAAAGGGCACAGTTTCTAAATCAGCTATATCGACTGCTAGTAGCCATGAGCTAACGTATGATTCAAGCAAAGCTATTGTGCAAGAATCGAATAAATTAGATTTGTTTATTAAGAAAATTCAACCCGCTAATATGAAATTACAAAAATTAATAAAACAGGATATTGATAAGGAAGGTACTTTAGAATTTGTGATTGCTTTTGGGAAAAAATCGGATCATTTAGAATCTATATATGTAGTAAGAAATAAGGATGACCACCTTAAAATAATTGGAAAATTGGATGATCCGATAGTTACAGAGCATATTAATAAGGACGTTAAGGTTATGCATTTAGACCAAACTAAGCGTGATTTCATCGTAGTATATTCCACTAGCGAAGTGGATGAGGCAGAAGGATTCTCTATATTTACTTTAGACCATAACCGAATTAGCAACCTGAATTACAATTATCCAGAAGCAACAGGGCAAGGAATCAGGAAGCTGGAGGATATTAATAAAGATAGTGTTTTTGAGGATGTGAGTTATTACCGTTTTCAGGATACTCAACAACATACAATCATGACGTATCAGAAATTTGACAGGACTGGGCCAGAAAGATCAGAAGTATTATATGGAAATAAAGATAAAAAATTTGTATACCCTACGGTTCCTAAAGATATTATCCAAAATTATTTGGAAGATCATTATCTTATGAATCGCTTCTTGATACACTTGCCTGAGATGGCGAAATTCACTGCTTTGTCAGTAAACCCAAAATATGATTTTGAGGATAGCATAGATTTCTCCGCTATGGACTATACGGGATTAGATCTAGATATAAAAGAAATCGCTTATGAGGGTAATCAGCAGACCTTTTTAGTAAGAAGTAATTCAAATGAAGAGAAAACAGACAAAGGACTTGTTTTTGCGTTGGAGAAACAGTCGGGCAGGTGGAAGATTATGAGCATAGAGGTAAATGATAAATTGTAGAGAGTGTGATACCCGGCATGAATCACTTAAATAACGGTCGTTTATGTTGCATCCTGTTATTGTTATTTTCCTTTGTGGTGCTAAACGGCTGCGTGAAGGAGCCTAGTTCTTCAAAAGTAGAAGCAGATCGTGAGCTTCCTCTTCCCAATAAAGCTGAAGCGATTCTCTATTCGAATAAGCTGGATGCGTTAGTACAAACACTCCGGATAGTCGACGATGAGGAGGGAGACGCTGAAGTCAGAAGGAATAAGATTCAGGAGTTCACACAGGAACTTAATTTGTTGTTAAACGAGCCTAAAAGTGTAGAGATGAAGGATGGAGAATTAGTAGAAAAGTTCGATAACAATCTCACTATCTTAACAAAATCGTTTCAGTTAAAAAGTGGGCAGCTAAACGTTAGGGTTATGAATTATAGAGCACCTAAAACGGTGACAGGTACGATCGGAGATAAATACACATTTATTCAGTGGTGGAGTTCGAGGCAACTTGTACACGCCCAGATAATTGAGGATGGCGGGCCAGAATTGACTACAGACTTTGTGGTTCGAGATTCAGACCAAGGAATACAGTTGTGGTTAGGGGGGCATGTCTCCATATATCACCCAGACCCTGTATTTGTTGATTTGTGGGAGTTGTCTGGACAAAAGTGGACGGAGAAAAGCATAAATGTAGGTAAGATGAAGCTCCCTGATGCGTGGGAACTGAACAGGGATATGAATGAGCCTATTATTTTAGAGAGTCGACAACATGATAGCATGAGTATCGGAGTTTTAGACCACGGCGATGGTTTCTTCATAAACAGTGATGATTCTGAACAGAACCTTATCATTGAGTTCTCCAAAAGTGGAGAAGTCCGTATTGATTCCGAATATAGCACCGCCTTGAATACTCATAGTGAACGGCAAAGCTATGAACTCATTCAAGAGGAATATTCAAAAAATGGGATCGTGATTAAATACCCTCAAATTATAAAACTCAAGGATATTGCAAAGCAGAAATCTTTAAACAAAATTCTTAAGGCTGATGCTTTAGAAGGATTACAAAACTATGCGGATTCCAATTCTGGAGTCCATGTCGAAATTGATTATGAGATCAAACAACAAAGTGAACGATTCTTGAGTGTTCAATATACGGGTATTCATTATGTGAAGGACGCAGCCTATCCTACTCATATGTTTTATACGACGAACCTGGATATGAAGCAGGTTTCAAGAATAAGGTTGAGGGATTTGGTAAAGGTCGAGAAACCTTTTATTGAGCTTATAAAAAGCGGGAAGATTACAGCTGTTCAGCCGGAGCAACAAGGGTTAATGGGTGATTTCACAAAAGATGATTTGATTCAATTGTTAACAAATGCGGATGTAACCAAAGGTTCGCTTGCGGAAGTAGAAATGGAATCGTTTAGTTATTTCACAAATGATTCATTGGGGATGAGTGTACCTATGGCACATGTGGTAGGGGACCATGCGGAGTATGAAATTCGTTTTGCACAAATTCCAGAGAATATTAGGCAAAATGAGGAACTATGGAGTGAGTTAAGTTCCGTTGAGGATCAGTCTGTTTCCACAGTTGGCGGTGAAAAGTTGAATACCGACCAATATGAAATTGAAGAGTCGCAGTCTTTTCAAACTACTTTCGAAGGCTTTGGGAAAGTACGGTTTGTATCGACTCAAGCAAATAAAGATGAAATTCCCAAAAACTACTTTTTTCTATTAGATGACCAAGAGCGAGTTATATATTCATTTCCAGATTTATATGGAAATGAATGGTGGTATGCTGATGAAGGCATAGAAGCAGTGGCTTTCAAGGATGTAAATAAGGATGGATTAAAAGACGTTATCATTATTGCTTATTATGAAACGGGCTCTGGACCAGATGGTGCAAAGCCATTCCCTATAGCAGACATATATTTTCAGAAGAAAAATAAAACCTTTACCACGCTCTCTGCATTAGATGAGGCTCTTAACGATCAGGGACATAATCAAACCATTAAAGATGTCGTTCAATACGTTAGCAAACAACGGATTAACGTAAACTAACCGACAAAGAGGAGCGGTAACATGGGATATCCAATCATCAAGTATAATGGAACGGTTTTATCTCTTAAAAATCCAAAAGTTAAAGTTGTACAGAAAATGAATGAGCATGTGAAGGTCTTTTTGACGGGTGTGTTAACGGGTGCTCAAATGGAAGAGTATACAGATCATATGGAAGCAGGGGCGAAGTTAGTTGTTTCTTATATGAATGACGATCATAAACAGAGTGTGCTATTTCGAGGGCCAGTCACGCAGTTCAGAATCAAGATGGTATCCAATGTAGCTCATTTGGTTGTCGAAGCTCTATCTTATACAAGCCAGATGGATGAAATACCTCATAGACAATCTTTTCAAAATGTAAAGATGAAGCTGCAAGCATTGCTTGAACACGTGCTCAAATCCTATCCCAAAGCCAATTGTACGAGCCGGTTGAAGGATCAACTTTTACAGGAATTTACGATGCAATTTGATGAGACGGACTGGTTGTTTCTGAAACGTATAGCGTCTCGGCTCGGTTGGGGACTAATACCTGATCCGGTTGGTGAAAAACCTCAGTTTTATTTTGGATTACCGGATGGTGTCAATCAGCGTGAGCTCAGGCAGTATAACTACTCCATGACCAGAAAAACCAAACCAGGAGCCAGCAAGGATGACAACCTTTTATATTATAAAGTGCAAACGACAGGGGCTAGAGATGTCCTGCTGCAAATTGGGGCGGAGGTTAAATTTAAAGGGAAAGCATTATACGTCCTGCAATCGGTTGCGTTTATACGCCATAGTGCTTTGTGGCATGAATATGTACTGACTACATTGGATGGAATGAAGCAGGATTTGATTGTAAATGAAAGTATTCGTGGCATCTCGTTAAAATCGAAGGTTATTGGAATCGAGCAGGACCATGTGAAGGTTTTCTTTTATGAAATGGATAAGGTCAAGCCTAACGTCAAGGAAACCTTCGCTTTTCCAACGGCTACATTTTATACATCGGAAGGGAATACGGGATGGTACTGCATGCCGGAGCTGTTTGATTTTGTAGATATCTACTTTCCGACCTCTAAAGAAAAAGACGCTATTGTGACCCATTCGATCCGAAAGAGATCCAAAGGCGGTGACTTTATTAAGGACCCGTCGACGAAGATCTTTATGACCAAGTACCGCAAAGCTATTATTTTTGAGAAAAATGAAATTTTAATCACGGGGAACGACGATGAAGTGGTGATTCGACTGCTGGATGACCATGGAATTGAACTGCGAAGCAAAAAGGATATCCGTGTAAAAGCTGACGGGAACCTGGTATTCAACGCAGGTAACACAATACAGGTCACCGCGAAGGATGCTATCGGTTTAAAATGTAAAACGAGTTTGGTAGAAATGGATGGTAACATCAAAATGACTGGAGAAAAGATAAAGACGCAATAACTAATCCATAGTGAGAGGGTAAAGAATATGGCTAAAGTAACTACAGGAGCAATCGTGAATGAGAAACCGCCTACCCAAGAAGATATGATTCAAGAATGGAAACGTAAAATTAGCAAAGGAGAATATCCTTTTATTCATGTAACTAAGCAAGCACCAAAGGTGAATAGCGTTAAATATGACTAACGACGACTGAAAAAGGCTCCTAAGGGGCCTTTTCTGCAATCATAGTTCAATATTCTACTTTTTTAGAATTCCTACTGTCGATGAACTAAGCAGGTCCTAATACATCTAGGACTTCTTTTTTGGCATTCGATGCGTACTGCATGTAATAGAAAACTCCTACCAGAATGACAAGTGATATTAAGACAAAAAGCCATAGTTGTTTCTTTTTCAAGTTGAAGTATTCTCCTTAAAATTGAGCTAAATATGCTATACGCTTTCTTAGGAATAAGGTGCATTCTTATCTATAACCTTACTATCAATAAACCAATCCGGTCCCGTAACATTGACGATTTCTTTTGAGTCCAAATCATAGGATATCCTAATTAAGTCTGTATCGTTTCCTTTTATATAGCCGTAAAGATGTACTCTTGCAAAGACACTGTTTTCTTCAATATTGTAATTTTTTAATACGAAATCCGTATTGTAGTGAGTTTTAATATATTTGATACTGACAGTAGTAGCAGACTCCACTATCTCTTCCTCTTGAGCGGTAGAAAAACCACAACCGTCCAGAATGGTTAATATTATGATGAGAACTGTGCAACATTTAAGGATTGTGTTCATTTACGCAACATTCCCCTAACATGCTATTTATAATTTAATGTGAACTACAACCAGAATGCAGTGAACAATGACTTGGTTCTTATTTTTGTTGCAAATATCTCTCAGTAACAGGAAGTATTATAATGATACTATTTCCTCATATTTAGGAAAAAATCATCTGTAATGGGACTAATTATTTGAATACAGACTTGATTTTAGAATGGCGGAACAATCTTATTAGGATTCCTACTGTCGATGAACCAATCCGGTCCAGTCACGTAGAGCACCTCTTTTTTCTTATAGTCGTAATTTATTGAGATTGTCTGGCCTTCATGCCCTTTTATATAGCCACGGAGATAAACGGTAGAGTTAACGTAACTGCCAATAAACTCTTTATTTTGGTAAATATACTCGGCATTATAATACTTCTTAATGTATTTTTTTCCAATAAGTATGCCAGATTGGATGTATGCTTCTTTTTCTATATTCGCTGTATATTGCATGTAACAAAAGATTCCTACAAGGATGGAAAGTAATATAAGGATACTCCCCCAAACCTTTTTCTTCTTCAAGTTGAATTCTTCTCCTTATTATCTCCTTTTATATACCCAGAAACATTATTGCTTTGTTTGTTAATAATAGAATAGCTCATTATAGCCAATATAAGGATTAGCTCAGTACAACTTCTAAATATTGTGTTCATATATGCAAATTTCTTCTAACATACAGTTACAAAGTCCTAATCGTTATTAGGTATGAACCACGACCAGAAATGCAGTAACCAACGACTTTATACTTATTTTCATCTTCAACTATACCGCAAGTAAACAGGAAGTATTATAATGATTTCACTTCCTTAGATTGGAAAAATATATTCTTGAACTGGAATGAATCATATGTGCTTTTTTTGGCATACAAATCTTGATATTTAAAATGGTGGAACATTCTTTTTAGGGTATCGACTGTCAATGAACCAATCCGGTCCGGTTACACTAAGCACTTCTTTTTTTTCAAAATCGTAAGCGATAGATATCGATTGATCTTCATGTCCTTTTATATAGCCGATTAGATGAACCGTATTATTAACATAGCTACCTACATAGTCATAACTCTTAAATATGAAATCAGCCCTATAGTATTTTTTGATGTACTCTTTTCCAATAGGTATACCTGTTCTAACGGCTTCTTCTTTTTTTATATTTGATGCGTACTGCATGTAATAGAGAGCTCCTACTAGGATGAAGAATAAGATGAGAGCAGTAACCCAAATTTTTTTCCTTTTCAATTTTTAGATGCTCCTTTTTTGAAAGTATCAACTTTTTCTAACTTTATAATATATTAGGTGATTAGACAAGGTGGGGTAATAATTGCAGTATATTAGTGAAAAAACATACTGGAAGATAGCAGATGAGGCTTACCTATTGGATATTGATCCAAAGACTTCATATTGGGAGTGATTATAAGACTGCCAATGTAGCCAAGTTTACTATTCCTGTTTCAATTCCCTTGGAAAGAAAAACCGAATTGGAAAGACTTTTTCTTGGCCCCAAGTGGACTCCTATTGTTTATGTTCCGATTACATTGCCTATGATACAGCAAGATGCATTCACCAAATTCTATAATTCTGTATTAGGTGGAGAGAACACTCATAGCATGGGAAACTTTACGTTTGATGAAAATGGCAATATCAGCAATCCACTGTACACCATGGACGGTCAATTGGTGGAAGGTAACCCACGGGTGCAGGCATACGAACAAAGGCTGGCAGCGGAGGCGGAATTCAAAGAAGTCATGGGCGATTTGGTTGAACGCTACGGTGGACAAATGGGTGCCTTCGGGCAGTTTGCTGCTACTGCACTGGGTGTGAATTTGATGGGAGCAGGACAACAAGATGGTCGCGCTAATGGTGGGGCATATTTTGTGGGCAACAAAAATGGAGGCACAATTCAATTAACACCTGAGGAGCTAAAGCATGCGGCTAACCAGATGCGTTCCAGCCTGCATGGATTTTCTAGCGATACCCGAGCATCCATCCAGTTATTTCAGGCTCATGTCGGAACAAGTGAAAGTCAGTCTTTGACCCCGCTGGCACATAGTGCGACGGCAACGTTGGATCGGATTAATCGCTGGTATCAGGAATCGATTACCGAGATAGCAGAATATATAGATCGCAAGGGCCAGGAATTCACGATGGTGGATCAGTAATAGATCAGCTGTAAGAACACAACGGGAGGCAAAAGAGATGAGCAGAATATCTTTGAGCCTGGGGGATCTGCGTAGGGCTGTACAGCAGTGCGAGCAGCTAAAGCAAAGACTTCAGCATCAGGAGCAGCAGATGAGAAATATATATGGTCGTCTGCAAGACTGGAGGGGCGAATCGGCTGCTGAATTAACACGTAAAATGGAGACGTTTCTCCAAGGCACAACTGTACGAATACAGGAATTGGACGATCATAAAGAGCAGTTGAAACGTTATATTCGGAAAATGGAAGAAGCTGATCGACGGGAAGAGAGACGCAAACGGGCTGCACAATGGTAATAAAAGGCTCAACCCATTACAGTTAGCTACATAATATAAAAAAACGTACACCATGGTTACTCCAGCGGGGTACGGTTAAATGTGTTTAAATAAAATTACGTATATAGTAGAAGAAAAAATATAGTAGAAGAAAAAAATTATTCTCCCGGAATGGCGACGATAACGCCTTTGTAGTCTGCTGCTTCACTTTCCAACTGTTTGGAACCTTCATCAAGGGATATACCGGAAGAAGTCGTTGTTATCTTAGACGAAAAAAGTGTAAAAATGTCGAAAAGCTACAAAGTTCGACATATTGTTCGCTTTTTCGCGCCATATGTTATTGAATTAGGGATTCTGTTTGCTATTTATCGTATATTTATGTATAATCTATCGTGTTGAAAGATTGATTGTACGTAATATGCTGATGAGGGTGGGTTCATGACGCTGCTCGACAGTAACGAAAGCAAGAAGCGAATGTGTCAGATTTACAACGAAATTTCAAAGGAACTGTTCGGCTTCGGGACCACGCTGTTGCGGGCCACCGTTGAGAACAACATTGTTACCTTTGTGGCGAAGCACCGGCGTTCTCCACGCTCGGCGGCATTGGAAGTGGAAGCCCCCGGCTTGAAGCTGGAAGTGGACTTCCGAATGTCCATGCTGTATAAGAAGAGACTTCGCGAGAAGCTGATTGAGGATATGGAGCTCGATATAGAAGCTTTACTGCGCGATTATGATTCAGCAACGCAGTGGGCAATTACGAACATCATACTGAAAGAATCCTAATAAAATTGGATATTCGGCTTTTCGCTTCGGATCTATCTGAGGGGAGAACCTGTTATAACGCGCAGCGGGATCAACTTATTCTTTGTTTACGAAGAAAAGTATTCTTGTTTTACAAGAGTACTTTTCTTTTTTGTGTCATAAGGTGTACAGAATAAAAAACAGGGGGAGTTTCATATGAAAAAATGGTTTAAAGGATTTATGGCTGTGACCTTGGCATCTGTGGTACTGGCAGGTTGCGGCAGCAATGCTACTGGCGGTCAAGCAGATGGAAAAGATGGCTCAGCTGATGGGAAAAAGAAACTAGTTATTTCTACATGGGGCTTTTCCGAGGACTTTTTTAACAAAGAAGTGTACGAGCCTTTTGAAAAGGAACATAACGTTGATATCGTTGTAGAAATTGGAAATAATGCAGAACGGTTGAACAAAATCAGTCAAGGCAGCACAGACGTCGATCTGATTTATCTGTCTGATTATTATGCTCAACAGGGAATTCAACAGGGGTTGTTTGAGAAGCTGGATCGCAGCAAGGTGCCAAACCTGAATCAAATTTATGATATTGCCAAAGCACCGCTGGGCGAGGAGTATGGTCCTGCTTATACGGTTGGGCGCCTCGGTATTGCCTACAATCCGGAGCTGGTGAAAAAGAACGTGACCTCTTGGGCTGACCTGTGGGGCAATGAGTTCAAAGGAAACGTGACTCTGCCAAATATTACGGCGACTGCCGGACCGATGATGGTAGATGCAGCCTCCAAGGTAGCGGGTAGTAAGGAGTTTAATGAAGACCAAGCCTTCGGGAAACTGAAGGAGCTGAGTCCGAATATCGTTAAGTTTTATAGTAAAACGTCCGAGTTCGTCAACATGTTTAGTCAGCAGGAAATTGCGGGCGGTCCGATTATGGAAATGTACTTCAAAGATTTGCAGGCGGCTGTGCCAGGAGCGAAATTTGTAGCCCCTAGTGAAGGTGCTTACGCAGTAATGAACACGATTAATGTAGTGAAAGGCTCTGACCAGAAGGAGCTGGCTGAGGAATTTATCAATTGGCAGCTGAGCAAGGAAGTTCAAGAAAAATCAGCCAAGGCAAAGGTTGATTCTCCGGTGAACACGCAGGTGGTACTGTCCGGTGCGGATACAGAAGGAATTACGTACGGTACAGATGTAGTGAATAAGCTGACCAAGCTGGATATGAAATTCGTTAACGATCATATCAAGGCATGGACAGATCGCTGGAACCGGGAAGTTGCACAATAATGAAAAAGGTCATATTAGATGTAGATACGGGCATTGATGATGCGTTAGGTATTTTACTAGCGGCCCAAAGTGGTCAGCTGGATGTCAAAGCGATTACTACAGTATGCGGTAATGTTTCACTTAAACAAGCAACATTAAACACATGCAAAATCCTCGACCTTTTGGATAGACCGGATATTCCGGTTTATCGGGGGGCGGAGGCTCCCTTAATACGTAAAGGTCTGCACGAGCACCGTGTCCATGGAGAAGATGGCATCGGAGGCGCATTGAGTGGAGTAGTCCCAGCTATGTCTGCGTCCGAAGGTTTTGCACCGGATATCATCATTGATACAGTGATGGCTCACCCGGGGGAAGTGACGCTGATTTGCACCGGACCGCTCACGAATCTGGCGCTGGCGCTGCTGAAGAGTCCCGAGCTGACGGATCACGTCGATGCGGTCATTTTTATGGGCGGTGTGATTCACGGGTGCGGCAATATTACACCTGTAGCAGAGTACAACATGTATGCTGACCCTGAAGCCGCACGGATCGTATTTCATGCGGGATTTGATCGATTGATACAGGTAGGCCTGGATGTAACACGGAAGGCGTTGCTGACGGCGGATCATATTGCTCGTCTGACCCGTCCGGCCATTCGTAATTATGTAGCTGAAAGCACGGCCGTTTATACCAAGCGTTATGAAGAACGCAACGGGGTAAAAGCGTGTGCGCTTCATGACCCGCTTGCCGTGGGTGTCGCGTTGAATGCGAGGTTAGTAGATACCTCACTGTTGTATGTCGACGTGGAAACCTCCAGTCGCATATGTGACGGACAAACGGTGGGCGATGTGCAGAACCGCCTCAATCATAGTCCCAATATGAGCGTGTGCGAACAGGTGGACAGCGAAGCTTTTCTGGAGCTGTTTATCCAGGTGCTGAACAAGGAATAACATTTTGATAACCGCAAGGAGCTACCCATGAAGAAAACATACTTGTATTGGCTGCTGCTGCCAGGTCTGCTCTTTCTGGCGGTGTTCATGGTCATTCCGATTGTGTTGACGATCGGTTCGACCTTCGTACAGAACAGCTCATTCACCCTAGAAGGCTATCTCCATTTCTTCAAGGACCCTTATTTTCTGAAAATATTGCTGACTACGCTGGAGGTCAGTGTCGTAACGACCCTCGTATGCGTATTACTCGGTTTCCCGACGGCTTATTATATCTCGCAAAAGGCCCCGCGTCGTAAAGGAATTTTGTTAGCGCTGGCCATCTTTCCCTTGTTGACGAGTCCGGTGGTGCGGTCATTCAGCTGGATGGTCATTTTGGGTCGCAAGGGGCTCTTAAATAACGTGCTAATCGGTTTAGGACTCGTGGATGAGCCGCTGAATATTTTGTACACCCCGGCAGCGATGATTATTGGTCTGGTTCATTTGTTTTTACCACTGATGATTATTTCACTGATTGGTGTACTTGAAAATATCGACGGTGATCTTGTCCATGCTGCTCAGAGCCTCGGGGCCTCCAGATTCAGCGCATTTCGTAAAATTGTATTCCCGCTGTCTGTTCCGGGTCTGATCATTGGAAGCATTCTTGTTTTTGTAGGCAGCCTGACTGCATATACAACACCAGCACTGCTTGGAGGAAAACAGCGGGTTATCGCTACATTCTTGTATCAGAACGCGATGACGCTAAACGACTGGTTTTTAGCCTCTGTTATTGCAACAATAATGATTGTTATTACATTTATCGTGGTCGGTCTCTTAAATAAGGCGGCCCATAAACTCAATCCGAAGGGGTAGGTGGATATGCGGGAGAAACATTACGGACTAGGCTTCTTTAGCCTGCTGGTCTTCATCTTTCTGCTCGGTCCGCTGTTGATCATATCGGTCACTTCTTTCGAGCCGGGCACGGTATTAAAATTTCCTCCGCAAGGCTTTTCCTTGCGCTGGTATGAAAATATTTTTGAAGTCGATTTGTTTATGTCCACGTTCAAAACGTCAATTGTCGTCTCTCTGCTAGGCAACATCTTGGCGCTGCTGATCGGTATGCCTGCCGCTTATGCGCTTAGTCGTTTTTCGTTTCGCGGGAAGGATGCGCTAAATGCTTTGTTCCTCTCCCCGTTGCTTATACCAGGTATTGTGCTTGGTTTTACACTGCTGCGTTATCTGATCATCGTTTACCATTTGCCAGTATACGCTGGACTGCTGATCGGACATACGGTGATTATGCTGCCGTTCATTATAAGGGTCATTGCATCCAGCTTGTCTAACTTTGATTTTGCGATTGAGGAAGCAGCGCTTAGTTTGGGAGCTGGACGGCTGGAAACCTTTTTCAAGGTGGTTCTGCCCAACATCCGCTCAGGTATTATTGCGGCTATCCTGATTGCCTTTCTGGAATCATTCAACAATGTCGACATTTCCGTCTTCATGACAGGACCGGGCTTCAGCACCCTGCCTATTCAAATGCTGACTTACGTCGAAAATTATTTTGACCCGACGATTGCGGCGATTTCGGTTATGCTGATGATTTTGACCGGTATCCTGATGTTCTTGATTGAACGACTGATGGGATTGTCTTACTTCACTAAAAGGTAATGGAGGCTTCAACCTTATGGCACTGCTTACTCTGGATCGCGTATCGGTCGCTTATGACAACCAACTGATCTTGCAGGATTTCGATTTGCAGCTCGAACGGGGGCAATTGCTCTCGTTGCTCGGACCGAGTGGTTGTGGCAAAACGACCACACTTCGTCTCATCGCAGGATTTCTCGAAGCTAAACAAGGAACATTTTTGTTTGGCGATAAGGATTATACTCGGGTTCCGGTAAATAAACGGAACTTCGGGTTTGTATTCCAAAGTTATGCACTCTTCCCGCATTTGTCCGTTTTTGATAATGTTGCCTTTGGTCTGCGGTTACGCAAGGTAAAGGAAGATGATGTAAAACGTCGCGTTATGGCTATGCTGGATACGGTTAGCCTGGGGGGCTTTGAAAAGCGCTTCCCCGGTGAATTGTCAGGTGGTCAGCGTCAACGCGTCGCGATAGCGCGAGCGCTTGTGATTGAACCCGATCTGCTGTTGTTTGATGAACCCCTGAGTAACCTGGATGCTAACCTGCGTGTAAATATGCGTGTAGAAATCCGTCGTATTCAACAGGAACTGGGCATCACCACCGTGTATGTATCGCATGATCAGGAGGAATGTTTTTCAATTTCTGACCAGGTTGCGATTATGAATAAGGGGAACATCGAGCAATTAGATGCCCCATCGACCATTTTTAAATATCCAACTACCGAATTTGTCGCCCGTTTTATCGGGTTTAATAATTTTCTAAGCTTTGACGAGCGTACTGAAGAAGGAGAACATATTCGATTGAATACAGGTGATCTTACGTTCAGCGTAGCGCGTAATCAGGGTACAGTCCAGCCGGGTGCTCGTCAGGGCGCTATTCGCCCAGATGATTTGATCATTCGAACAGAAGGCAACGAGACAGGGGAAAATGAGCTTCCCGGTATCATTAAGGTAAGTACTTACCTGGGGCGTAGCTATCAGTATGTGGTAGAAACAGCGAAGGGAAACTTTACGGCTAATCAGGAAATGGATACGCCTTACCTGAGCGGTCAACGGGTTACCCTGCATTTTCCGGCAGATAAAATGGTGCTGGTCCAATAATCAGCGGGTTCAATGAAGGAGATTACATCATGCGTGCAGACAAAATGATTTTACAAGTTAAGGTGTATAACAGTTATTACAAGACGTTCGAGGAAGGCAATGTTGCTATACTTGACGGCAAGTTTATGTATATCGGGCAGCGTGGTCTGGAATCTTTTGAAGCTGCTGAAATCGTGGAAGGGCACGGGAAGTATATGATTCCCGGTCTGATCGATATTCATCTACACATCGAAAGCACAATGGTGACACCGGCAACCTTTTCCTATGGGCTAATTCGCAATGGGGTGACTACGATTGTACCGGAACCGCACGAAATGGCGAATGTTTTCGGATTGGAAGGCATTCAGGAAATGATGGAAGCCAGCAAGGATTGCGTGGCTGATATGTTCTATGGCATTCCAAGCTCTGTCCCGGCGACGCCTTTGGAAACCTCAGGGGGCGAGATTGATATCCCCGAGATTGATGCGCTGTTGCAAACGGGTGAGATGATCTGCCTGGGTGAAATTATGAACTACGTGGATGTGATTCGTGATCCGGAGAGCAAGACGAATCGCATTTTACGCCATGTTCGTGAGCACTACCCGGAGCTGATTATTGAAGGCCATACGCCGCAGCTGCTTGATCTGGACCTGCATCAGTTGATCTATGCGGGAATAGGCTCAGACCATACTCATCAAAGCATTGAAGGTATGAAGGCACGGATGGCCGCCGGGATGTTTATTGAAATCCAGGAAAAATCCATGACCCCTGAAGTGATGGACTATCTCATTCAGGAAGATGTGGCACAACATTTTTGCTTCGTAACGGATGATGTGATGCCGGATTCTTTCGTAGAGCGAGGGCATCTGAACCATATTGTAAGTAAAGCAATCGGGATGGGAATGAAGCCTGAGGATGCCATTTATGCAGCTACGTATACTCCTGCTTCACGGATGCGTATGCATGACCGCGGGACAATTGCACCGGGGAAAATAGCTGACTTTGTACTGCTATCCGATCTTGGCCAGTTTGATGTGGAGCAAGTCTATAAGGACGGACACAAGGTATTTGATAAATTCGAGGAATACCATCAGGAATCGGTAAAATGCTGCTTCCCCGCCCATTTTTATCAAAGTGTAAAGCTCAATCCGCTCACCGAGCAGGATTTTACTGTAAAGATGGATGTAGCTGATGGCACACATCAATGTCGTATTATGATAGTCAAGGATGGGTCAACTTTTACGAGCGAACGGATTGCACCTGCACAAGTGGAGCAGGGTGAACTGATATGGGAACATGGTGAACATGGACTCATCGCTACGTTTGAGCGGTATGGCAAGAACGGCAACCGTGCTTACGGTTTGATCGGGGGAGATACGATTAAACGTGGGGCAGTGGCAACCACCTATTCGCACGATAACCATAACTTGCTGGTCGTAGGGCATAACAAGCAAGATATGATATTGGCTGCGAATACGGTTCTTTCCAGCCAAGGCGGCTTTTGCGTAGTAGAAAATGGCAAGGTGCTGTCCCATTTACCGTTAACGGTAGGCGGGATTTTAACAGAAGGACCGCTAGAAATGGTTGCTGCCCACGTGAAGGAACTGCGTTCAGCCTTACTATCGCTGGGTTACCGCCATTACAATCCAATCATGTCACTGAGTACTCATTCTTTGCCAGTCAGCCCGGCTTTGAAAATTACCGATCACGGCTTGATTGATGTTAACGCGGGCAAGGTTGTACCCTTGATTGTGGACCTTTCAGAAATACAATAATAATAGTAGAGTTGGCCCCTTGTGGGTCGGCTCTTTTTTGTCGTGGTTAGGTGATGAGGTAGGTTATGAATTTAAAAGCCGGGGCCGGGGAAACCGTTGAGTCGGGCAATCACGCCAATTTGTCCTGCATGGTAAGCCTCATGAGTGTAATGATGGAACAACCATTTTCAGCGATTAACATCCCATGGGTTGTATTTACAATAGCATATCACGAGTTAAATGGATTTTGTCTTTAATACGGACGCTTTAACAGACAAAATTAACATCTTCTAAACTCCTAGTGATGTAACCTATATATAAGACGAACGAGTCTTGATTTGATTCTGGATATCCGATTGCATGTAGAGTTTGCTTACAATCAAATTCACGTAATCTTCATGATTAAACTCTAATAAAGCCTTGCAAAATACTGGCACAGTGTTATAATTAAAACAGGATTTAGATTAAGTCTAAATTAATTGTTGAATATTTATTGGATTCACGCATGGGATTTAGAAGAAAATCAGACACTACTGCTAGCGAGTATCCAAGCGTCACTCCAACTATATTATGAATGAAAACGAGAGGGGATTTTACACATGAGTACATTAAATCATACGAACGCACCTACACAAGAGGCTATTCAAGAATTGCATAAGGCTTTGAACCGTCAGGTGGCTACCTGGTCTGTGTTGTACACGAAGCTGCATTATTTCCACTGGTATGTAAAAGGACCTAAATTCTTCACACTGCATGCTAAATTTGAGGAGCTTTACAATGAAGCAACAGCTAATCTAGATACGATTGCTGAACGTTTGTTGGCTATTGGCGGTCGTCCTGCTGCGACCTTGAAGGAGCATTTGCAACTGTCAGCCATTCAGGAGTCCGCAGGTGAGCAGACAGCTGACGATATGGTGAAGTCCGTTGTTGCCGATTTCAGAACCATAACTGTTGAACTGGCTAATGGTATGGAAGCAGCGGATGCGGCACAGGATAAAGCGACAGAGGATCTTCTTAATGGCTTGAGAGAAGCGATGGATAAACATATCTGGATGCTTAGCGCATATCTGGGATAAGGTTTTGGTAGAGATTTCCATGGATATGGAGATCAGGTGAACAAGATACACATCCCGTTGGTTCCAACCTGCCACTGGAGTATAATGACGAGTAGGCGTGGAAGACCATGGCTCATAAGGAAGTGAGCTACCGGGATGGGGTGTAGCTTATGGAAGTGAAACAACAGCTATTGCATGAGGCAGAGCAGTTTATATATACATGTTATGAGGAGCTGGGCCGAAGCCGCGATGAAGCGGAAGCCCGGCTTCTTGATATTCGTCACGACATAGAGACTAGTGGAACGTATGATCATACTTACGAAGAGCTGGAGCATGGGGCACTTATGGCTTGGCGCAATAGCAATCGCTGTATCGGTCGCTTGTTTTGGGACAAGCTTTTGGTCAGGGATGCACGCGACGCGTCAGATGCGACGGAAGTGGTTCGCGAGTTATTGGAGCATATACACATAGGAACGAATGGCGGTAAAATTAAGCCAACGCTTACTGTATTTCGCTCCTCCAAGCCGGGGCAGCCGAATATTCGTATCTGGAACCATCAACTCATTCGTTACGCTGGATATGAAACCGATCAAGGGGTAATCGGGGACCCGATCTCGGTGGATTTTACCAATGCTTGTAGGGACATGGGCTGGCAAGGAACGATGACTCCTTTTGATATATTGCCGTTGGTGGTGGAAGCGGGCGGGCAGCCTCCCAAGCTCTTTGATATTCCTAAACATCTAGTGATGGAGGTAGACATTGAGCATCCGGAACTCTCGGGTTTCGCTTCTCTGGGATTGCGCTGGTATGCCGTGCCCATGATTTCGGACATGACGCTGGAGATTGGCGGTATCATCTATACGGCGGCTCCCTTCAACGGCTGGTATATGGGAACAGAAATCGGCGCCCGTAATTTTGCGGATACCTTCCGCTATAATATGCTGCCACAGGTGGCTAAGCTGATGGGGCTGGATACGACGAGCGAAACAACGCTATGGCGTGATCGGGCACTGGTGGAATTGAATATTGCTGTGCTGCATTCTTTTAAGAAAGCAGGGGTCAGCATTGTCGACCACCATACCGCAGCGGCACAATTCAAGCTGTTCGAGGAACGGGAAGCCAAGGCTGGGCGCGCGCTGACAGGCAATTGGACATGGCTGATCCCGCCGTTATCTCCGGCAACAACGCATATTTTTCATAGTTCCTATGATAATCGGCTTGTGAAGCCGAATTTCGGAGTTCAAGAGAAGCCGTATATGTCGAGACAGGCTAATACAGCAACAGATACAGTGCTGCAGCAGAAGACGCAAGGCTGCCCTTTTCATTCGGGATAACAACGGGGAGGGTCTAATTGCTGGATCAGGACTCCAGTTTATCCCATGCAACGATAAATAGGGTAGCCAGCGGCCCTATTAATAGTGAGAGCAGGAACCAGTTTAACCCGCTCCGATTTTTGGTCTGTGCCAAGCCGGCATTAATAAGGGCAAGCGTTCCCCAACCTATATAATAATCTTCTGACATGGTATTCTCCTTTGTAAAAGGGTATAATATCGTACTGTGTATTGTATGAACACATCCATGATTTCATAAGTTTAGAGTAAATATAACTTTATATATCCTGGTTTGAGGAGCGAAGCTAAGTTGGAAAGAAATCAGGCAGAGCGCATTGTCGCTGAGCTTTTGGAACGGGCTGCTATAGGCGTGACAGTCAAGCTGGAGAAACGTTTTCCTGGTGGACGGCTGATTGGGGGCAAGTATGCCATGAATGCTCACGCCATTACCATGTATACAGACGTTATTGAAACACAATGTTTACAGATGTTCGGCAGCGTTGATCGAGTTGAGGAGTATTTTAAGGTTGTGCTTGCGCATGAGATCGGGCACGCCGCCGATACTGAATTAGTGGGCCTTTCCGATGCGTTGGAGCAAGAGAACGGGATAGGGACCCGGCAACGGCTTGCGCTGCAAATTGAAGAAAACGCATGGAACTATGCGCTTAGACTGGTGCCTGAAATAGAAGCAACGTTTATTTCTGCCGTAATAGACGAGTCCTTGCTGGCCTATCGAGTCCCGGTTATGGAGCAGTCTGACATTGCGTGAGGGTTATGATCCGAGAGCCGCCAGGCTCTTTTTTTGTTGATTAGAACAAGCGAGGTCGGACCGAATGATTCAAAGGAGTAGCTTTTTAAG
Source organism: Paenibacillus sp. TY11 (assembly GCF_059772165.1). Taxonomy (NCBI): domain Bacteria; kingdom Bacillati; phylum Bacillota; class Bacilli; order Caryophanales; family Paenibacillaceae; genus Paenibacillus; species Paenibacillus sp. TY11. Next base: position 37,871 of record NZ_JCBAIQ010000001.1, on the reverse strand, counting down.
CTGCGACACGCGTCCCTGAGACAGTTCGAGCATTTCGGCTAATTCTTTTTGAGATACATTAGGGTGCTCCTGCATGAGCTGTTTTAGTTTATTCAGCAGTTCATTCTGATTTCTGTAACTCCTTCTTTTCTTGGGCTGGACAGGACGTGCTTCACTCAAATGACTGGAAGGATTATCGCTTTTCAGGTTTTCAATACAACTCTTACATATCAGATGATCCCTGAAATAGCTCAAATGATCTACGGCACCACAAAAGTAACAAGAAACCCCCGTATACTTGCGAATCATCAGTCCCTCTGGTGTAATAAAAAAATCGAGGGCATCTCCAATGTTAATATTCATAGAATTACGCAGTTCCTTGGGTAGCACAATACGGCCCAAATGGTCTAATGGTCGTGTCATTCCTGTGTTCTTCATCATTTTTCCCCTTTCTTGAAATGCGCTTATGGTTGCAGGAATTGTATGTTATGTATGCTGGAAGTACAAAGCGCTTATATTACAGTTTGTTTTGGTATAGCTATGCTAAAAAAAAGCTCCGGCATGACGAACAATTACGTCTGCCGGAGCATTGTACAGCCAATGAATCTAGGATGTCATATCGAATTACTGTGGGTTGGTTGTCCAAATACCGGCTACTTTTAATTGAACCCGTGGTGGCAGCTTCAATGCGGCTAATGTCAGATCCGCCAAATCCTGCGGCTGAAGCATGCGGTCCTCGTCACCAATAGGCAATCCCGCGTTTGCCGCCAGTTCTGTATTGACAGTGCTTGGAGTCAGCGCGGTAACGCGAATGTTGGATTTGCGAACTTCCTGCATCAGTGCTTCCGTGAAGCCCATCAAAGCAAATTTGGATGCGCAATATGCCGAGCCTGTTGCAAAACCTCGTTCTCCTGCCGTGGAGGAAATATTAATAATGTTTCCGCTCTGTTGTGCTAGCATGCTTGGAAGAGCAGCGTGTGTGACATAATAGGTTCCCATCAGGTTTACGCGAATAATACGTTCCCACTCTTCGGGGTCCATATCTGCGACTGTACCAAAGGTAGCGATACCTGCATTGTTGATCAAAATATCGACGGTACCCAGCTCGTGCTCCAGTGAAGCTACAGCGGCAGTGGCCTGTGCGCGATCCGATATATCTGCAACAGCACTCACCACTTTCACACCGTATGTACTCCCCAGCGAATCCTGCAGCTTTTGCAGGTCAGTCAATGTGCGTGAAATTAATCCCAGGTTAACGCCTTCCTTGGCCAAGGTTTCGGCAATTGCTTTACCGATTCCTTTGCTGGCTCCTGTAATAATGGCTGTTTTATTCTTCAGTTCCATCCAGTCTCCTCCTTATCATTACATAACGTGGTTGTGCATCTGAGCACATGGTTACATTATACAAGGTTAAACTCCTTGAACCAAACTTCGCCTCCGATGAGGTATTCATTTAAAGGTCTCCTATTTGGAAATATAAATATCCCCTGAGGTGGTTTCGACCTTCATCACGTTCACGCCACCGGGAACAGATTCGGGAGTATCTATACTTCCAGAGTCAGAGTTGACATTATAAATACCTTTAAAATCGGGAGCCTGCTTAATCTTCACGTCACCGGAATAAGAATTCACTTCCAAGTTGGCTACGGCGCGTTGTGTAATATTTGTATTCCCTGAGGTTAGGGAAACAAGGCCATTACCGCTATAATCGCGGATGGTGACATCTCCTGAAGTAAGCTTCAACTCCATATCTGCAGTAAGCTGACTGGCTGTAAAATTGCCGGATGTTAACTTTGCGACCAGATGGGTACTCTGGAGGTTTGTAATCTCGACAGTGCCTGAAGTAGCGGTGATGGAAGTATTTTTCACGGAGGCATCTTGAAGTTTTACATTCCCTGAATGTGCATCTACCTGTAGGCCAGTTAGTGTTTCCCCGGAGGGCATCTCTACGGTAATCGTTTGATCCAAATCAGGGGTGATCGAAAAGAGTGCCAGGGAAGGGGCCGGCTCCGATTGAATGGTAAGCTTGCCGTTCTCAATTCGGGCATTATGAATCTGGTCGGCTACTTTCGACTGAACTTCTCCACTAATGCGTACCGTACCTTGGTCACCAGAGCCAGAAGTAAACAAAATAGAGACATCATCAGAACTGTCCACTTTCAGGTCCTGTAGCTGACCACGTGTGAACGTCCATTGTTTATTAATAGCTGTTGTTTCCTTCATTACTTGTTGATTCCATGAGGCACCGTAGGCCACCATTCCGGCTGCACCGATGACAATGCACAGGCCTGCTGCAATAAACCACTTTTTATTCATATTGTTAGTAAGCTCCCCTCAGGGTAGTCTGATTCCATTTCCAGTATCGCACTGTGCCCTTTACCATAAGGGATAGGAGATAACGTACCCCAGGCAACAGTAATAGGCCAATACCCGTCAACGTGATGGAAAAAAAGAATTTGGCCGGGTAAAAGGTGCTGTTTAGCTCATAATCGGTAACAGCGAGAAGGGGGGCTGCAATGAAGCTGACCGCTACTGCGGCCAATGAAGCCCATACCGCCCATAGGGTGGCCATAATCGGGATGGAGATCAACAAATTGAGAAACATCAGCCCTAAGAAAGTAAAAAGATTGCGTGCGAAGCTTCCCTGGCGAAGCGGAGGAGAAGAAGCGTTCCAGACTGCATTGGGATCATCTAACGCTTCTCGGGCAATATCCTCTGGATTACCCAGCTCAATGGCAATCTCACTTTCGCTTTTTCCATTTACCAACCCATAGTCAAAATGCTGGCTCAAATCACTAAGCAGCTCATTGCGTACCTCTGCAGGGAGAGGAGAAAGACGCTGCTCCACCTCTGTAAGAAACTGTTTTCTATTCATCGGGATTTCCTTCCTCCAGTAGGCTTGCGACATGATGGACAAAATCATTCCATTCCCGTGTAAGTATTTTTGTATAATGGCTGCCTGTATCGGTCAGGCGATAATATTTGCGGGGAGGACCCTCGGTCGATTCCTGTAAATAAGTTGTGCAGTATCCCTCTGATACCAGACGGCGAAGCAGCGGATATAGGGCTCCCTCGGCTACTTCAATATGACGTGAGACGGCTTGAGCCAACTCATAGCCATAACGGTCTCTGCGTCCAATTAGAACTAGAACGCACAGTTCAAGTACCCCTTTCTTGAATTGGATGTTCACATTCACGAGCGGTGCTCCCTTCCTGGTTGTAATCAATGATTCATAGGTGTCGTTCGGATTAAGGGGAAGAAACGTGTGTTTGTGCATAATTTGTCACGGGTACTAATTATAGAACAGTAGTCAGGTATAATTTAACATCATGTACTGATTAATGCAAGGTACTAAATTTTTAATAATAAAATTTTCGTGCCAAAATGGGGTGGTTTTCTTGGTTGAGGACTTCAATGAATAGCGAATGTTGTAGAATAAAGTAGTTTTATTTGGAAATATATCGAATTCTGGATGAATGTACAAATGGGATGTTGCTTTAATTTCATTCATTAAAATGATAGATTGTAAAGTATTCAATAGGGTTAAAGATTACATTTTATGAAGAGGTGGCAAAGGATGGACTGGAAACACTGGTATATGGAATTGGAGCAGGATGATGAGACTTGGGATGTATCGGAGGAGATCATTCTGCGTGGTGTGGTGCCTCTCTTTTTTTGCGGACAGCAGTCAGAAGTAGAAGTCGAATTTATCGTGGGAGCCGACTCCGAAGAACAGGCACAGGCTATAGAAGAACCTACAGAGCTGCAGAAAAAGACATGGGAGCAGTATATGGCTTATTCGCCGGCTATCCATCCTCAAGTGTTAGAGTCCATACACCATCATTATGTTGGCATAGTGGAAAAGTACCGGAATGCTTACAGCTCATGGGGAGAAGACCCGGATGAATATGCGCCTTATGTGGAGCAACCGGAACAATTGCTCGATCGATTACAACTCGTGTCTATACTGATATCCGACTCATCGGAAAAGGATGAACTATATTTGAATTTTAGTTGTTCCTGGGATCGAGAACATGGCTTAGGCGTACATATGAAACAGATGAAAATGGAGCATATTCAAGGCGCGTATACATTATATGACCTGGAATAAATCCCCCTCCCGTCTTTTAGCAGAAAGGACGGAAAGGGAATAGGATATTGTGAAAATGCTGGCGCGATTCGATACGATTAAAAATCAGTTGGATACAGCCAGCGCATCTCGGGCTGCTTGAGCCGCCTGTACCATTTGCCGTAACGCGGCGACAGATTCCTCCTTGGTGCGGGTTTTCAGACCACAATCCGGATTAACCCAGAACAAATCTGATGGTAGTACGCGCAGGGCACGCTGGATCATACTTAGCATTTCTGATACATCGGGAATGCGCGGGCTGTGGATATCGTACACGCCCAGACCGATGCCTTTGTCGTATACCTGATCCTCAAAGCTGACAATCAGTTCTCCGTGGCTTCGCGAGGTTTCAATAGAAATAACGTCGGCATCCATGTCTGAAATGGACTGGATCATATCTTGAAATTCGGAATAGCACATGTGCGTATGGATTTGGGTCGCAGGCTCAACGGTGGCCGTGGTCACAAGGAAGGCTTGAACGGCCCAATCCAGATAGGCTTGCTGCTGTTCTTTTTTCAACGGAAGCCCTTCGCGAATTGCGGGTTCATCGACCTGAATCATGCCGATGCCCGCTTGTTCCAGTGCCTCTACCTCTGCCCGTAATGCCAGAGCCAACTGTAAAGCAACTTGACTGCGTGGAATATCATTACGTTCGAAAGACCAGTTCAAAATGGTCACAGGGCCTGTAAGCATTCCTTTAACCGGCTTGGAGGTTAACGATTGGGCGAATGCCGTTTCTTCCACAGTCATGGGCTGATCGAACGATACGTCTCCGTATATAATCGGTGGTTTAACACAGCGGGAGCCATAGGACTGCACCCATCCGTTTTGCGTAAAAGCAAAGCCTTTCAGCTTTTCGCCAAAAAACTCAACCATGTCGGTTCGCTCAAATTCCCCGTGAACAAGCACGTCAATGCCAATGTCCTCTTGAATATCAATCCATTCCTTGATTTGCTGTTGGATGAACGTCCGGTATTGCTCGGCAGACCATTCTCCTTTGCGATAGTGCAGGCGGGCCTTGCGGATCTCGGCGGTTTGCGGGAAGCTACCAATGGTCGTCGTAGGCAGTGGAGGCAACTTCAGCTTATTTTGCTGAATCACACGACGCTCGGCGAAAGGAACGCTGCGTAACAGAGGCTCTTTTGCCAGCAGGTCGGCCAGATCGGCAGATGTCTGTACCCGTGCCGCTGAGCTGTTGAAGCGGGCTACCGCATCTGCACTTTGCTCAAGCTTGGCGAGTGCAGATGGATCGCGCTTGCCAAGTGCTGCCGTCAGGGCGGCGATTTCCTCGAGCTTTTCATCGGCAAAGGCCAGCGCTTGCACCAGCTCCGTGTCCAGCTTGTGCTCTGCTTCCAGACTGACCGGCACATGCAGCAGACTGCATGATGGCTGTACGATAAGCTGTGCGGCAGTTGTCTGTTCCGCCAACTGACCCAGCAGTGCAGCCACAGCGTTCAGGTCGCTGCGCCATATATTGCGCCCGTCAATGATACCAGCGCCCAGCGTTTTCCCCTTAGGGAAGCCATGTTGCAATATATGCTGAAGATTTTCGCCATCATCATACACAAAATCAAGACCCAGCCCCTGTACCGGAAGTGCGGACAGACGCTCATAATGATCCAGGCTGCCAAAGTAGGTTTGCAGCATTATATTTAAGGTGGGTGCAGCTTGGGTCAAAGCTTCATAGGCCTCCTGAATAATGTCCAAATCCTCTGCCGGGAATGAGGTAGTCAGGACAGGCTCATCCACCTGCACCCACTGAACGCCTTCCGCAGCCAGCTCAGACAGGACGCGGGCGTACAGTGGCAGGAAGCTTCGTACGATGGCGGCCAAATCCTTACGATCATAGCCTTTGGACAGGGCAACGAACGAGTAAGGACCGATAATGACGGGTTTACCTTCAATGCCCAGCTCCTGTTTTGCTTCACGATAAGCCTGCAAAGGTTTATTTTCAGTGAGCACCGGGAATGCATTTGCCAATTCGGGGACAATGTAGTGATAATTGGTATTCATCCATTTGGTCATTTCACTGGCGGTAGCTCCCTTTTGTCCACGAGCGATCCCGAAATATACGGACAGAGGGACCGGGCTTGCAGGACGATAGTTGAACCGTTCGGGTACCAGACCGAACATCACGGATGTATCAAGCATGTGATCGTAATAGGAGAAGTCCCCGACAGGAATGCGATCAATTCCCTTGTCACGCTGCTTGCTCAGATGCTCCAACCGTAATCTTTTCATCTCGATCTGCAGTTCGCCTTCGCTAATGCTGCCGCTCCAGAAGCGTTCCAGTGCTTTCTTCCATTCCCGGTTTCCGCCGATACGCGGATATCCCAGATTACTGCTAATCAAGCCGGATAATTCAGGCCATTCGATAATGGACATCTACTTTTCCTCCTAGCGGGTAGCCAGTTTATTTTTACGTACCAAAAAAGGCATTCTGTCCCCAAGGTTAAAAATAAGTAGGGGAAAGAATGCCTCCGTGATTAAAAAATCAAAAAATACGGCGACTGCTCTTAACACCTCCCTATCTTCCGTAGGTACTTGCGATGTTGTTGAAATAGGCAGGTCTCCTGACTTACGGATCATGACTTTCAGCATCCCTTCCCGGTCTGTGGACCAGTGGATGTATGAACAGCTGAAAATTCCCCGTTTACAGTGGCGGGACCGCGCCGGATTTGCACCGGCTTCCCTTTTAAGTCTGATCTGAAAAGAACAGACACCTATCTCCAAGCTATGCAATTAAGGTATGACGAATATTTATGCACTCGTATACTTGTTCATCATCATAAGTGAAACTTACGGGATGCGCAATAGAAACTCAGCGGAATCGATTAATTACACACAAAAAGACAAGTCTTCCCTGTAGGGGGGACTTGTCTTAGATATAGCATCTTACTGAGTAGAACATCGCCTTAAGCCAATGAAACGGTGTAACCTGCCTGAATGCTGGCTTTCACATCTACCAGACGCTGGTTGCGACTGCCCCGGAAGGGTAGAGTCAGATCCTTTTGCTGTTCTACAAAACGACCGTCCACAATCACGTCGCACAAAAGCGCTAGCTCCTGACGCTCCTGATCCGTAAGCAGATCTTCATAGACAAAGCCAGTGTAGGCCCACACGGTTCGGTCGGGACAGGCCGCGCGGAAGTCACGCACAAATTGCGAGCATTCTGCTGCTGAGAAAAACGGGTCTCCCCCGCAGAGAGTCAGTCCGTCCAACAACGGATTATCCATGATGTCACGAATGACTTCTTGTTGTCGTTGCGCTGTGAATGGCTCACCTGCACGGAAGCTCCACGACGCTGGATTAAAGCAGCCGGGACAGGCATGACGGCAACCGCTAATGAACACGACGGTGCGCAGGCCGTATCCTTCGTTCAGAGATTCTGGAATATAGCCGCACAAATTCACTTATGCTTCACCCGGTCGCGAACTTCGGCCTGCTTTGCGGCATTAAAGCGAACGGTATAGTCTCCTGTCAGATATCCAGTTACCCGACGCAAGCGCTGAAAGTGTGTGTGCTCCTCATCTATGCCACATTGGGGACAGCTTGTCCCGATTATCCCTTCATAACCACATTCCGTACAACGATCTACCGGATGGTTGATGGAGAAGTAGCCAATGTTCTGTTGGAGCGCGTACTGAACAATTTTAAGAAACGCTTCAGGGTTATTCCGCGCGTTACCGTCCAGCTCGATGTATGAAATCGCACCAGCGTTACATAGATTATGGAACGGAGCTTCCAAGCTGATTTTACGAGCAGCCGGGAGCGTGTAATACACGGGAATATGAAAAGAATTCGTGTAATATTCTCGATCATTTACCTCAGGAATAATCCCGAAATCGCGTTGATCCAGTAATGTGAACTTACCCGACAGACCTTCGGCAGGCGTAGCGAACAATGTAATGTTTAGATTGTGGTACTCACTCATTCGATCGCAATACACGCGCATGGAAGTGATGATTCGCTGTGCTTCACGGTATACAAAATCATCCTCCCCGTGGTGTTTTCCGTATAGTGCTTTCATGCATTCAGCCAGCCCGATAAACCCGATCGAAAGCGTACCGTGCTTTAGTACGCTTCCCACCTTATCATCTGGCTCCAGTTCTTCTCCACCTTCCCATACTCCTTCGCGCATCATAAAGTCCGAGGCTTTGGCCGGCTGGCTGGTCTGGATATGATAGCGATGGATTAGACCATCCACTGCAATTCGCATAACCTCTTCCAGTCTGGCATCAAAGCGATCACGGTCAGGTGTCTGGCGTTTGCCTGTACAAATACCATACTCAATGCCAAGCCGCACCAGATTAATGGTATTGAAGGAGAGATTGCCCTTGCCGCTCTGACGGTTTCTGCCGAAACGGTCAGCAATGGTGCGGGTACGGCAACCCATCGTCGCAATGATGGTATCCGGGTCATCAGCGCGGTAATAAGGCAGGTTGAAGGTGGCATCCACATTCACAAAATTGGGATACATTCGTCTGCTGGAGCATTCTACCGCCCGTAAGAACAAATCGTAATTGACGTCGCCCTCTGCCTGGTTGATTCCTTTTTTGCATTGGAAAATATGCTGTGGAAAAATAGGAGTTTCCCCGCTGCCCAAGCCGCGAATGGTGGCCTCCAGCAGCGATTGAGTAACAAGCCGTCCCTCAGCAGACGTGCACATACCGTAATTCAGTGAAGTAAACGGAATCTGCCCACCCGCCCGACTGCTCATGGTGTTCAGGTTATGAATGAGCGATTCAGCGGCCTGCCGGGTTTCTGTTTCCGTTTCTTCGCGTGCGAATGCGTATGAACGAGGGCAGACTTCTTGCAAATGGGTATTGGCTATATGTAGTTCGTCGTCAGACAGACTGGATTCTATCTCTTCCCCAAACAGTCGGAGTCCCTTGCGCAGATGCTTACGGAAGGACCGGGCAACGTATGGGGCAAGGTCCCAATCTATTTTATTGGCGGACACACCTCCGAATTGGCTGTTTTGCTGAGACTGGAATATGATGGCGACCAGTGCCATAGCGGACATAATCGTTTGCGGTGTGCGCACAGAGCCGTTGCCTGTATTGAAGCCTTCTCGCAGTAAACGACCAAAAGGGATAAAGATACAATTCGTAGTTCCGAGCACATATTGGTCCAAATCGTGAACATATACATATCCGTGGTCGATAGCGTCCGTCAGTTCAGGCGGAAGCACACGCAGGCGCGCATACCATTTGGCATACTCAGAGCCGAGTTTGCTCATTTTGCCGCTGAACGACTCTCCATTCAAGTTTGCATTCTCCCGCAGCATGTCCAGATCTTGTGCCCCAATGACCCGCTCGCCGATGTCGTATAATTGCTGTTCCTCCAACACCTTCATCGTAAAACCCTCCATATAGTAAAATATATATATTTTTCACAAAAACAACATATTGATGATATCTTGTGTTAACCAATTGTTTCGATCTATATATTGTATATACGTATAGAATGAGAGTATGTGACTATTGTCACATTGATAAGGGAGGAAGTACAAAAAAGCCAGGTATAGAGTAAGGGACACATCCGCAGATATGCACCTTACTCTATACCTAGCAATCGAAGTTACGACGGAAATGATTAGGATCGTGGGTACATTGTATATGATCTTGGGATATAGTTTTTAGAAGGTTTAGAGTAGCTTTTTCAACTGGGACACCCGGCCTTGGGAAATATCGAGCATTTCGGCATACACTTTTTGTGGCAGGTTCGGGTGTTCCTGAATCAGCTTGCGGAGCTTTTTTACCATTTCACCTTGCTGCACTCTGGATTGCTTGGGCTGCCAGGTTGTGTTGGTTCGGATCGGTTTGGTATGTTCTTGAGCTTGGATGGCATCGGTGCTCGTGGCATGCACATTTTCATCAGTCTTTAATAACTGGATGCAATCGGCGCAAATAAAGCTGTCCCGAAAATACGTTAAATGATCAACTGCGCCGCAAAATTTGCAGGAGACTCCAGTGTATTTTCTTAATACAAATCCCTCTTCATTTACGAAAAATTCAAGCGAATCACCGATATTGATATCCATTGTGGTGCGCATTTCCTTAGGGAGTACAATTCGCCCCAATTGATCCAGAGGCCTTGTCATTCCGGTATTTTTCATTAGCGCTTCCTCCTTCAATGATATATCCTGATTATACCAAAAAATATTATTTTTAGCTTTGTATATTGAAGGTAAAATACAATTTTTTTTTTGTCTTTGCCACGATAAATAGAACTTCATACATACGCCTCAATCACACGTATTGCCGGAGGCAGAAGATGGTTTATAATATAAAGATCGACTGTTTTCTTTGAAGTGATCTCAACTTATAAGGAAGATGACTATGAAAAGCAACAAAATCTCAATGAAGGAAATTGCACGATTAAGTGGTGTTTCCATAGCAACGGTTTCACGGATCATCAATGAAAACGGGCGTTATTCGGACGAGACCCGGCAAAGAGTAATGGACATTATAGATAAATATCAATATGAGACGAACAGTATTGCTAAAAGCTTGCGTATGAACAGATCACAGACGATTGGTGTGCTGGTGCCCGATATTAATAACGAATTCTTTTCGGTGATTGTGCAGGAAATAGAGAGTTTCTTTTTCGATCTGGGCTATTCCACGATTATTTGCAATACAGCCAAGAGCGCTGAAAAAGAAAAAGAATACTTAAAAATTTTGGATAGTAAAATGGTCGATGGTCTGGTGTGTATATCGGGTCAGGAGGAAGTGCTGACAGATGTTTTAAAACGGAAAGTGCCTATAGTTTGTATTGACCGGCGTCCCAAAATTGATTCCAATGTTGCTTTTATAGCCTCTGATCACTATGCTGGCGGATTCATAGCAACCGAGGAGCTTATTCGAAAAGGATGCCGCCGTATTCTGGTGCTGACCAAACAGCAAAACCTTTCATCCGTTAATGAACGATTGAACGGTTTTAGTGATGCAATGCTGAAGCACAATCTGGTTCTTGGTAAAGAACAATATGTGACGATTCAGAGCGATCATAACAATTTGGATGCAGCTAAACAAAAAGTACAGCAGTTAATTGAAAACAAGATGAAGTTTGACGGAATTTTTGCTACCAATGACTGGTTAGGACTGGGAGCCTTGCTTGCTTTGCAGGAAAACGGGATACAAGTTCCCGGTGAGGTTAAAATTGTAGGCTTTGATAATGATACGATTTCCAAGTACTGCAATCCTCCTTTGACGACCATCAATCAGGACAAGGCGGCTCTGGCTAGTAAGGCTTGCGGCATTTTGCTGGAGATGATTGAAGGAAAGACGCCGAAGATTGAGGAACATCAATTGTTGCCTGTTAATTTGGTGGAGAGACAGACGACTTAATTCCACTCGTTAGTCAATATAGGGGTATTTCGGCATTGTTGCCGGGATACTCCTTTTTCGCTATGATATATAAAACGCTTTCATCATAACCTTTTTATATATTTTAATTGTGCTAAGGAGATGACGGATATGAGTCATGAAACAACGGGTATCGAATATCTATTTCAAGATCCGAAGATTCATCTGGACGAGCGTGTACGGGATCTTGTGTCGAGACTAACCCTGGAGGAAAAAGTTGAATCCATGCTGCAATATCAGCCTGCCATTGACCGATTGGGGATCGCGGCCTACAAGCACGGTACGGAAGCGGCACACGGTATAGCCTGGCTGGGTGAGGCGACTTCATTTCCTCAGCCTGTGGGATTGGCCTGTACATGGGATACGGAACTAATGCGTCAAATCGGCTCTGTTATTGCAGATGAGGCGCGTGTCTACTACCGTCGTGATCCGAAATTAAACGGTCTGACCCTGTGGGCACCTACGGTGGATATGGAGCGTGACCCAAGATGGGGGCGCAACGAGGAAGCCTACGGCGAGGACCCATATTTGACGGGAGAACTGTCGAAGGAGTTAGTCAAGGGAATACAGGGGGATCATCCGGTATATTTGAAAGCGGTTGCGACATTGAAACATTTTCTGGGTAACAATAATGAAGTGGATCGGGGAAGCGGCTCCTCCAGTATAGATCCACGAAACCTGCGAGAATATTATCTAAGGACCTTCGAGAAGCCTTTTACGGAAGGCCGAGCCCAGTCGATGATGACTTCTTACAACCTGATTAATGGAACGCCTGCTACGTTATATCATGGTGTTAACGATATTGTCAGAGGCGAATGGGGGATGGACGGCTTTGTCGTAAGTGATGCGGGTGATGTCATGGGGATTGTCAACGATCATCAGTATTATGACTCCCATACGCCAGGCGTGGCCGAATCTATTCGGGCGGGAATTGACAGCATTACGGATGATGCGGAGCTCTCCAAGCAGGCGATTCGTGAAGCTTTAGCGCAAGGAACGCTGCAAGAAGAAGACTTGGATCGGGCATTGTTCCATACGTTCCGTGTCCGTTTTCGTTTGGGGGAATTTGATCCGGCGGCAGACAATCCCTATGCCTTGATCGGAGAAGAGGCTCTGATGACAGAGCAAGCCCGTGAATTGTCGTTGCGTGCGGCGAGGGAACAGATCGTACTGCTCAAAAATGAGCATGAACTCTTGCCACTAGACCCTGCGCAGTGCGGCAAGGTAGCGGTGATTGGTACGCTTGGTAATGAGGTGTACCGCGACTGGTATTCCGGTACGTTACCCTACCGGGTTACACCGCTGGAGGCGATTCGCGCCAAGCTGGAAAGCGAGGATGCGAAGGAACGCGTCGTGTACCGCGATGCCAAGGATCGTGTGACCTTGACGGCGGCGACTGACGGGGCGAAGCTCACAGTCGATTCTTCCGGCGATATGCGCCTGTCCCAAGATGGAGAACCAACGGTATTAACCATGACGGATTGGGGCTATGGCAGTATAACGTTGACTGATGAGCATCTGGGTACCTATGTGACGAGCGATGAGGAGACGCTTCGTGTGACAGCTGAGGAAGCGTATGGCTGGTATGTCAAAGAGGTCTTTGGACTGACTCCTGTTGAACAAGGAGAGCATCTATGGACAACATGGAACGGCAAGCCAGTGATCGCGGGAACGGAGGGTTCATTAAAGGTAGTGCAAATCGCAAGTTCCGCACTTAACGCCATAGCAGGTAACGAGACGCTACCTTCGACAGCTTCAGATCTAGACCATACAACTTTCCGGATAGAGACGGTGTCGGATGGCTTAGCGGAAGCGATAACCGCTGCGCAAGCAGCAGATACAGCAATTGTATTCGTTGGAAATCACCCGCTTATTAACGGAAAGGAAGAGAATGACCGCCCAGGCTTGGAACTAGCAGGTGCCCAGCAACGGCTTATCGAGGAAGTGTATCGCGCCAATCCGAATACGATTGTGGTTCTGACGGGCAGCTATCCATTTGCAATCCCTTGGGTTCAGGAGCATATTCCGGCTATCGTATACACGTCTCATGCGGGGCAAGAGCATGGTACGGCAATAGCGGATGTGTTATTTGGAGATTACGCACCAGCGGGGCGTCTGAACATGACCTGGGTTCAGAGCGAGGATCAATTGGGAGATATCAAAGATTATGATATTATTCGCGGCGGCCGTACCTATCAATATTTTGAAGGTGAACCCTTGTATCCGTTTGGCCATGGGCTAACGTATTCGCCATTTGAATATAGCGACCTGCGTACGGATGCCCATAAGGATAACGAAAAACCTATTGCTGCACTGGATGCTGCGGATACTCTCCAGGTGTGGGTAGATGTGATGAATCGGGGCGTAGCTGCTGGCGAAGAGGTTGCACAACTATATGTACGGCCCGGAGCCTCACGAGTAAAGCGACCGTTGAAGACATTGTGCGGATTTCAACGCATTCGCCTAGAGCCAGGTGAGAGGCGAACGGTTTCTTTTACGATTCGGGTGAAGGATTGGGCGATTTGGGATGTCACACGGGATTGCTATTGCGTTGAATCGGGTGAATATACACTGCTGGCGGGCGCTTCCTCAGCGGATATCCGATTGGAGCACCCTGTGTACGTTCGAGGCGAAGTTATTCCACCACGCCAAGCTGGACAAAGTATCCGCGCTGAAAACTTTGATGATTGCTCCGACATCCTGCTGGATGAAAGCAAGGAGCAAAGGGAGGCCTGTGTACGTCCGCGCTCACCTCAACGTTCCGGTTGGATTGCCTTTCATGGCGTAGACATGAATACGGTGAGTGGGGTCGAGCTTCGGTGCCGCGTGTCAGGCAACAGCAGCGATGCAGCAATTGAACTCCGTTTGAATGCGCCAGACAGCAAAGCTGTGGCACGTATGAACGTGGGCAATACAGGAGGGGCACAAGCATGGGCTACGCTCTCCGAAGCGGTGGGTTCAGTCTCTGGCACACGTGATGTATACCTGTTGTTGAGTGGGGAAGTGCGGCTAAGTCATTTCACTTTGGGTGCTAGTGCTACAGCGGATTCCGGCTTTCAGGCTTGAACTTACTTCTGACATCACGTACAATGCATTCAACGAAGTTTCTACAGCTTAGGGGTGTCATTTCATTTGAATAGTGATAAAAGACTACGCACCGCAACGCCCAAATGGCTTGGGGTGGCGGTAAAGGCGCTTGTCTATTTGGAAAAGCACGGAGAACTCTGTGCCAGCGGTTCTATTGCCCGCTCCATTGACTGCGAAGTCACTTTGGTACGCAGGGTGCTGACGCGACTTGTACAGGCAGATTTGATTGCAGCACGCGAAGGTCGAGAGGGAGGCTATGTGCTTACCCGTTCGGCGGACCATATTACACTTGCCGATATATACCACGCCGTTGAAATATGTGATCCGATTTTCCCGGGTATGCTGGATGAGCCGCAAAGTAATCCTTTATGTAAGGATGTGGCTACCGCCATTTCAGAGATCGTAGCCGAGAGCAAGCAGCGGATGCTGGAAGTATGGGAATCCCATACACTGGCTTCGCTCGCCAAGCGTACAACGCTTGTGGTGGGGAACTGCAGTCATAATGAAGGTAAGGATGCCAAGCCTCCTTCCAAAAGGGACTAACACATTTTCATTCAAAATGATAATAGCCGATACGACTCTCAAGAGAGGGGTGTATCGGCTATTTTTGTGAAATAGTTATGCCTCAAATTATATTTCATAGGAGCAAACCCGGTTACGTCCTGCATTTTTAGCTTCGTATAGTGCTTTATCCGCCTGCTCCAGCAGGGCCGCCCCGGACATATCTTCTCCGGTACCAGGAAAGGTCGTCACGCCGATGGACACTGTGACTTTAAGAACAAGTCCGTCCGCTAAAATAAAGTCGTACTGATTTACTCCACTAAGAATCTGATTAGCAATGCGTAGCGCTTGCCGAAAAGCACAATTCGGCAAAAGCACGGTGAATTCTTCTCCCCCGCTGCGAGTGACTACATCATTAGGACGACATTTTTCCATTAAAATCTGCCCAAGCTGGCGCAGCACTGCATCTCCTGCGGCATGTCCGTAGGTATCGTTTACTTCCTTGAAGTGGTCAATATCCAACACCAGTACAGATAAGTGCTCATGACGTTGACGAGCTTGAGGAAGCTGCTCTTCCAATGAATATTCAAGCTGTCTTCTGTTGCTCAAATTGGTGAGATGGTCTGTGTAGGAAGTACGCTCCAGACGAAGTAACAGCTCATTGGAGGTATTGATGGACTCAGCAATGAGGTACAGAAGACATCCGCCAACCATGGAAATGAAGAACTGGAGCGGATAAACGTGCAGAACATCATCAAGATTTTTCAAATTAATCATAAGGGGACAGAATATAATGCCCAAAGCAAAAACGTTCATAATAATCAGCTTGGGTAAACGTGACCAGGACAGATGTGACAGCAAAGCGCAACCCAGACCGACGAACATCATAAAAATGGCACCTACGATGGCTTGAGTGTTGATACCAAACAGCAATAATCTACCTACACATACAAATAGGGTAGCCATGAGTGCTGCCGGACCGCCCATGTAAGTCGCGGTAGCTACGATGGCCAGATGGCGAAGATCGGCAATCGTATTAAATCCCACGGGGATTGAGTAGTACATCAAGACAATGCCGTAGCACCCAAAAAGAGCGCCTCCGATCCAATGTATCTTACGCTTCAAGGTGTGCAGACGGATTTTATATCTTTGTGATATGAGGCCAGTTATGTACAAAAAGGTGACAAGGATACAGGTATTTACAAAAAACGTACTGAACAAGATGCTAACCCTCCCGAGAGGCATATTTCTTCATTTTATCAAAAAAACTGACATTAAGCTTGAAAATGAAGAATTTATTGAAATTTATTACGCTGGTGCGCTTATAACGTTTCGTCCTTACATTTAGTGTATAACTGGGAATAGATTGAGCATACTCCAAACATACAAGAATTAGGAAAAAAAGGTGGCTTCCAGTACTGCCACTTTGGAGATGAGGTTTGCTCATGATTCGCTATCCCTATCGCAAACATAATAAAAAGCCGGGTGCGGACAAGAAGAATGGAAGTTCTCCACGTTTTTTTAAGATCGAGGCTCATTTGGATACCAACTTGCAGCAAATTAAGGAATTGACGTCAAACAGCCCAGACTTCTTGATCCGCCGCTTTAATCTGGGACTGAAAGCGGACGTTCCTGCCGCGATTGTATTTTTAGATAGTATGGTCAAAACAGACACAGTGAATGAGCTCGTCATGAGATCATTGTTTAGCCGCCCATCCGCTGAGTTGGCTGCTGAGGTAGAGAGTCCAGAAGGGCTTTTCAGTCGGATACAGAGCCATGCACTTGAACTAGGTGAAGTGAAGGAATGCGATGATTGGAATTCCATGATGGAACAACTCTTGATGGGAGATACGATTATTTTACTGGAGGGCTGTAAAAAGGCCATTGCGTGCGGCACACGTGGAGGAGAGGTGCGGGCGGTCAACGAGCCTTCCACACAGTCTGCCGTCCAGGGACCGAAGGACGGATTTGTGGAATCCCTGTTCACGAATATCTCTCTTGTACGCCGACGGATTAAAAGCTCCGATCTTACGATGGAAATGTTCAAAGTGGGAAGCACGTCCCTCACGAATGTGGCCATACTGTATATGAAGAATATTGCAGATGCAAGTGTCGTAGATGAAGTTCGTCAACGGGTAAAATCCATCAATATTGATGCAATATTCGAAGCCGGCATGGTGGAAGAGATGATACAGGACAACAATCTTACACCATTTCCAACGATCTATAACTCGGAAAGACCAGATACGATCAGCAGCAACATCATGGAGGGACGGGTGGCACTCATTGTGGATGGAAATCCATTTGTACTGGTGATGCCTACCGTATTTTCCCAATTTTTTCAGAGTTCTTCGGATTATTCGGAGCGTTATGATATGGCGACTGTCGTCCGACTCATCCGGTATATCAGCTTTATTATTCTGATTTTGGGACCTTCACTCTACATTGCCTTAACGACGTATCATTATGAAATGATACCGACCCCACTACTCATCAGCATACTGGCACAGCGGGAATCCGTTCCTTTTCCGGCTTTTTTGGAGGCGTTTATTTTGGAGATCACCTTTGAAATCCTGCGTGAAGCAGGTATTCGAATGCCGCGTGTGGGTGGACAGACCGTATCTGTCATCGGTGCGCTTGTATTGGGACAAGCGGCTGTGGAGGCAGGAATCGTCACCCCGCTGCTCACGATAGTAGTAGCACTTACAGGGATTGCCAGCTACGCGATTCCGGCTTATAACATGGCGGTGGCCGGGAGACTGTTCAGGTTTGTTTTTATGATATTGGCGGCGTTTATGGGGCTGTATGGCATTACATTGGGGTTGATTGCGCTGATCGCCCATATGAACAGTCTGCGTTCTTTTGGAGTGCCCTACATGGCCCCTTTCAGTCCCTTCGTGCTGGAGAGTCAAAAGGATGCCGTATTGCGGCTCCCATTTTGGATGATGCGGAAACGTCCTAAAAGTATCGCATCTACGAATCAGAAACGAATGAAGGATGGAAGCGGAATTTCCCCTTCCAATAAAACTTCACCGATGCAGGAGGGGGGCGTTCAGGGTGCATCAGGGGAAGGGGAATGAACGGAGAACAATAACCCTCAAGTGGAGAGTGTGGATTCTGAGTTTGACGGGGCTGTTATTGATGCCACTTCTATCTGGCTGTTGGGATTCCGTGGAGCTGAATCAGAGGGCAGTAGTAGCGGCTATAGGTATTGATGAGGATGGGGAGTCGGGCTATGCGGTTTCCCTGCAGGTAATCGTGGCAGATGAAATAGCTGGAGCTAAAGCGAGAGGAGCCACCCCTGTCGTCTTGTATCAGGAAAAGGGCAAGAATCTGTTTCAAGCGATCCGTAGAGCTTCACAGAGGGTTTCGCGGATCATTTCTCTGGCGCATACCAGACTGGTCGTTATTGGAGAAAAGCTGGCACGGGCTGGAATCGGCGATACGCTGGATTTTCTGGAAAGGTCTACAGAAATCCGGCTGCCGGTGAAAATGATGGTGGCACGCGGTAATACTGGGAAGGATGTGCTGGCAATCATGACCGCGATCGGCCGTATTCCCGCCAATGATATTTCAGGAAAGCTGGAAACATCGGAGCGTTTGTATGCCGGGGATTACGCGGTGACTATCGACGATGTCATTCGCAGCATGTCCAATAAGGGTGGCGGTCCTGTGCTGACGGGCATAGAGGTCGATGGGAATTTGGAGCAGGCCCCAAGCAAGAATAATGTGGACAATATTTTACCGAAAGCAATTGTTCATATTAACGGAATGGGGGTGTTCCAAAAGGACCGGCTTGTCCGCTGGTTGGACGATGAACAGGCCATTGGACTGTCTATGATCAACAACAAGGTAAAAAGTGCCCAAACAACATTGAACTGCGGTAAGAATGAGGAAACTATTGGCATCGAAACCTTGTTCTCTGAAACCAATATACACACTCAGATGGAGCAAGGGGAGCCTGTTTTTGTGATTAACTTAAAACAGACCGGGGCGGTACAGGAAGCCGAGTGCCCGATTAACTTGCAAAGTTCGGAGGCGATGAAAAGATTGCAGGAGCAATGGACAGAGGAGACGAAAAAAGTGATCACTTCAACAGTCAGGGAGGTACAGCGTACCCGCAGCGATGTAATAGGCTTCGGCCTTGCGCTGGAGAGGAGTCATCCTAAAAAATGGGAAAAACTCTCTTCCGAATGGAGACGTTATTTTGCGGAAAGCACCGTCCGTATTCAAGTGACTTCTGTACTGAAACACACGCAGTCGCGGACTAACCCATATTCCAAGGGGGAATCAGACTAGTGGAAATAGAACAAGGAGGGAAGGCCATGAAAAAGACACAGATGGACGCAAAAGAGATGATCTCTCTTATGGTGCTGTTTGAGATGGGCACATCCATGATGTCTATTCCCGGAAGGAATGCGGGGAAGGATGCATGGATCGCCATCCTCATTTCCACGGTTTTTGGGGCAATGCTTTTTGTATGCTATGGCAGCCTTCACCGACGCTTTCCCGACTTGCTCATGACGCAGTACTGCAGAACCCTTTTGGGCAAGAAAGCAGGGAGTGCGCTTGCTTATATATATATCGTGTTTTTTCTTTACGGCGGAGCACGGGATCTTCGGGACACGGGGATACTGATTGCCGACCGGACACTTCAGCATACGCCGTTGACAGTCATCTGTGCCTTGATGATTGGACTTGTGATGTATGTGATGCATCTGGGAATCGAGGTTGCAGGCCGGACGGCCATCATCATGTTGATTTTGCTGCTGCTGCTGGGCCTGGCTACGAATATATTGATTTTGTTGGCAGGCATTGTGGATGTGGGCAATATATTGCCCATAGCCGAGCATGGCTGGCAGCCGATATGGCAAGTTGTTTATTCGCAAGCCGTGATGCTCCCGTACGGCGAGATGGTTACGTTTGCTATGATCCTCCCCACATTAAAAAAGGGCTACCGTGCCAATGGGGTAGGGGTGACCGCTGTATTGTTGGGGGGGCTGCTCCTGTCTGTTGTTACATTGTCCAATGTGCTTGCACTGGGAGAGAACGTGTTCAAACGGACGAATTACCCGCTGCTCTCGATGATCAGTAAGGTAGAAATATCCGATTTTATCGACAGGGTAGATGTCATCGGCGTCATGACCGTTATTATTTTTGATTTTTTCAAAATCTTCATCTTCTATTATGCGGCGGTTAAGGCTGCGGAGGATGTATTAAGAATATCTTACCGTAAATTGATCCTGCCATTTGGGCTGATCATGCTCGTTTCTTGCGTATTGATGGCTCTGGGCTATCAACACCATCTTGTAATAGGCGAATTTGTGCTGAAATGGCTGTTTCCGATATTTGCCGTGTTTTTTCCTTTCTTGCTGCTTATCGTGTCATGGCTGAAAAAGACTCGGAATAAAAAAGGAGAGGAGAATGCGTCGTGAGTCATCGCCTTGCCGACAAAACATACATCAGTACTGGGCAAATGCTCATTCCGATGTTCCATTTTCTTCTGGGAAATGCGGTCATTATTAATATGGATAATGAATATGAACGGAATACATGGATTGCCCAGATTATCGCTATGGCTGTCGGGATGCTATTGTTCCGAATGTACACCTACACGGCAGAAATGTTTCCCGGCGGGCATCGTTTTAATTGAAGTCGCAATATTAAACGCAACCGCACTGGGTACGGATATAACGGAGCGCTCTATCTTTCCATTATTAAGCACATTTGCGAATATACAGCTTTCGGAATACGTGCAACGTCCCGATGTCATTATACTGATGTCCGTTATCATCGGCGACTTTTTTAAAGTGGCTCTGTTCTTTTATGCAGCCGCGATAGGGATATCTGATATATTTGGTTTACCATACCGAAAAACGCTGCTTTCCTGCGGTATTCTTGTTTTACTGTGGTCCCAGATAGGAACGCCAAGCCTGAGCGAGCATTTTGAATTTGGGCGACAGTCCCTAATTTATATTCATCCACTATTTGTTTACATTTTCCCTTTTCTGTTCTTTCTGATTGCTCTGGTGCGAAGAAGCAGAGTTAGAAGAGGGAACTCTCAGAAAACGTGACCATCGTGAGAAAATGAAGCGAAATGCGTGTCCAATTTGCTTTTTGCCCGCGGTTACAAAGAGCAACAGTAGCATTCCTGCCAGGACGATATATTCCGATGGTCGCATGGTGCGAAAAGCCAATGAAATAGGCTCCCAAGGATGATGAACACCAAATAGCCAGTTCACCAGCAGATTGGTTCCGAGCATGAGTATCATAAAGAGTGTGAATATCCACAGCACTTTCATAAAATATCCCTCCGATGTGTATGAGCTGAGCATGTACCATGTATACATTGTGTTGCAAAGCGGCTCAATTTATCCGATCCCATTGACTTAAAATAAATTAAGATTTATACTTATTCTAAATTGATTTATTATTGTGATTACTAGTTAACAATAAATATAATCTGCATTAGCTAAGGGAGATGCGGTATGAGAACTTTAAATTTAACCTCACAGCGCCAAGCGGTATACGATGTGGTTCGTGAAGCCCACGATCATCCTACTGCGGCCGATGTTATGAATCGGTTAATGGAGCGTGGGTATAATCTGGCCTATGGAACGGTATATAATTCGCTGCGTTATTTAACCGATAAGGAATTAATTCGCGAGTTGAAGCTGGGGGAAGCTGCCAGTCGTTATGACGGACGGATGGATGATCATCAGCATATTATTTGTCAGGTATGCGGCCGAGTAGATGAAGTGATGAGTGAAGTCCCACACGATTGGATTGAGACGGTTGCGCATGAAACGGGATACACTATTGCCCATGCCCATGTCGTATTCGGAGGAGTGTGTAAGGAATGTCAAAGCAAGCGAATCAGGTAACGAATCGTTTCAAAGTGGCTGACATGCCTAGACGGGTGAAGGGCAGTTGGACATCGATGTTATCCGCGCCCTCTACACCTACGGTGCAGACCGTTCCTTCCAATGAGCCTTTGTATTGTCCGACCACACGCCGTATCATCCTGATCAGTTCGGTACCGGGTGTAGTTCACGGATTGGTGCGTACGTTGTCAGATGCGTGTTTTGATGTGATGGTTTTCCATCGCTGGGAGCCTGAAGTGCAGCGTCATCTGGGAAGTGATCTGTTGATTTACGATTTGACCGCTACCGAACCACGGAGTGAATTACTGGATATCCGCAATCGTCTTGAGGTAGAACACATGAAAGACACACCAGTTATGTATGTGGTTCAGGATCGGATGTCTGTACGTGCGCATGAGCTGCTTCCTTCGGAAGAGGTGCTGGTGTGGCCGCTGGCTTCCAATCATATGGTGCATGATATCGAACGAATGATTGTACGTCATCCGGTGGTTTCTCGTCAGGCAGCGCAAGCTAGCCATCGCACAGTGTTCAAGGACATCTGGATTGACCGTGATAAAATGTTGGTATATAAAGAAGAGAGTCAATTGAACTTGACCAAAACAGAATACGATTTGCTGTTGAAGCTGATTGATGCTCAAGGCAAAGTGATCTCCCGCGAGCAAATGATGCACGATATTTGGGAGACGGATTTTGTTGGCGGCAGCAACGTTGTAGATGTGCATGTCAAAAGTTTGCGTAAGAAGCTGGATGATCGACCTGCGGAGCCTGAATATATTGCAACCGTAAGAGGTGTAGGATACAGATTGGCAGATTGAACTGAAAGTTATTAATGCCGATGAATTTCCGCCGGATGGAGACATTCGGCGGTTTGTATATGATTCTATGAAGAAACTGACATTAGGTGTGACGGTTGACTTTATCAGGATATATACACTACAATCGGTAGTGTGAGGTGCTTCTTATGAAACGACTGAATTTTAAAGCTGGCGAAACCGGGCTTAACCGATTTTTCGGACCTCTGGAAGCCAAAATTATGGATATTTTATGGTCCACTTCGGATCGGAGTATCAAAGAAGTGCAGACCGCGTTGGAGGGGGACCGGGACTTTAACTTCAATACGGTAATGACCGTGATGAACCGTTTAGTGGAAAAGGGAATACTGAGTAAGAGTATACGTGGGAGAACGTCTTTATATCGTCCAGTTTTAAGCAGGGAAGAGTTCATGGATGAGCAATCCAAGGGACTGAGTCACGAATTGGTGGATGAATTTGGTCCGCTTGCTGTCAATCATATGATTGATGCTCTGGAGGTGGCCGATCCGATGTTGATCGAACGTCTGGAACAAAAAATTAAACAATGGAAAAAGGATATGTAGACGATGTGGAAAACACGTTCTAAATTACTGTTTACAGCAGGCGCCTTGATTTCGGGTTTCGCCCTTATACAGATGGGTATGTACGCCGGGCAGCATGTTTTCGGCTGGAAATTGAATTTTAACGTGTTTCAAATTTGCAGAAGTTTGTTGCAGAACTACGGAATCGGCTACATGGTGGATGCGCTCAGCGGGCTGGTTTTCCTTACCTTCGGTATCGCCGGAGGAGAAGCGGTCAGACAGTGTATGGCTACTAGAGCGGCTTTCCGCAGACTGCACCGAATGCGTGACCTGCCCTTGACCGAAGCACTGGGTGAACGATATCGTGAACTTGGGGCCGACCGAATTTGGGTCATTGATTATGCCAAGCCTGCCGCCTTCACCATGGGATTATGGAAGCCACGCATTGTATTGTCCTCTGCACTATTGTCCGTACTGGACAAGCACGAGGAAGAGGCGGTCATATACCATGAAGCCTATCATATGAAACATTATGATCCGTTGAAGACCTGGCTGCTGCAAATGTGTGCTACACAGCTATTTTACTTGCCGGTGCTGCGTCATATTACCAATCTTTATAAGACGGCCCGTGAGATTTTGGCTGATAACGAAGCGATTCATCGAGCCGGTTCACCGGTTGGGATTGGGAGCGCATTGCTCAAGCTTCTGAGTATGACGCCAGCTAATGCCCGTCTGGTAAACTCCGCCGCTTGTTCCTCGTTTGCAGAAACATCCATTAATTATCGTATCTCACGTATTTTAGACCCTCAGCAAGAACCAGTCATCCCAATGCCTTGGCGTTCGATTATGTTTTCCAGCTATGTGCTAGTGATGTTGACGCTTATGTTTGCACTGGCGTTAATCTAGTTTGGCAAGATGTTTCCTTACGGGTGGCGCTTTTCGCGCTCCCGATTCTCGATGTGTAGTACACTACACTATGTAGTTTATTGCATGATTTTTATAAAACTTAAAGGGAGATGAGCAGATGAATCAAACGCTTACGAATATTGGATTATTGTTGGTACGAATCTTTACAGGGGTTATTTTCATCGTTCACGGCGCACAAAAGTTTCAGGGATTAGACGGAACCTCCGGCTTCTTCCAAAGCATTGGACTCCCTGGCTGGTTGGCCCCTGTGGTCGCTACGGTTGAGCTGGTTGGAGGTATTGCACTGGTTCTGGGAATCGGAACGCGACTGGCTGGAGCAGCATTGACCATCGTTATGATCGGTGTATTGCTGACTGCTAAAAAAGGACAGCCTTTTGGCTCGATTGAATTTGATCTGTTGATTCTGTTCACCAGCCTTCAGCAAGCACTTGTCGGTGGACGTTTTCTGGCAGTGGATCAGTTATTTGGCCGTAAAAAGGCTGAAAACAGTAACGTACAGGTCTAAATGTTCATATAACCGCGTCCTTAGTCTCAAAGGGCGCGGTTTTTGTTTTTCTCCTTTGTGAAATTTTATTGTAAATCATTTGCTACTTTCAACCGATATAACTAACACGGAATGTAATTCAAATATATCGTTTTATGAGCAAAGGGGAAAAAACATGGCAACAACGCGAAAGAGAAAAACTATATGGACACTCAGGAACAAGCTAAGTTTAGGCTTTTTGCTTGTTTTGCTGATTCCGAGCTTAAGTATTTCCATTGCGACCTATAAATCATCATATAATGCTATGGAAAAACAGCTCCACAGCAGTGCGAATCAGGGGGTAGTGACGGCTAACTCAATTATTGAATACGCAATCGCCAGTAAAATTAAAGATGCGAGTTATTTGGCGGAGCGTCTGGACGGCTCGATGATAGATGGTCGAAATAGCCCTTTGATTCAGCCCAAGCTGATCCAATACAAGGGTTTGCACGAAGATGCGATGGATGTTTTTGTCGGTACACCAGAGGGCTTGATGATCCGGGGGGTGCCCAAGGAGGATGAAGGGACATTTGACCCTCGCACACGACCATGGTACATAGAAGCGATGAAGCAGCCCGGTAAGGTTGCAATTACGCCTGTGATCATCAATTCATCGGGTATTCCTGTTGTCGTAGTATCTCAGACGCTTTCGGACAAGTCTGGGGTTATCGGGATTTCTCTAAATCTGGAAAGTGTACGTAAACTGGCCTCCATCAAAGTGGGCCAGGAGGGGTATATCATCATTTTGGATCATACGAAGAAATTTGTAGTCCATCCTACGGCTAAAGCGGGCTCATCTCCTCAGGAGAATTCGCTTGATACGTTGTATACTGCGCCGAGCGGGAACTTCAATTATATGCATGAAGGTCGCGAGAAATATTTGACCTATGTAACGAATACGGATACCGGTTGGAAAATTGCAGGTACCTTCTATCAATCCGAGATTAGCGATGCGACCGCTGCCATGCGTTATGTAACCATTTTCGTGCTGGCTGCCTCATTGGTGATTGCGCTTATCGCGATTTTCCTGATTACCCGTTCTGTTTTGGTACCGATTCGTAAGCTGCAAAAATCAGCAGAACGAATCAGTGAAGGAGATTTGACGGGCGATTTGGAAACTGGAAAAACGGATGAGGTGGGCGAATTGTCTTCTCACTTCCAAACCATGGTCGACAGTTTGCGTACGATGATTCGAAGCGTACACGAAACGACAGATCGGGTAAGTTCTTCAGCGGAGGAGCTGGCTGCGGGTGCAGATCAGACAACCCAAGCCATTGAGCATGTCACCATTGCTATCCAGGAAGTAGCTGTAGGCAGCGAACGTCAGTTGCAAAGCGTCAAGCAAGGCTCCGTAAGTATGGAGGAGCTGGCTCAGCAAACAGCGAACGTATCCGAGCGAATGGTGGGCGTATCTGAACATGTAAGGAGAAACGCCGAGTCTGCTCAGGAGGGGAGCAAGGCTGCTACGCAGGCTGTACAGAAGATGCATGATATCGACGAGACCGTTAACGATCTCGGACAGGCCATGGACTCCCTCAATGAGCGCTCCGGTGAAATCGTGAATATTATCAGCGTTATATCCGGTATTGCCAAACAGACGAATCTGTTGGCATTGAATGCGTCCATTGAGGCCGCACGCGCCGGGGATCACGGTAAAGGATTTGCCGTGGTCGCTACGGAGGTGCGTAAGCTGGCTGAGGAATCTGCGAAATCGGCTACCTTGATCTCGGAGCGCATTGAAGCGATGCAGGTGGATATGAACCATGCTCTGGGCGCTATGCATCAAGCGCGGACACGGGTGACGGAAGGTATTGATTCGGTAAGCATGTCCGAGCAATCCTTTGCGGAAATCAGCCAGGCCGTGGAACGAGCAACGGAGCATATCAATGACATTACCGGAGTGACCCAGGGAATGGCCCGTGGTGCAGCGGATGTCGTGGGTATTATGAGCGATATTTCCCATATTTCTGACGAGGCAGCGAGCAACACCGAGTCGATCTCTGCGGCCGCACAGCAACAGCTCGCTTCCATCGAGGAAATTGCTTCTTCCTCAGCGGACTTGAGCCAAATGGCAGAGGAACTACGCGAACTGGTTGGACGTTTCAAGATTGAAGGAAAATCATAAATGAGGATTTCGCAAAAATCCAATAAGCGACTTCCAACGAACAAGATATAGATCGAAGTGGATTAGTTCGTCTATATCTTGCACTTCAGAGCGACTGAAGTCGAATTTTGCAAAATCCTGAAATGATAAAAAGCGCCCGGATACAGGAGGTTATACTCCGTATCCAGGCGCTTTTTTTGATGTTTATACCATAACTTCTGGTTTGCAGGGTTAGAATCATCGTTGGAACGACTTGCGGCGATCCAGACGGAAACGGACACCCCGTGAGCTGTTGGAAGGACGCAGGGAACTTCTCTGAAACATATTGTTCAGCACCAGTGCGAAAATAACCAACACTGTCCCGTACAATTCAAACCGGCTAATGGCATAACCTTGGAAGTACATGAGTACCAGCGTGGTAATCGGTACAAAGTTAATAAATAGAATCCCGTTGAGTGGAGACAGCTTTCGGATTCCGGCATTCCAGCTAAGCAAGGCGCCTAGCCCCGGAAGCAGGATCATAAAGCTCATTTCGTATTTGACTGACCATACATGCTGCCAATCCGGCACCGCAATCCAGTTGAAAGCAGAGGCAAATGTGACGACTACGAAAGAAACGAGAGTTCCGAGCAGGCAGGTCAAGGTTGAGTACCGAAGAGTGGACCATCCTGCAAAATGGCTACCTCCCATGGAATATACGACCCATCCGACGACGCCTACGAAAATAAGCAGCAGCGGCAGTAAATGTTGTCCGGCAAGCGTAAAAAAGGTCCATTTACCGTTCGTGATCACAAGTAGTGCCCCAGCCAGTGCAATCACCATGCTGATTAATGTATATTTCGGTGGCATTTTACGGGTCATGATCCACACCATTGCAATGGAAATCATCGGCATTAGTACTTCCATT
Organism: Paenibacillus sp. TY11; assembly: GCF_059772165.1. Lineage (NCBI taxonomy): Bacteria > Bacillati > Bacillota > Bacilli > Caryophanales > Paenibacillaceae > Paenibacillus > Paenibacillus sp. TY11. The sequence goes on along the minus strand of NZ_JCBAIQ010000001.1, from coordinate 10,123 downwards.
ATAGAAGCTACAAGGGTACCTGCTGCCCCCATCGCGTGCTGTCCCTGGAAAACGGCCATATTATAAATGGTAAATCCCATCGTCCCAAAGAACAACAACGTCTTGCCCTTGCCCTCAAAGCGAAATGCAGTCCGTCCCTCTTTGAGCCACAATAGCACGATTAATATGAGTGTAACCGAGAAATAGCGTAAAAATGAAAAGTACAGTGGATTGATGTGTTGTAATGCAATGTGCGAAACCGGAAACATCGCCCCCCAGGACATACTGGCGATCAGGCATAATAAAGATCCGGTCATGATTTGTCTGTTCATGGTGTACAAAAGCTCCTCCTTGCCGGTCTCAGCGGACATATCTTATGGACACATCATAAAGGATAGGAAGCTGTTGGTAAAATGATTGAAAATAAACATTATGATCATTTAAAATGATAATAAGTGACAAGGTGCGTCAATTTTGATGGCCCTTGCCCTTCACAATAAGGGGGAGCAGTAGTGGATCTGAACGATTTAAACATTTTCCAGACGGTGGCTGCTCATGGCAGTGTTAGTAAGGCAGCAGCCGAGCTTAACTATGTCCAGTCCAATGTAACGGCCAGAATCAAGCTACTGGAAAAGGAACTGCAAACGCCTTTATTTTATAGACATAAGCGGGGTATGATTCTCAATGCCGAGGGCAAGCGTCTGCTGCAATATACGAAAAGCATTTTATCGCAATTTGAGGAAATGAAACATGCGTTTCAGAACACTTCTGCACCTTCGGGGGTGCTGGAGATTGGCATTGTGGAGACAGTAATTGCCCTCCCGGCAATTTTACATGCTTACTATAGCAAGTACCCGGATGTCGAATTGTCCCTCAAGGCCGGGGTTACGGAGTCTCTGGTGCAGGAGGTCGCAGAAATGCGGCTGGATGGAGCCTTTGTGACCGGGCCGGTGAAGCATCCCCTCATTGAACAGTTTGATGTATTTCAGGAAAAGCTGGTCCTCGTATCCCAAGGAGATGACTTTTCCGTTGAAGATCTTACAACTCGTCCGCTCCTCCTATATAAAAAAGGCTGTGGCTACCGGGGACGGCTGGAAACCTGGCTCAAGATGGAGGGCATTATTCCTAAGCAGATTATGGAGTTTGGGACATTTGAGACGATTATCGGCAGTGTGGCGGCCGGCATTGGAATGACGGTTTTTCCCGAATCTTCCATCAGCGGGCTGGTGGCTCAAGGCCTTGTGTGTGGTCATGCGGTGCCTGAGCCGTACAATGAAGTAACAACAGTGTTTATCCGCCGTAAGGAAGCCTTTGTTACCAGTACCTTGCAGTCTTTTATAGATGAGATAATCACTCAGACAGAGGCGTAGCTTTATCGCTTGGGCTCGGGTACAATGAGAGGGATTTGATTCATTTTTCATCCTGAAGGAGGGCTATTATGTTTACAATATATCCGGCTGCTTCCCGATTCAGCTTCGATAAGGGATGGCTGCGGGGGAGTCACAGCTTTTCATTCGCGGAGTATCAGGATGAGGACAATACAGCGTTTGGCCCTATGCGTGTATGTAATGACGATGTCATCACACCGGGACGGGGCTTCGGAGCGCATCCGCACAGTGATATGGAGATTGTCTCGATTGTGTTGTACGGCGAACTGCGTCATGAAGACAACCGTGGACATGTGGCGGTAACCCAATTTGGAGGCATTCAGCGAATGTCAGCGGGGCACGGCATCATTCATACGGAGCACAACGCTTCGCAAACGGAGGATGTCAGTCTGCTGCAATTGTGGTTTAGCCCGCACACAAGAGGACTGGAACCGTCATACGAGACTACAGCGTTCAACCCTGAGCGTCTGCACGGTCAGCTTCTACCTGTCGTTGCCGGGAAGCGTGTTCCGGGCACGGAGGGCGAAATAGCTGCCATCAACCAGGATTTAACGATTTATTTAAGCAAGCTTCAGCCCGGAGAACCAATAGAATTCACACAGGCCGAGGGACGGCGCGTGTTCTTGTTCGTCATCGAAGGCTCGCTGCGTGTGAACGGTGAACATATTCTGCAAGGGCGCGATTCAGCTCGTATTGAGCAGGAACCGAAGCTATCCCTGGAAGCAGAAGAGTCTGTTTTTTATATGCTGATTGATTTGCCCTAAAAGGAGGTGCGCGCAATGGCGCAGCAGGAAACTTGGCTGATCAAGCATGCCGTCACAGGGCGTAGCTTTGCTGACAGCCGCAAGCAGGTTTTCGATTGCCGTTTGGAATTGGCGGACGGCGTGTTTCGCTTCACGCTTCAAGAGTTGTCGCGTGAGGCGGCGGAGGCGATTGTGCGTTACAGCGAGGAGCTGAACGTATTTCGTTTTGTAACGCCGGCAGATGACGGACCTGTGGTGAAGCATTGGTATTACGTCACCCCGGAAAGCGTAAAATATAATGATCAGACTGGTGGGCTTACGTTCGAAGCCGGTTCTGAGATTGAATACCATCCCGAAGAGTATTGGGGAGATTAATCATTCCTTTATAATAAATTTTCGGATGTATCATGGATTTTCGAAGGCTCTGCATCATTGCAGAGTCTTTTTGTTATCTGTTCGACATGTTGAGTTTATTGGATACATAATCCTTTGCAGGCTGGTACATCCTATATGTCATATTACCTGTTCGGCTCATTCGTAAAGGGGGAATAACGATGAAGAAAGGACACTTTCCCAAGTTGCCAAGATTGCCGTGGAGCCGAAGAGCGGTTCCGGCCCCGGACCGCAAGCCACGAGATGCCCGTGTTCTCAAGGGACTGCCTGAGCCTTCGTGGCTGGAACAGCCGTTGCGAACCAGTCTGGAAGATAATTTGACCGCACTGCGTGATATTTTTAAGGATTGTTCTGATGTTGTCTACCGTGAGCTAATGATTTCCCCTGAACGCAAAGGGTTGTTGGCTTATTTTGAGGGTACGGTAAAATCGGAGGATTTGCAGGATCATATCCTGCGGCCTTTCATTTTGGGCATGATGCTCAAGGACCCTGAAGTGAACGGCAAATTGGAGCCGCTGGATGAAACGCGTATCTCCATGTCTCAGACCAAAACGATGGATCAATGGAAGATGGTATCGGCAGCGATACTGGACGGCAATGCCGCCTTGTTCGTAGAGGGTACGCCGCGTGCGTACATTTTCAGCGCCAAGGGAGGTGTCCGCCGTGGAGTGGAGGAACCGCAGACCGAAGCGGTTATTCGTGGGCCGCGTGAGGGCTTCACAGAGACACTTCGCGTTAATACGGCACTTCTGCGATTCAAGTTGAAGACGTCGATGCTCAAAATGCAAAGTATGACCATCGGGAAGGAAACCCAAACCAGTGTCGTGATTACCTATGTCGAAGGAATCATAGATCCAAAACTGGTGGAGGATGTTAAAAAAAGGCTCAGTGATATCAAAATTGATGGTGTGCTGGAGACCGGATATATTGAGGAACTGATTGAGGATCATCCGTTTTCACCGTTTCCGCAAATGCAATACACGGAACGGCCTGATACCGTCACTGCACAGTTACTGGAAGGACGTTTTGCTATTTTTGTGGACGGAACGCCCTTTGCTTTGATTGGGCCAGTGACGATGTGGCAGATGATGCAAGCGAGCGAAGACTATTATGAGCGTTTTTTCATCAGTAATATGGTGCGAGGGATTCGGTTTCTTTTTCTCGTAATGGCTCTCTTTCTGCCAGCATTATATGTAGCGGTTACGACCTATCATCATGATATGCTGCCGACGACGCTCATATTGAGCATTGCGGCGGCTCGTGAATCCATCCCTTTTCCCGCACTGGTGGAAGCGTTGATGATGGAGATTTCTTTTGAGGCATTACGGGAAGCAGGGATTCGCCTCCCCAAAACCGTCGGTCAGGCCGTCAGTATCCTCGGCGCGCTCGTTATTGGACAGGCCGCAGTACAGGCAGGGATCGTATCGGCGCCCATAGTCATTGTGGTGTCGCTCACAGGTATTGCTTCGTTTACCATTCCACGTTTTAACTTTGCTATTACAATTCGTCTGCTGCGGTTTCCGATCATGCTGATGGCGGGGATGTTTGGACTGTTTGGGATCATTATTGCCACAACGCTGGTCGCCACACATTTAACCAAGCTAACGTCGTTTGGCGTGCCTTACATGAGTGGATACAGCCCATACAACCATACGGATCAAAAGGATATCATTGTTCGTGCACCTTGGTGGAAAATGATCAAACGTCCTTCATGGATCAGAAAAGACAACAACAAACGGGAAAAAGAAAAGATGAATGGGACGCCGACAACCGAGGAGGGATGGTGATGAAGCCCCAAGGCTCTGATACAGGGAAAATACGTAAACTGGCCGTGCTCAGTTGTCTGCTGCTCTGTTCTGTTCTTTTGGGAGGGTGCTGGGATCGCCGTGAGGTGAACGATGTGGCCTTTGTGATGGGCACCGGGATGGATAAGGAAGGGGATCAATATCGGGTTACGATGCAAATTGCGCTCCCCGGACAGCTCGGAGCTTCGGGAAACACAGGAGGCGGGGGAGGCACAAGCGGGACGAAGTCCTATTATCTGGAGTCCAAGATAGGCCCAAGCTTTCGGGGAGCAAGCGCCGAGGAACAGCGAGGGGTTTCGCGAACGCTGAATTACTCCCATCGCCGGGTGCTGTTGTTCGGCGAGGCACTGGCGCGGGAAGGGATCGGCAATATGATGGATGTATTGGCGCGCGTCCCACAGAACCGTTTATCATCTCTCGTTGTCATAACGAAGGGATCGGCGCTGGAAGTGCTGCAGGCGGATGCTCCGATTGAGCAGTATCCGGCAGAAATGGTTCGCGAGCTCAACTATTCCTATATGGAAAACCCTCGTTCAATTAAGCTGCTGTTGAATACGATCCTGCTGGATGGTATTGATCCGGCTGTGCCGGTCATGTCATTGGTGAAGAATGGTCCAGCCAATCTGAAGGACAAGAAGACGAATATTCAGGTCGACGGGCTGGCTGTATTTCGCAAAGACAGGGTGACTGGCATAATAGATAATCATTTAAGCCGATTTTTGCTTCTGGGTATGAATCAGGCCAAGAATACGGAAATTTTTGTACTTCCACCCAAAGGAAAAGGTTACATTTCCGTAGATCTCATCGAAAATAAGGTCCATATCGAACCCAATATTCGGGGGGATGAGATTCGGATGACCATTCATATAAACTGCAACGGGAATGCAAAAGAGAATGAGACGACTTTCGATATTTCCAAAGAGGCAAACCTGAAGTGGCTGGAACAGCAGGTTGCCGAGCAGATCAAGAAGGAACTGGGAGAGGCTGTTCGTGTTATTCAGCAAAAGTATCATTCGGATGTGCTTGGTCTGGGCCGGGTTATCATTACAAGTCGCCCTGATGAATGGAAGCGGATTAAACCCCAATGGGATCGTTTGTATCCCAAGGCAGAGGTCACCATAGATCCGGTCGTACACATCGAAAATATTGGTGCAATCACCAAGCCATTCGGGGTCAAAAAGGAGAACATTCAGAATGAATAAGGTATTTCTGCTGCCATTGGTGCTGGCTATTCTCTTCATGTATCTGATTGACCGCAAAAGTCTCAACGCTGCACCTGCCGTCAACCGATGGATCTCACGTGTATTGTACGTAATTAGTATTGGTATCTGGATCTACGGAACATCGACAAGAAGTTCCGTTTATGTGGCTACATGGCTGACCCGTTTTATTGACATGTGGCTCCCCCCTACGTTGTAACGTGTAATGGATGCCTGTGGGCCAAAAGGAGATGTACCTTTATGAAACAGTTCACAACCAGACAAATCGTGTTGCTTGGTGTATTGCTGCAGGCCAGTATTACCCTTGTACATGCTCCCGCCCAGGCAGCAGATTACGCAAACCAGCATGCTTATTGGACTTGTATGGTTGCCGCCATTGTGCTGTGCCTGCCGATCTATGTGGCGCTTAGAATTAGGAGACGTTTTCCAGATCAGGATATGCTTCAGGCCATAGTAAGCTCTTATCCCGTACTGGGACGCATGCTGCTCTCGGTGTACCTTATAATTTTCCTGATTATATTTGCAAGGGATTTGAGAATTATTACGGATTTGGTACAGGTTACGCTGTTGCCGTTGACCCCAATTGTCGTGATTTCTCTGATTATATTGTTAACTTTAGTGTTTATGGCTAAAGGTGGAATTAGCACTATCGTGAATATGACGGAAGTTTTTGTTCCGCTGATGATCCTGACGCTCTTGACCATGCCGCTTATTTTCGGGCGTAATATGGATTTTGCGGTACTGAGACCGTTCTTGCATCCAGATGTAGGTGGAGTGGTCAAAGGGAGCTGGCGCATGCTTGGTTATATGGCAGACATTATGATGTTGCCCTTTGTGATTTTGGGAAAAAATTATAGTCCACGGAGCGCGTGGCTTGGGCATCTGACTGGAACCGTTTTTTTGGTTCTGATTGTGTTACTGGCAGAGCTGGTTATCGGTGTCCCCATTTTGTCACGACTGTTTTATCCTTCGTATGAACTGGCGCGTCAGTTGCAAGTGACCGATTTTCTGGATCGGTTCGATTTATTTGTGGGCGCTCTTACCGTGCCGACTCTGCTTACGAAAATGGGGTTTGATCTGTACGTCATCAGTTTGACTGTTAAGCGTATGTTTGCTCCAGCCTGGGGGAATTTGATTGTTTGGCCAGTTGGTTTGTTGGGTTACGTCTGTTCCTTTATGCTGTTCTCTAACATTGTACAAATATATGAATTCATCCGGGAGTGGACCGTGGTTATGGTCATGTTCTTTGTCTTCATGCCATTTGTGTTATGGCTGCTACTCCGACCCAAACGTAAAGAAGAAGGCGGCGGTGATAAGCCATCCGGCGAAAAGCAGGATAACAGACAGAAAGACCAGTTGGGGGGCGGAGAAAGACAGGCAGATTTATAAGATTACTATATCCATCAAAAAAGTAATTTTTATTTGTCTTTTAGCCCTCTAATTGTATACTTGATAGAAAGGATTACGACTTCTACAAGGGAGGGAACAGGATGGCACAGCGCATGGCAGGCAAGAGGATCGCCCTTGCTGGTCCCCGTAAAGCAGACGAAATGGCACTGTTGGTTGCAAAAATGGGGGGCGAGCCAGTGCAGCGTCCGGCCCAGGGGACGGTTTTTCTGGATGATATCGAGCTGCGCAACGCCGTTGTATCGTGGGTGAAGCAGCCGCCAGACTGGAACATTTTTACGACAGGCATGGGCCTGGACGCACTGTTCGATATGGCTGAGGATATGGGGGTGGCAGAGCAGATTATAGAGCTGCTCCAATCCTCGAACATTGCAGCGCGGGGCTACAAGACGGTCAATGGACTCAAAAAGCGTGGCTTCACACCAGCTGTACGGGATGAGGACGGAAGTTTGACCGGGTTGACGCGGGCCTTTGCCCCATATGATCTGAAGGGCAAGGAAGTGCTATTGCAGCTACACGGTGATCCGGCCCCACGGCTGGTGAAGTGGCTGGACGAGCAAGGCGCAATTACCCGGCAGGTGCTTCCTTATAAGCATATACCGCCCGAGGAAGAGAATTTGCAAGCGTTGCTGCAAGATATCGTAAATCGTAAGGTGGATGCCGTTACGTTCACGAGCGGTCCGCAAATCCGCTTTTTGGCTCAATATGCCAGAGAGCAAAATCGAATCGAGGATTTACTGGAAGCTTTTCGTGAGGATGTGATTGCTGTATCGGTAGGCAAGGTGACTGCGCAGTCCATATTGGAGGAAGGGATTGAACGGATCGTGTTTCCGGTAGAAGAGCGCATGGGCGCGATGATGGTGGAACTGGGAAGATATTTTGAACATAGCGATTCGGTGCATGGCTTTGGTCTGGAGATAGTGAAGCGGTCATTGAAATGAGATAGAAATTATAAATGCAGTGTGCTAAAAAGAACTTATATTTTCTGATACAGAGTAAAATAAAGATAAGGGCCTACGAGGTCTTTATCTTTTTTTGTTGGACATGCATCGACAAAGTTTTTTGTTATAGCGAAAATATTTATCTAATATAATGAATAAGTTTCGATGCATGATACTAGGACAGGAGCTGAGACGTTATGAATTCGATTTGTGTATTTGCCGGGTCCAGACCTGGACATTCATCGGTATATCTTGAGGCGGCAGGTAAGCTGGGGGAAGCCATGGCTCGACATCATTTCCGTCTGATCTATGGTGGCTCTAGCAGGGGGCTGATGGGTGAGGTTGCGGATGGAATGCTGGCGGGTGACGGTCAGGTCACCGGCATTATGCCCACCTTGTTATTTGATGCAGAGATCATTCATCGGGGAGTTACCGAATTTATTGAGGTAGCGAGCATGCATGAACGTAAAGCGGCAATGAGCGAGATGGCTGATGCGTTTATTGCCCTTCCGGGTGGATTGGGAACCTTTGAGGAGCTGTTCGAGGTATTGTGCTGGGCACAAATCGGCATTCATCGCAAGCCCATTGGGCTACTGAATGTGAATGGATATTTTGACCCGTTAGTAGAAATGGTACGTCATAGCGTGCAAGAGGGGTTTGCGGGGTCTGAGCATCCAGCGCTACTGAGTATCTCTGCGGACCCGGATGAATTGCTACATATGTTAAAAAATAAAGCAGAGAACTTGAAATAAAGCGTTTTTCGTGCTTGCACAACTGATTGAGGCAAGGTTATGATAAGACCCATAATCAAATAGCGGACAGACAAGGTGCCTTTGCGGTTGAGCAAAGGGTAACAGGGAATCGGGTGCAAGTCCCGAGCGGTCCCGCCACTGTAAGGAAGAGGATTCTTTTAAATGGTCACTCGTGAAAACGGGGAAGACGAAAGAATCTGTTGATGCCAAGCCAGGAGACCTACCTTGATCTGTATGCACCGTTAACCTTCGCGGAGAGGATGGGTGTACGAAATCAGGAAATCAGGCACACGTTGCTTTTTCCATGTTGGTTACAGGTTTGCGTGGATATGAACGTGCAGCAGCGTTTGAAGCGTAAACAAAACAGATGGAAAGCAGCGGCAGTTTGGAGGGAGACGAACTGTCTTCTTACGCTGTTTGTTCGTCTGATGAGAGATGCGTACATAGGAACCCCATCCGGGCAGGATGGGGTTTTTTGAGTTACAGGATGTCCACAAATCATTGAGATAGATAGGAATAGCTGCCCTGAAAAGGATGAATAGGAGGAGCACGATGAGCCCATTAGGAAAATTGCTGGTGATTGGATTTGGACCAGGAGATATGGAACATATCACAAAACGGGCGCTGGATGCGCTGGCCGAAAGTGAGGTCATTATCGGCTACAATACCTACGTTGATTTGATCCGTCCGTTGTTGAACGGACAGGAGATTGTACGCACAGGGATGACAGAGGAAGTGAGCCGTGCGCAGGAGGCGGTTCGTCAAGCAGAGATGGGCAAGAAGGTAGCCGTCATTTCCAGTGGGGATGCGGGTGTCTATGGCATGGCAGGGCTGGTGTATGAAGTGCTGATGCAAAAAGGGTGGCGTCGCGAGGACGGGGTTGAGGTCGAAGTCGTGCCGGGGATCTCGGCTATCCAGTCCTGTGCTTCGTTGTTGGGGGCGCCGGTTATGCATGATGCTTGCACGATCAGTCTGAGTGATCATCTGACCCCGTGGGAAACGATTGTGAAGCGTGTAGAAGCTGCGGCTTCGGCTGATTTTGTGATTGCATTATACAACCCGCGCAGTGGTCGGCGTACACGCCAGATTGTTGAAACTCAATCCATTTTGCTGCGTTACCGCGATCCACAAACTCCAGTCGGGCTGGTGAAGAGTGCTTATCGTGAACGTCAGCAAGTTATCGTAACGACGCTGGAAGATATGCTGAACCACGACATCGGGATGCTGACGACCGTAATCATCGGTAATTCCTCGACGACGGTGTATGACGGCTTAATCGTGACGCCGCGCGGATATCAGCGCAAATACACGCTGAATGCGACCGAGCAGGCGCTCAAGCCGCATCAGCGTCTCCGCACGGAAGCGGAGCCGTGGTCGCTGAGCGCGCAAGAGGATCGCGCGCTGGATACACCGCAGGCAGGCGCAGCTCTGGCAATGCCCGGCGGGCCTTCCGCGAGCGGCGCTGCAGTTGAGATCGGGAAAGCGTCGTGTAGGG